>CAYGRF010000007.1:0-24836 GCA_964352275.1 uncultured Caulobacterales bacterium
TTCTTTTTCCGCGATATATTCGAGCGCCATATCAATGTTTACATCCTCAGGCTTGGTGCCTTTCGGGATTGTCGCATTGATTTTCTCATATTTCACATAGGGGCCGTAACGCCCGTCCATGATCTTGATAGGCTTTTCAGTGGATGGGTGCATGCCGAGGTCTTTGAGTACCGTCCCGGCGCTGCGTCCGCGTCCCGGATTGGCCCGTTTTTCCGCGATCAGAGTCACCGCGCGGTTCAGGCCAATTTCAAACATTTCATCGGCGGTAGGCAGGTTCACATAGGTGCCTTCATGCAGAATATAAGGCCCGTAACGTCCCAATGCGCCTTTGATCGGTTTGCCGTCTTCGGGGTGCAGTCCAACCTCGCGCGGAAGCCGGAGTAAAGTCAGAGCTTTTTCCAGATCAATCGTATCATAGGGCCAGTCTTTCGGCAGGCTGGTACGCTTGGGTTTCTTTTCTTCGCCAAGCTGTACATAGGGGCCGAATCGGCCGGTTTTGAGGAATACATCCATGCCGGTGTCCGGGTCTTGGCCGAGTATTTTGTCTTCGGCAGGTTCAGCCGCGTCTTCGCCTTGGCCAAAGGGACGGGTAAATTTACAGTCCGGATAATTAGAACAGCCCACGAACGACCCATACTTACCGATTTTCAGGCTAAGCTCTCCATCGGCGCAGCTTGTGCATTTGCGCGGGTCGGACCCGTCCTCTTTGTCCGGGAATACAAGCGGGCGAAGCGAATCATTAAGCGCGTCAAGAACGTGCGTCACGCGTAGTTCTTTGGTGCCGTCAACATGCGCCGAGAATTGATCCCAAAAATCACGGAGCAGCTTTTTCCAATTCAGATCACCGGCAGAGACTTTATCCAAGCGCTCTTCAAGATCTGCCGTGTAGTCATATTGCACATATTTGGCGAAGAAGTTCTCTAAAAATGCAATGACCAAGCGGCCCTTATCAGCGGGTAGAAAACGGCGCTTATCGAGCGTAACATAGTCCCGGTCTTGCAGGACTTTCAGAATAGACGCGTAAGTTGATGGTCGGCCAATGCCAAGCTCTTCCATACGTTTGACGAGACTGGCTTCTGAGTAACGGGGCGGCGGCTGGGTGAAATGCTGTTCGGCGTTTACGTCTTTGGCGTCTGCGCCGTCGCCCTTATAAACTGGCGGAAGGACTTTACTGTCTTCATCGTCTTTCGCCGCGTCGCTATCATCTGTGTAGAGCTTGAGGAATCCATCGAAGCGAATGACTGTGCCTGTAGCGCGCAGGCCGACTGTGTCAGGCGCATCTGTAATTTCAATGGTGGTGCGCTCCATGCGGGCGGCTTCCATTTGGCTGGCCATGGCCCGTTTCCAGATCAAATCGTAAAGTTTATACTGATCACCTGACAAGCCGACTTTGGACGGGTTACGCCGAAAGCTTGTGGGGCGAATTGCTTCGTGAGCTTCTTGGGCATTTTTGGCTTTGTTTTTGTAAACACGCGGTTCACCGGGGCAATATGCTTCGCCAAATTCGGAGAGTATGGTCGCGCGGGCATCAGAAATGGCTTCGCCGACCATAGAGATACCGTCCGTTCGCATATAGGTGATCAGGCCGACCGTTTCGCCGTCGACATTGATGCCTTCATAGAGTTTTTGCGCGGTTTGCATGGTACGCGTGGCTGAAAACCCGAGTTTGCGCGAGGCGTCCTGTTGCAGCGTTGATGTGGTAAACGGCGCATAAGGTCGGCGCTGAACCGGTTTGGCTTCAACGGATTTAATCGAGAGTTTGGCAGTTTCGACTTTGGATTTTGCAGCGAGGGCGAGAGTTTCATTATTGAGTGAAAATTTATCGAGCTTTTCTCCTGCAAGCGAGACGAGCTTTGCGGAAAACTCTGTCCCTTTTGCGGTCTCGATTGTACTATCGACAGTCCAATATTCCTGCGGCTTAAATTGCTCAATTTCAGTTTCACGCTCACAAATCAAGCGTAGCGATACCGATTGCACTCGCCCAGCAGAGCGCGCGCCGGGAAGTTTGCGCCACAATACAGGCGATAATGTAAAGCCCACAAGATAATCGAGCGCGCGCCGGGCAAGATAAGCCTCGACGAGTTCCATGTCGAGTTCGCGCGGTTTGGCGATGGCATCTGTGACGGATTTTTTCGTGATGGCGTTAAACACAACGCGCTCAATATGCTTATCTTTCAAAGCCTTTTTCTGGGCGAGAACCTCGAGCAAGTGCCAAGAAATGGCTTCGCCTTCGCGGTCAGGGTCGGTCGCGAGAATGAGTTTGTCGGAGTATTTAAGGGCGTCCACTATATCTTTGATGCGAGTTTTGGATTTCGTATCGACCGCCCACTTCATCGAAAAATCATCATCCGGGTCAACAGAGCCATTTTTTGATGGCAAGTCTCTCACATGTCCGAAGCTGGCGAGAACTTTATAGTCCTTACCAAGATATTTCTCGATTGTTTTCGCTTTGGCGGGACTTTCGACAATGACTAGGTTCATAAAACAATCACAAAATAAGGGACGCAGCCCAAAGCTGCTTCAAAATTTTGCGCACATTTGGGGGAAGGGTCTGGTCTTGTCAACACGGCATAAAGGTAATGTTAGGACGAGCCTGTGAAATCGCTTACGCTGATCGGCGGCTCGGCGCGGCTGGGCTGCTGGCGAGAGTTTGCGGTTTAATCCACTGACTGAGGACACGGTCAATATCTTTTTGTGTGATCGGCTTTGCCACATAATCATCCATACCTGCGCCAAAATACATCTGTTTTTGGGCAGCCATAGCGTGGGCTGTAACGGCTATAATAGGCACTGCCGGTGTCCCGTTTCGCTTTTCCAGCGCGCGAATCGCCAGTGTGGCTTCGGTACCATTCATCACAGGCATAGAAATATCCATGAGGATCAGGTCAAACGGATCAGCCTGATGGGCCTCGACGGCGGCTTTGCCGTCATCTTCAAATGCGATGTCAAAAACATCGTGGTCAATCATGTTTTCAATGACAATGCGGTTAATGTGATTGTCTTCCGCGATCAGAATGCGCGGTTTTCGGTTGGATTGAGCGCGCGTGTTTTGGACAGGGTTGGTGTGGTCGGATGTTCGGTTTTCACTGGCAATAAGAGGCGGCAGCAGATCTTTTGAAGCGTTTAGCGTTTTTGCCGCCTCAAACAAAATGCCGCTCTCCAAGTCGGCCAGTGATATATTAACAGAGTCCATAAGCTGTTTGATTGTGAACGGAGATGATAAAGTATGTATGTGTGTATGGCGCGCGAAACGGGCCGATTTTTTTTCATTATCATCTGTGCGAAGTATAATAACGGGCGCGCTGCATACAGCCGGTGTATTTTTAAAGCGATCCAGCAATGACAAAGCATCGACGCCGTCCATATGATCTTCGACGATAAATAATGGATATACTTTATGAGCTGCGCCTTGATTGCACAGGGTGGTTAGGGCGTTTGTACCGTTCGAATAGACTTTAACATTGCGGCCTATCAAACCAAATTGCTTTTTCAGGATAGCACGATTACGGGGATTATGACTGATAATCATTAACTGGATATCATTTGGTGTGATAATATCTTGCGTATCCTCCTGTTCGTATGGGTCAATGAGAATATCGAACCAGAAGGTCGAGCCTTCTCCCACTTTTGAGCGAACACCAATCTGTCCGTTCATCATTTCCACAAGGCTGCGTGAAATAGCCAGCCCCAATCCTGTGCCGCCGTAATCCCGGGTTGTAGAGCTTTCAGCCTGCGTGAATTTTTGGAAGACAACGTCAAGCTTATCCTCGGGGATACCAATGCCTGTATCTGTCACAGAAATAGAGAGCTTGTATTTATCCCCTTCAACCTTACCGCGCACATTCACAGTGACGTCGCCAATGTGGGTGAACTTTATCGCATTGCCGAGAATATTGGTCAAAACTTGACGAATGCGGCCAACATCACCCACTGCCATTGTCTTGAGGTTTGGATTAAAATTCACTTTGAGGTTAATGTCTTTGGTCACGGCATTATTCGCCATCAGATTGATGACATCTGTTACCATCGTCTCGATTTCAAAAGGAGCGGCGTCTAATTCCATTTTATCAACTTCGATCTTTGAGAAGTCGAGAATGTCGTTCAAAATTGTTGTCAGCGCGGAACCCGAGCGGTAAATAATATCGGCAAATTGTTTTTGCTTATCTTCGAGGCCAGACCGGATAAGAACTTCAGTCATCCCCAAAATACCGTTCATAGGTGTCCTGAGCTCATGGCTCATATTGGCCAAAAATTCAGATTTAGCTCTATTGGCGAGCTCAGCTCTTTCTTTTTCCTGTAAGATTTCTCGTGTCTGGGTTTCGAGGCGTTGATCCCGAAGCCTGATTTCCATCAGCATCGCATTAAAGTTTGCGGCCAGTTTCCCCATTTCATTATCATGATCAACTGCGGCCGTCAGTTCATAGTCATTGGTTTGTTCCACCCTGGCCATGGTTCGTGCTAGGTTCTCAATAGGGCGTGCCAGTTTTTGACTAAAAAACCGGCCTATAAGATAGGCGAGGCTAATCACAACAGGAATAATGGCAATCGCAATAATGATGTAATTGCTTATGGTTTTATGCAGCGCGTCCATTCGGGTTTCAGAGACAATAATCCCGACAACTTCATCATCCACAAAAATGGGTGTTTGAGAGATGAGGTGCTTGTTGTGATATAAAAACCCTACGGCGGCTGAGGAGCCAAGAGGCGGCGTTCCGAGAATAGACCGAGACTGCGCATCTGGCGAGCGTTTGTAGTGGTTAACCGGCAGCCCCTCTTTCGAAAAGACAACAACATTTTCAACCTCGGGAAGTGGGCGGAATACGGCGAGAGTTTCGTCAATCGATGCCGCGTCGTCAAACAGGATCGCCGCCGCAATCTGGCTGCCGACTAGGTTGAGCCGAATGAGTTGTTCTTTTTGCAGATCCCGTTTGAACGTGCCGACCTCGAAGAGAATAAAACACGCACTGACAATAAACATCGCTGTGCCGGCTACAATTGTACTTAGGAAGGCGATCTTGAATTTGAGCGATTGCCCATAATACCATGTTGTAAAGCGCGTCATTGCGGCGGCTCCACTGATAGGCTTAGTATTTTAGAACTCGGACGAATGTTGGCGTCATTCATAGCAGAACTGTTTATTGTGAACCGGATTTTCTTACCATGACGCTGGATTGACATGGCACCGCCGTTTTGCGTGAATGTTGACTGATCACTCATAGTCAGAATGCCCTGACCATGTAAGTGATCCAGGTCTAAATTTTCCGGGATGTTTGAGATAAATAAAACCTCACAATCGTGCGAGACATCCTCAATATTATAGATGTGTATGACGTTCAGGCTACGTCCGTGTAAAACTTTCCCTGACAGACTATCAAGGGCCGCTTCCATGGTTTTACTGGCATGACTGCAAATGCTAAACGAGTCGCCTTCATTATGGTGACTGGATTCGGGCCACTCGCTAAAGCGGGCCAAATTGAAAATAATCGCGGCCTTGATGTCGCTCTCTTTCATGGTCGTCGCAGCATGGCTACGCCCGGCGTGCATCAGAGGCAGGCTTAGTAAAATGCAAAGGATATGGACAAACTTTGCCAAAATATTAGAACGTCAATGACGCCGATAGAGACATGTATCTTCGGTCGGACGGTTGTACACCATTCAGATTTTGGTAAATTGGAACGCCGTATTCGCCTGTAAAGCTGACTTTGCAATCAGTCTGGGGGCAAAGCTTTACCAATGCAGCCACATTGACTTTTTCGCCGCCGTAATTGCTTGGGTTGGTAATACCGGCCGGATAGGGAAACGGTCCGGGCACCCTCAAGGACATATCCGCCCCTTTGATCTGCTCTATTTCGCGAAAATTGACTCGAAAGCCAGGCTGTACACGGCTAGATTTTATATAGTGCATTGAGGTTGCAACACCGTAATTGTTACCAAGGCGGTAATCATTGTCGTTTTTACCAGTTCGAATAGTTGTGTGGGCATTAACGCCTAATTTCAAATCTTTCACGATGTGTGAATAATTAAACGACGCTGTTAAATCCACAGTGCCTGAGCCAATTTGCATGGTGTAGGGAAGGCGCTCCAGCGTGCCGCTGCCATTGCGCGGTGTATCGCCGGTTTCATCGATTGATCCGGTTGGAACCCGAACTCCGCCGTTAAATTGCAAGGCTGCGGTCGGGGACAAACGCTTGAGATAGCTTGCACTGAGGCTTATATCGCCAATGCCTTTTGATTTCAGAAGAAAATCTGCAAAGCCGGGGACGGAGCTAATATGGTCGGTGCCTTGCGTGATATAGGGTAAAACGAGGTTTAAACTCACGGATTCATTCACAGCATAGCTGGCGGATAGTGCGTGAACATGTTGGCAAATGAAGGTTGGGACGACCGGGTAGTTTTGAGCCGTGCGTGTCTCTCCCGGTGAAAACAGGACTTCATCAAAAGTAACATCTCGCGTACCGACTTGATATTTACCGGAACTCAAACGGCGGTAAGTATAAGCAAAATTCCACCGATTGGATTTACCTTCTGCGTCGGTATGATCGGCAATGACATCAAAACTGAGAAGATCCTCAAGGGTCATGTCTGCTAATTCGGTTGGCGTCGATTGTGCAATGGCAGATACCGAGAAACCCAGAAACAGCCCCCCTAGCGAAAGCGGCTTTAGGATAAGTTTATGTATTAGTTCTGTTTTCACGATTGCACCCCGAATAGTCTTTTAGGCGGCATTCATAAAATATAATCGTTAATATGCAGAAAACTTGGCGGTAGAGTCTTGTAAAGGACTTATGACTTGCAAAGGGCGTTCACATCACAATTTCAAGCCAACACGGCCATCGGGTTCGACATGAATATCGCCGGATAATTCCATTTCAAGCAGCGCGGCAATCGCGAGAGATGTGGGCAATTGAGAGAGGCGGATGATATTATCACGGGGTGTGGGGGTGGGTGATAAAAGGCTTTCTACGGCGTTGCGCGCGGAGGTAATATCTGCGGTAGTCATGTCTTCTTGTTCGCCTTGCGCGTCATAATCCGGCGCAGGTTCTTTGAAAAAGTCAGTATTTAATCCGCCTAAAATGCGCAAAATATCATCGGTATTTTCAATCAGTGCAGCGCCTTGGCGGATGAGGCGGTTGCAGCCCTTTGTGCGCGGATCAAGAGGCGATCCGGGGGCTGCCATCACTTCGCGGTTTTGCTCAAGGGCATAGCGCGCCGTAATCAATGTACCGGATCGTTCTGCGGCTTCAATGACAATAACCCCAAGAGATAACCCTGATATAATTCTGTTGCGGCGCGGGAAATCCCGCGCTGTCGCGCGGTGGCCGAGCGGACTTTCAGATATAAGCGCGCCGGTCTCTTTGATCGCGTGAAAAAGGTCAGTATTTTGTTTGGGGTAAACATGATCAACGCCCCCGCCGAGTACGGCGGCTGTGCCGGTTTTTAAGGCCCCCATATGCGCGCTTGTATCAATGCCGCGCGCAAGGCCGGAGACAACCGTAAACCCGGCCTCGCCGAGTTCGCCCCCAATTTGGCGGGCAAATTGCTGGCCAATGGCCGAGGCGTTGCGGGAGCCGACAATGGCGGCGCAGGGCTGATGCAAAACTGCCGGATTGCCCCAAACCGATATGAGCGGCGGCGGCGGCGTGAGCGCCCGAAGATAGTGTGGGTAATCCGGTTCACAGGCAGCAATTAAATGCACGCCCATCTCCTCGCATGCGGCCATTTCTGCTTCAATTTCACCTTGTGACGGGATTGCGGCAGACTTTTTGCGTGTTAGGTCGGGCAGAGCTTCCAACGCAGTTCCCGCGGTTTTATAGCGCCGTAAAAGATCGCGAAAAGCAACAGGACCAACGGTTGGCGTTCGGATAAGCCGCAGCCAGTCCCGGCGTTCGGCAAAAGACAAATCATAAGGCTTTTGCGCCGCATAGGGCATTATGACTTTTTACCGATTTTCGATTCTGTGCCTTTGATAATGCGCGCAATATTGTCTTTATGGCGGATGAATATCACGAGCGCGAGAGCGGAGGCCATAGCGGCAACATCCGTGCGTCCCAACCATAAAGCCGCCAACGGAGCGGCGGCGGCGGCCCATAGGGCGGCGAGGGATGACATCCTGAACAAGACCGCTATAGCCAGCCACACTGCGGCAGCGATGAGGCCGACAGGCCAAGCCGCCGCGAGGAGGCAGCCAAAAAAAGTAGCAACGCCTTTTCCGCCTTTAAATTTCAGCCAGACTGGAAAGCAGTGACCGATCAAGGCTGCTGCGCCTGCGAATAGGCCATAGGGCAGTCCAAAAAAATGATTGAAAATTAAGGCTGCTGCTGCGGCTTTACCGCCGTCGAGCAATAAGGTTAGCGCAGCAAGGTCTTTGCGGCCCGTGCGTAAAACATTCGTTGCGCCAATATTGCCCGAGCCAATAGCGCGAATATCGCCCTGTCCAAAAAGCCTAGATATAAGCAGACCAAAGGGAATGGAACCGAGGGTGTATCCAGCCAGAATTGCTATTATGAGTACCTGATAATCCATGATGATACCGTGCCGAAAACACGCAATTCTGTCAAAGGATATTCACAATCTAAAACGTACGGCCAAATTTGAAAAACAGGCTTGCCGCCGCATTATTGCCATAGGCAGCCCCGAGGAAAGCCGGGCCTAGCGGTGTATCAATTCCGAGGTAGAGCGAGCCGGAGAGCAAATCCAGTTCGATCAGGCCGTCTTCTGTCTGCAAGGGAACACTAGCCAGTTCCCCTATAAGTCCGGCGTATATTGGTAAGTCAAAGAGGCGTCCGCGTCCGGTGAGCCGGTCAAAGACTTCCACAGACACATAGCTAAATTCATCTGAAATTATTGAGTTATTGGCAAATGAGCCGATTTGGCGAAACCCGCCAAGCCGGAAATTTTCAATAGCGCCGTCACGGTTACCGGGATTTGTGCCGTACCGCACGTTAAACAATGTATGCATCCCGACAATGTCAAATGCGCCGAGCCATGAGGCTTCTATCAGGTCAGCATCCGACGCGTCGCTATCATCAAGTTCGACCGAGCGCCGGGCGGATAAACGCGCGCGCTGTCCTGCTGTTGGCCAGTCATTGCGGTCGAGTGTATCCACGGCAAAGTAAATTCCGGCGCTGGCTAGATTAGCATCAAACGTATCAAATCCCTCTGCAACCGCGATAAGTTCGCTGAACCGTGCATTGCGAATTTCACTTTCGAGCGCGATTACGCCCCATGTTCCGAGCTCGCGTCCTATACGGCCTCTTGCGCCAAGGTTTCGCTCCCACACGTCAGCAATGCGCGTACCGAACAGGTTGACGTTACGCTCATCCCATGTAGCAAATATTTCGGGCAGCACGAAGAAACGTCCCTTTGCCCCAAAAGGTTGATAGAGTTCTGCCGACAGACCGATATTCGTGCCAAATTCAGCGGATAGGCTAATGTCGCCCCCGCGCGGGCCTAAAGGCTTGCGCGTAAGGCGGCCTAAGAAAGAATAGGTGGAAATACCTTCAAAATCGCTGGTGGCGTTCAGTCCGATTTGAACAAGGTTGCGCCCCAGAGGATTATTTTCGACGGTCAGTACAGTTTCGCCTTGCGAGCGGCCCATGTCTATTTCGCCAAAGCCGCCAAAGGATGCGAGGTCCCGTAAGCGGCGGTCTTCGTCGCGTGTGTCGCCGCCGCGTTTTTGGGCGGGGTCAAATCGGTTGAGAATGATCGAGTCTTTGACGCGGGTACGATTAACGAGCCTGAAGGTCTCCGGCGGTTGAGCCAGTTTATAATCAAGCGGCCGGTTCAGCGGCGGGGCGGCCTTTGCCTTTATCGCGAGCAGATTGTCTTTATTGGCCTTACCGACAACCTTTCCGGCGGTTAGGCCATTTTGCGTGAGTTGATACTCCGCTGTAGCTATATTGGCCTCTTCATTTGGTCGAATAAGCAGGTCATGCGGGCCTAGATACTCCAACTCTTGGAGCACTTTTTGCCATACCATAATTGTCGTGATTTGGTTGGCTGTTGAGGCCACCGATATTCGGGGGTTCGGTTTTTGAGGCGCGTTTGAGACATCAATTGCGATGATAATATCCGCGCCCATTTCCTGTACCGTTTGAATAGGCAGATTGCTGGCCAGCCCGCCATCAACATAGAGCTGACCATCGATTTCTCGTGGCGGAAAAACGCCGGGGACCGCCATGCTGGCTAAAATCGCTTCAACCAAGTCGCCGTCACGGAAGACGGTCTTTTGACCCATATGCAGATTTGTCGCTACGGCCCGAAACGGAATGGCCAGATCGTTAAAGTCCATCTCCGTTGGGACATCGGCTAATATACGTCGATAATGGGTCTTGAGCCCTTGCATGGAGGATAGCCCGCCCGGCAGTTGTAGCCCGTCTTTGCTGAAACTTGCCACATTGCCGGAAAAATAGGTCTCCTCGCGCTCTTTTTCGACAAAGGATTTGTCGCGCCTTGGAATATCGCCGCGAAATAGCGCGCCCCAGTCATTATCCGTGAGAATATCCGCTATTTCATTGGCGGAATATCCATTGGCATAAAACGAGCCAACAACTGCGCCCATGCTTGTACCTGCGATGCAATGTACCGGGATGCCAAGCTCGTCCATGATCTGCAAAACGCCGACTTGCGTACTGGCCTTTGCGCCGCCGCCGCTGAGAACAAGGCCGACATCCATTCCGTCCTCATCGTCATTATCACAGGCAAGGGCGGGTGCTGCGAATAGTGCGCACGCGCCAAGCATTGCGATAATATGTGTCATACGCCTCATAGGTCACGGGATGGCGTGATTTGCTTAAGGGCGGGTAAAGAGCGTTAATCTGTCTCGTTACGACCGAAATTCGGCTCAGGACTGTCTTGTCCGGCGTCAATAATGCGCCGGCGAATATCCCGGGTTTTGGAAAAATGCTCCATCAGCGTATCACCGTCATTCCACCGGATGGCCCGTTTCAGCGCGGAGAGATCTTCGATGAATCGGTCAACGACTTCGAGGACGCTGTCGCTGTTTTGCAAAAACACATCGCGCCACATTTGCGGATCAGAGGCGGCAATCCGCGTAAAATCACGAAAGCCTCCAGCGGAGAATTTCACAACCTCGTTACGCGTGACCGTCTCCATATCAACCGCTGTGCCGACAAGCGTATAGGCGATGAGATGCGGGACATGTGAGGTTGTGGCTAAAACCAGATCATGGCGCTCCGGCGTCATAATGCCGACCTGACTGCCCAGAGCCTCCCAAAATGCTTTTAGGGCCTTCAGGTCCGGGGTTTCGTCCGGCGTATTGGGTGTGAGGATGCACCAGCGGTCTTGAAAGAGCTCAGCAAAGCCCGCTTCCGGGCCGCTATTTTCTGTCCCGGCGATGGGGTGGCCGGGTATAAACGTAATATCTTCGCGCAGATGCGGCGTCAGAGCCGTGACAATCGGGCTTTTAACGGACGCGACATCAGTTAAAACCGCGCCGGACTTCATGTGGGGTATAACGGCCTTTGCGGCGTCTTCAATGCGGGCGGGCGGCGCTGCGAGGATGACTATATCCGCCGTTTGCGCAAACCCGGATGCGTCCTGTGATACGCCGTCGGAAAATCCTAATGTTTCGATAGTGCTGCATACGTCTTGGGATATATCAGATATGAACACGGTTGTTGCCGCGCCGCTGGCCTTTGCGGACCGCGCAATGGATGAGCCGATAAGGCCGCCGCCAATGATTAAAACAGTATCAAAGACTGGCGTCATGATGCTGTTGTTTCCGGAAGAGGTTCAGGCAGGCATCCAATGATACGCGCTGCTGGGTCTGACGCTAGCAAGTCTTGAAACGGCTGGTCATCCGGGTCTACAAAACCTGCAACGCTAAGTAATTTATTCTCCCCAGCCTCGGCGCGCAGGACGCCTGTGAGCCCTGAGCCGGAAAAAGCTGCGGTGTTTTTCACGGCGATCAGCGTTGTATCCGCCCCGGACGGTTGCCGCTCAGCCGTAGACACGGCCACGGCGCGCGGCCAAGCATGAGCGCCAACGCGCGGTAATCCCGCAAGGATTGACATATCCGTAGCTGCACCGCCGCTGCACAGCGCGCTCCACCAACTATTCATACCGCCGGGCGCTGGCAGAACGGCCACGCCCTCATCTTCGCCGTAGGCGGCCGCGAGCGCCGCGCTGGCTGTTGGATAGGACAGCGCCGGTATGGCAGCCCCGAATCGGTCACGAACCAACGTCCAAACCTCCAAAGCATCGCCTTCAAGGGCAATATGTAAACGCATAGGGCCTTGCAGGGCGAGGCTGGCGCTAACGAGTTCGGCCCAGATGCGCGAGACGAGATGCGGAGAGGCTTGGTCTGTGGTCTCGGCCAAATGCCGAACCAGCGAGGCTTCGCGGGATGGTCGCCATACACGCGCGCCGCTTTTCGCGCGCCTCACAGCGTCGGCCAGTTCAAGCCGTTCGGCGATAAGGCCTAAAAGCGCATGATCCACCCTGTCGATCTCTTTACGGATATGGATCATATCCAACGGGATTTTTTTGCTATGGCCCATGTCTTACCTTCGCGGCGCTGTATTTCCAATCGGCGCAGTGCCGAATACCGGGCGCGGCATGCGCTTTGCGTCCCGGCCCGAAGGTTCCGCATAAAGCCGCTTTATCGCTTCGACAAGTACAAGTCCTGAAAAACCGGGCCAAACGGTCTCGCCAAACCGTTCAAAAAACCCCAACATAGGGTTTTTGGCCAATAGCGCGACCGGCGGCGCATAGAGCGCGCCTGACCAATGTACCGGTTCATATTTCGCTGCGCGCAGAAATTGGCGCAATTGGCTTTTGCTAAAGGGCCGCCCAGCGCCAAAAGGGCTTTTTTCTGAGCGCGCCCATAGACCGCCGCGATTAGGCGCGATGATAATAATACGGCCTTCGGGTTTGGTAATGCGCCATAGCTCTTCAAGCAAAGTGGGTACACTGTCAGCTTCTTCGAGGCCGTGGGCGACGATGATGTTGTCAAATTGCGCGTCGGCAAAGGGCAGCAGATCATCTTGGACGAGGCAGGTATTAAAACCCCGACGCGTCTGTTTGGCAATAGCGCCTTGCGGGCCGGGCATGGTAAGAATAACGCGTTTTGCGTGATCTGCATAAGCCCCGATATAAGGACTGGCATAGCCAAAGCCCAATATGTCACGGCCGTCAAGATTAGACCAAATTGTATCAAGCCGCCTCATTACCATGGACTGCGCGGCCTGACCGAGATGCCCACTGTAAAATTTTTCTAAATGTATTACGTTTTGCCGCATGATATAGACTATAACGCAGCAACGCTTGCTGACGAGAGAAAATTGACCCGTAAAATTCTTATATGGCCCGCTTTAGCGCTTTTGAAAGTCTATAAGTACACGCTCAGCCCGGCTTTAAGCATGTTCGGGGTGAAATGCCGCCATACGCCGTCCTGTTCTGATTATTCTCACATCGCGATTTCCCGTTTTGGATTTTGGGCAGGAGGCTGGATGACATTGGCGCGGCTTTTGCGTTGTCATCCTGTTAAGCGTCTTGGCGCTACAGATGGGGTTGATAATGTGCCTGAAAGTATTACTAAGCCGCCTTTATGGGCGCCTTGGCGATATGGCCGCTGGCGCGGAACACACACGGACTAACGTCATGGTAACACTTACATTTCCAGATGGGGCAAAACGCGAGTTCGAGGCTGGCATAACAACGATCGACGTTGCCAAATCGATCTCAAAAAGCTTAGCTAAGAAAGTTCTCGCGGTGAAACTTGACGGCGAATTGCGTGATGCCGTGCGCCCGATTGAGGCTGATGCGACCATTGAATTTGTCATGGTCGAGGATACGGACGGTCTCGAGCTTATACGCCACGATGCAGCGCATGTATTGGCGCAGGCGGTTCAAGAGCTTTTTCCGGGAACGCAAGTAACCATTGGCCCGATTATTGAGAATGGATTTTACTACGATTTTGCGCGCGATGAGCCTTTTTCCGAGGAAGACTTCGCCGCGATCGAGAAGAAAATGCGGTTCATTGTCGAGCAGAACCTCCCGTTTACGCGGGAAGTTTGGGACCGGAATGAGGCAATTGAGCTGTTTAAAGGCATGGGCGAGACCTACAAGGCAGAGCTTATCTCGGATTTACCTGAAGACGAGACCATCACCATTTACCGTCAAGGCGATTGGTTCGATCTCTGCCGCGGCCCGCATTTGCCAAGCACTGGCAAGGTCGGCAAAGCCTTTAAATTGATGAAGGTCGCCGGAGCCTATTGGCGCGGCGATTCGAATAATGCCCAGCTCCAGCGTATTTACGGCACAGCCTGGGCCACGCAAGAAGATCTCGATGCGCATTTGCACCGGCTCGAAGAAGCCGAAAAGCGTGATCACAGACGGCTCGGCCGCGAGCTTGGCCTGTTCCATATGCAGCCCGAAGCCCAAGGCATGGTGTTCTGGCATGATAAAGGCGCAACGCTGTGGCGGCAGGTTGAGCATTATATCCGGCGGCGATTGCAGGCCGAAGGCTACCAAGAAGTCAAGACTCCGATGCTTATTGATAATAAGCTTTGGAAAGATTCGGGACATTGGGAGAAATTCCGCGACGGCATGTTTGTGTCCGAAGTCACCCATGGTTCCCACGATGAAGTGCATGCACTTAAGCCCATGAACTGTCCGGCCCATGTTCAGGTTTTTAATCAAGGCTTGAAGTCGTATCGGGATTTACCGCTTAAAATGGCTGAATTTGGCTGCTGTCACCGCAATGAACCTTCCGGCGCGCTGCACGGCATTATGCGGGTACGCGGGTTTACCCAAGATGACGCGCATGTTTTTTGCACGGAAGATCAGATTACGGACGAAACCAAGGCCTTTATCACCTTGTTAAAATCTGTGTATGAAGATTTCGGATTTGCGGACGTCAAAGTGAAATTCTCTGACCGTCCAGACGTCCGCGCGGGAACAGATGAGCAGTGGGACGCGTCCGAACTGGCGCTTAAAACCGCCGTCGAGGCTGCCGGACTGGAGACAACAGATAATCCGGGCGAGGGCGCATTTTACGGTCCGAAACTGGAATTTGTGCTCCGTGACGCCATTGGCCGGGATTGGCAGTGCGGCACTCTCCAAGTTGACCAAATTGTCCCTAAAAGACTGGGCGCGACCTATATCGGCGAAGATGATCAGCGCCATACCCCCGTGATGCTGCACCGTGCAATTTTGGGGTCTATGGAGCGGTTTATCGGTATTTTAATCGAAGATCATGCGGGCCGGTTCCCGCTGTGGCTGGCTCCAACGCAAATCGTTGTGGCAACGATCACATCGGATGCTGATGAATACGCGGCAGAGGTGGTGGCTAAAATGCGCCGCGCCGGGCTGCGCGTGGATATTGATACGCGCAATGAGAAGATCAATTATAAGGTGCGAGAGCACTCTGTCGGCAAAATACCTGTCATTGCTGTTGTCGGACGCCGCGAAGCGGAAGAGGGGAAGGTCGCGCTTAGGCGGCTTGGTGATGAAAACCGCCAACAAGAGATCATGACGCTCGATGCGGCCATAGAGACACTTGCGCGCGAGTCGCTTGCGCCGGATCTGTGCCGGGATGCGTAATCGCTGAGATATGCATTTTTCCTCGGCACATAAAACGCCTTCGGCGACTGCTGCGCAAGACCCTGATGGTCCGGGTTGGCGTAACGCAGTTGCCTTTGTTATTATATGTTTAGCCATCGCGCTGCTCCCGATTATGTCCCATGCGGGCGGTTTAGGCATTGCGGCGATAACCACGCTCGCGGGGTGGGGTGGTTATGCGCTGACACGGCCATCGGCAGTGCGGTTCATTCCAGCCTGGTTTTGGGGGCTGGCGGTTTTCCTTGCTTGGGTCATGGTGTCGTCGCTTTGGAGCCCCTATCAGGATCCGCATACGCTCCCCAACCCGGTTAAGCTTGGTGTTGGCGTTGTTTTCTATTTAGGGATTATTCTGGCCTTCCGTCTGGCATCACAGCCTGATCGCAATATTTTACGGCATTTAATGATCGCCGTGACCGTGCTGTCTGTCGGTCTAATCGTGATAGATATTATGACTGGCTATGCGCTCACCTTTTTTGTCGATCCGCTTCAGCCCGGCGAGAATATTATTCGAAAAGGCGGAGACGCCGAAATGAATATTGGTCATGCTCTTACGGTATTGGCGCTTTTGCTTGCCCCGATTATGGCGATGATGGAGCGGCAATTTAAAATGGGCGGATTTTTCGCTATTATTTTTGCCTGTTTTGTCGCTTTCGCCGCTATCATCGGGCAGCTAGCGGTGGGGATTGTTGCTGTCATCGCCGTGCTTATGGCTGTCTTGTGTGCGCGCTTCCAGCCTATTAAAACTATACATGCCCTCATTTGGGTTGCGACGATTTCAATTCTTAGCGCTCCATTTGTTGGCTATCTCATGGAATTTGCTTCGCCGGAGTTTAAAGCCTCCATCCCATTTTCCTGGGAGCACCGTCTCGAAATGTGGGGCTATACGGCGGGCCGCATTCTAGAGTCCCCCTTATGGGGCCATGGATTTGACGCGGTACGCACATTTGACGCAACATTCAGTTCACGCGGCATTGAAAACTGGGCGGTGGTTTCGCTGCACCCGCATAATGCCGGGCTTCACATTTGGGTGGAAACGGGGCTTATCGGCGCGGCTTTGGCGTGTGTGGCACTGATGATGATTGGCGTTGCGGCAGAAAACTTTGTGGGTACATCGCGATTGCGCGGTATTGCTGTGGCAGGGTTTCTGGCCGCGGCGATTGTGATCAGCAATATTACTTACGGCGTTTGGCAAGATTGGTGGTGGGCGACTTTAATATTTATTTCGGGTAGCCTTTATCTCTTGCCAAAAGAGCACTCTGCGCGCTAAACGCGCCTCAATTATTGTGTATGTCCATGTATTTGCTTATGTGTTTATATCGGATCATAGGCCAAAAGATCTAAGGGGGCAGGGATGAGCGCAAAGATCATTCCGCTGAAGTTTGCTGACCGCAAACCAAAAATCAGTGTTATAATGGTATCTTATATGACGGGACCGGCTTTGCTGGAAGCCGTTAAAGCCGTCTTGGATGATCCGGATATATTTGAGCTCGTGCTTGTCGATAACGGCAACACACCCGCAGAACGTCATAGCCTGAGCCAAATTATTAGCGCGCATGAAAAAGTCAGGCTTATGCAGGGGCACGGCAATGTCGGTTTCGCCAAAGGCTGTAATTACGGAGCCAAGCTGGCGCTCGGGGACTATTTCCTCTTTCTCAATCCTGATGCCATTATTACGCCTCGCGCGGCTATGAAACTGGCTGTGTGCGGGCGGCATTTGAAACAGCCTTGGGTTGTTGGCGGCTTGCTCCGTGATGTGAACGGTAGAGAACAGCGCGGCGGCCGTAGGCGGGCACTAACGCCGCTCAGCGCCTTTGTCACCTTCACAGGGCTGCACACATTACCCTTTTTCAAACCTATTCACATGGAGCGCGAACCGATCCCGGGAAAGCCTGTGTCCGTCCCTGTTGTGAGCGGGGCCTTTATGATGATGAACCGCGAATCCTTTGACATGATTGGCGGTTTTGACGAGCGGTATTTTCTGCATGTCGAAGATATTGATCTATGCCACCGGGCGCGCAAAAGACGCGGGGAGGTTTTCTTTGTCCCCAATGCAGCGGTTATGCATTACGGATCTACCAGCCGCGTACCGCGCCAGCGTGTTGAATGGGAAAAACTCAAAGGGTTTGTCAAATATTTCTGGCGCTATTCAAACCGATGGTGGGCGAAAGCTTTATCTGTTTTGGCTGCTCCATTTATGACGTTGGCAATTATGGGCCGCGCATGGTGGCTCGTTATTCGGGCAAGTTTGACGGGACGGTAAGAGAAACAGCAGGACAGTTTTGTGCCTGAAAAATCGTAATATTAACCTCATCACCTTTTGAATAGTTCAGCCCTTTAACGTGGCCTATTTCCTCAAAACAATTATCAGTTTTCAGCATTTGAAGCGCGCTATCGCTCTCTGTTTGGGCCGTATCCATCAGCAAGACCGTGCCAGCATTCAGTGGCTCTGCCAAGATAGCATCCGTTTTGTCGCCCAAAAGAATAGACGTGCCCAGGCGGTAGACAAGGCTGGGTTCGGTAAAGTGCGGTGACAGGATTTGCGGGCCACCGCAGCGGGGCAGGGTTATGCCCGCCTGTGTCAATGCAGCTTCGACATTATCGCTCACCCGTAAATGATCCAATTTGGGCAGAATGAACTGATAAGTTAAAGGGGTGAGCATCAACGTAGCCGCTAACGCGCTGATCAAGGCAGCCTTAACGCGGCCCGTCCATAGACTGCCTGTCGCGATGAATATAAGCGCGAGGATGGTAATGCTGATCCACTGCGCGAAGCTTTGCTGCGGAGCATAAAGCGCTTCGCCGGAGAGGACGACCAGAACCAATAAAATAGATACAATAAAAAAGATAATCGCGCCGATTTTGCGAGAGCGCTTAAACGTCTCGACCTGCAATAGTGTCAAGATGCTGGCGGCGCACATTAAGGACAGGGCCGGGTAGACGGGCAGGAGATAGTTCGGGAGCTTTGTTGGAACGATTTCCAGCATAATCCAAAACGGAACAGTCCAGCAAATTAACAGCCGCATGGCTGCGGGCAAAACGGCGCTATCCTCTTGGGTTCTCTTGGCAGCACGCACTCCAAAAACAAGGCCGCAGAGTAAAAACAGGCTGCCCGGCCAGAATAAAACCGGCAAGGTTGCGAGATAATATCCGGGCGGCGCGCCGTGTTTTTCCTGCCCGCCCGCAAGCTTGGGGGCAAGGTCGCCGCCTATGGCATCTGTGAAAAATGCGCCGTTCGTTTCAAGACCGATCATGATGCTCCACGGCAGGATCATCAGCAACGCTATGATAATACCCGGAATGCTGAACAAGGCCCGCATCCACTGAGCCTGTCGTTCCAAAACGAACAAGGCAGCAAGCGTGAAGATTACTAAAGTTGGCGTTATCGGGCCTTTGATCATGACCGCTCCGGCTAGCGCCGCCCAAAATACTATCGCAATTTTCCCGTCGGGTCTGATCCGTAGCCGCAGCATACAGGCAAGGACAATTGTGCTAAGCCCGCACAGCATGGCGTCGGTTTTCGCAATATGGGCTTCGAAAACAAAAAGAGCCGAAACAGCCAAAATCCCGGCGCCGATAAATGCGCCCCGCCGTCCCAGCATATGGATACCGGCCCAATAGGTTGCCAAAACGGCGATCAGCGCGCCGAGAACGGATGGCAGCCTATGTGCCCATATGGCCCGCTCGCCCGGCTCCGTCAGCGCTTTGACGCTTCCGGCTTGAAACCAATAAATACCGGCGGGTTTTTTATTGCGGGCACGGTCTTGGAATTTGATGTTCAGATAATCATCGCTCTCTACCATTTGCACTGTGGCTTGCGCGTAGCGGGCTTCGTCCCTGTCAATTACGGGCATATGGCTTAGGCCCGGCAGACTCATCCAAAGCGTGAGCAAAACCAAAAGGCCAACGTAAAAAAAATGCGGGCGTTTGGCGGGTGTAGGAGCCGAGTTCATGCGTAACACTATCCTATATGCGCGGCATTGTTGAGCTTAAAATTTCGCCATAAATTTGCCGCATAAATTTGCGTCTGAGTTGATTAGGCTGCCCGCGCGTGTCATGAGGGCAAAAAATGAGGCATATCATGGCGAATTCCGATACAGTCGATTTAAGCGTTGTAGTCCCGGTTTATAACGAAACCGAAAATGTTGGTCTTTTGGCCAAGGAAATTCATGAGGCGCTGTCCGGTGTTCCTTATGAAATGATATTTATCAATGATTGCAGCTCGGACGATACGGAGGCGGCGCTGGTCGCGCTTAAGTCTGTCTATCCATCGCTCAGAGCCTTATCCCACCGCTCAAATGCGGGCCAATCGCGCGCTGTGCGCACGGGCGTTCTCGCGGCGCGCGCGACTGTTATCGCAACGCTTGACGGGGACGGGCAAAATGATCCGGCGGATATTCCCGCGCTTTACGCGCAGCTTACGCGCCCAGATGCTCCGGACGGATTGGCGCTTGTCGGCGGCCGCCGGGCGAAACGCAAAGATACATGGGCCAAGCGGTTTGCGTCGCGTTTTGGGAATGGTGTGCGCAAAAAGCTTTTAAAGGATAATTGTGATGATACGGGATGCGGCTTGAAAGTCTTTACCCGCGAAGCATTTTTACGCTTGCCGTATTTTGATCATGTCCACCGTTACATACCATCGCTTATGCTGCGCGAAGGCTATGAAACCGAATTTGCCGACGTCAATCATAGGCCGCGGGAGTTTGGCGTATCCAAATATACAAATTTTGGCCGCCTTATGGTGTCAATTGCCGATTTGCGGGGCGTCATGTGGCTCAACAGACGAGCGCGCAACCCGAAGGGCTGGGACGAAGTTTGAGTAATCAACGATATGAGCTCTAAAAATTAACGGCTTGCTAGGCATTTTTCTTTAACCTCCATTAAGACTTGGTCTGATTTGGAGGTAACTATGCGGATTTTTTCGGTTTTTCCGCTACTCACAATTCCTGTAGCGATTTATAACCTCATTGCTTTAAGCGGCTCTGAGTTCTCGACCGCTGAGAAAGTTCGAGAGCGCATGGACGCCGAGTTTTTGACAATTCCTATGGCGTCTGAAGCGATGTGGTCTGTCACGCCGGGACATGCGCTGATTACGCTGACAATTGTGCTTTTGTTTTTTGAACTTCTTAAATCCACCAGCATTGGCCGTGCCGCCGTTATGAACCATGCGTTTTCGATGGTGCTGTTCATCATTTGCCTGATACAGTTTTTGATGTTTCATGCATTTGCGACATCCGTTTTCTTCCTAATTATGTTGATGACATTGCTCGATGTTATGGCCGGGTTTATGGTCACAATCGCCAGCGCGCGGCGTGACTTTGCCGTCTCCGATGGATATGCGAGCTGATATGGCCCGCAAGACGGTCCGCTCTGCTGATCGCACCGGTGGCCCTTTAGCCTCCGGGTCTCGCGCAGATTTGACTGCGCTGTCACTCCTCAGCGCAGCTGGTTTTACAGTCGACCTTAGCGGCGAGGCGCTGAACTGGCTTGATGATGACTTAATCGCAAACCTGCTCAGCAGTCCGCTCAAACGTATCCCGCGTAATCAGCAGGCTTTTGATACGCTTATCTCGGCTCAGGACAGGGTGCGGCGAGCCGGATTGATTGCTGGGCTGCACTATGATGACGCGGCTTATGACCTCCAATATCAAGTCCAAACCTTTGCTGGTCATGTCATCTGGGTACAGGAGCGCGGCCGCCGGATGTCCGGTGAAGGTACGAGCCCCGCCATTATTACTGGCGTGCTGACGGATATTACGACATTAAAACGGGCCGAGATGGCGTCAAATTTTGCCGCCTCTCATGATCCGCTGACGAGGCTGTGGAACCGTGAGCGGTTTTGCGAAGCATTGACCTATGAAGGCTCTGCCGCCAGCCTGCGCGAAGAGCCGGGATTTCTGGCATGTATTCAAATTTCCGGCCTTGAAAATATCAACGCGGCTTACGGCACGCAGCGCGGGGATGAGGTTTTGCGCCGCATAGCCGAATATCTTAAAAGTAGCGCGCAGGCACCCCGCCAGGCGGCCCGCATAACCGGAGCCTCTTTTGGCTTGCTATGTCCGGGTCTTAAAGAACCCGAAGCGCGGCAATATTTAAAAAATATGTGCGACTGGATTTCCGGTCAAAACTTTACAGAAACGCTTAACATCAGCCTATCCGTTGCCATGCAGGCATTAAACGCTGTCAATGCGGATTCATCCAAACAGTTAGGCGTGATCATGTCGCAACTCGCGGCCTCCGATAGCTTTTTTGCGCCTGCCAAAAACAGGCCGTCAATTATAGAACGATCCCAAAATATTACCGCAGATGATATTTTGGCTGCGCTTCAGGATCAGCGCTTTTCATTGGCCTATCAGCCCATTATCGAGGCCAAAACACGCCGGCCCCACCATTATGAATGCCTGCTACGGCTTTCCGGTGAAGACGGGACGCAGGAAACGGCTGGCCCGATGATTATGGCGGCGGAGACGTTGGGCTATATCCACTTGCTTGATCGGCGCGCGCTGAACATAGGAGCTGAAATTTTAAAGGCGCAGCCTGATCTTCACCTGGCTTTTAATGTATCTGCGGGGACGATCCGCAACCGTTTTGCAGCAGAGAGCTATATCGCGGCGCTGCGTGAGATGGGCGCAGATGCGCAGCGCGTCACGATTGAGTTGACCGAAACATTGGCTCTGAAAGACCCTGACGAGGCCGGTAAATTTGCGCAAAAGGCACGAGAGCTTGGATGCCGCTTTGCGATTGATGATTTTGGGTCAGGCCACACAACCTTTCAAAACCTTATGACTATTGAAGCCGATATGATTAAAATTGACGGCTCAATGATCAAAAACCTATCCGATATGCCGCTCAAAGAGACGTTTGTCCGCATTATGGTCGATTTTGCCAACACATTTGGCGTCGAAATTGTCGCCGAGATGATCAATAGCGAGGCCGATGCTGACCGCTTGCAGACGTTGGGCGTGGATTATTTTCAGGGCTATATGTTTGGCAAGCCAGCGCCGGAGCCGGATTTAGGGTTGGGCGTTAGCTCTGGACAATCACAAGCCCGGCGATAATCAACGCGGCGCCTGCGGCGTATTTAAGCGTCAAGGTTTCGCCAAGCCAGAGCGCGGCCATAAGCGGTACGATTATAAATGTTAGCGCCATAAATGAATAGGCATAGGCCAGCGGAACGCTTTTCAGCACGTAAATCCACAGCAGCGTCGCAGTGCCATAAATTGCTAGCGCAAAAATAAACACAGGATTGAATAAAGCGGTATGGAACGGCGCGCCCGTTGCGGCGAGTTTCTCACTTGTCAACTTAAAGAGAACCTGTCCCGCTGCGATCATAACTGGCGTGAGACACAAAAGACCCAGCATAGGCATTGAGAGCGGCGTCATTCTGCGGCCAGTTTATGAAGCGAGACATCCTCTTCAAACTGTGTTTCCACATAATAAATATCCCGGCCAATATCCCGGCATTCATAGCCTTCCGGTACGGGCTGCATCGCGCGCAAAAAAGAGTGAGTATAGGGGAAGAAATTAAAATGCGGGTTGAATGTATAGCGGTATTCACGCTCACGCGGAACAATGATGATTAAGCGCCGGGATGTTATGCGGCGCAGCTCGGCAATGGCCGCCCGGTAATCCAGAACATGCTCGATAACATGGGTGCAAATGACAGTGTCAAATGCCTTGTCTTCAAACGGAAGATTTTCAATTTTCGCCGCCACGTAGTCAATACCGTCTATCGTTTCGGCGTCATCCACAACGAAATCCACACCCGTGAACGATTTGATCTCGGGGCGAGCCTTTTTGATTTGGCTGAGCAAATAGCCCGTCCCGCACCCGACATCACAGATTTTCGGTCCCAAAACATCTTGCGTGATTTTCGCAATGCAAGCTTTGGAATTATCGCTGCCTTCATGAACGCGGGGGTGTTTTTGATACAGCGCCTCATATTCATCATCGGTGAGAAACGCGGCGCGTTCTCTAAAAGCGGCGAGCTCAGAAATATGCTGTCCCCAAACAAGGCTGGCGAGCGCTTTAAAGGCGCGCGAGTCGCGCACGATCGCGGGGAGCATATCTTCGAGGATAAACCGGATGCGGTTCGTGGTTTCGCGGTTCATTTTTTCGTGCTCCCCCGGTAAGCCGTACCGAGTGCAGGGGCCGAGCTTCCGCGCCGTTCTACGGCAATGGCCGGGGCCGCCATAGATTTTTCGCCGCGAGACGCCGGAATCGAGAGGTAAAAAATACGCTTTTGTTCAGCCCGGCCTCTTGCCACCGAGTCCAGAATTATTCCGGCATTAAATGTCATCATCGCGCCTAGCAATAAAGTCATGGCTAAAATCCATGTCGGGATACGCGTCACCAAACCGGTTGTGAAATATTCGACCAAGACCGGGGTCATAAAGAATACGCTAACGCCGACAATGGCGAGGGCTGCATAGGTAAAAAACAAGAACGGCCGCGTTTCTTTCATCAACATGCCCATCATGCCTAAAATCTTAAAACCGTCTTTTAAGGATGAGAGCTTGCTCTCGGAGCCCTCTTCGCGGCGGCCATAATCACATTCGACTTCTGCCACAGGCAGACGCAGCAAGGAAGCATGGACAGACATCTCGGTCTCAATCTCAAACCCCGGACTTTCGGCGGGGAAGCTCTTGGCATATCGGCGCGTAAACGCCCGGTACCCGGAAAATATGTCGGTAAAGTCATTGCCGAAAATAGTTTTATAAACACTGTTGAATATCCGGTTACCAAAAGCATGGCCTTTGCGGCCAGCATCGACTTTGACATTGCGGCGTGTGCCGACCACCATATCGAGACGGTCATCAATCAAAGTGTTGATGAGATCCAGCGCAGCGAATGCGTCATATGTGCCGTCGCCATCGGCCATAAGATAAATATCTGCATCAATATCGGCAAACATTTGCCGGACAACATTGCCTTTGCCTTGACGCCGGGAGGGAACAACCGTTGCGCCCGCCCGCGCGGCTTGCTCGGATGTATTGTCCGTTGAATTGTTATCATACACAAAAATGCGCGCGCCGGGCAGGGTACGGCGAAAATCTAAGACGACTTTCGCGATAGATAGGCCTTCATTATAGCAGGGCAAAAGAACCGCGATGTTCATGTCCTGATCAGTCATTGGCAGTGTCCTCACATGGTGAGGTTTCACTTAATCTTAATGTGGTTAAGTTTAGGTTTAGTCCGGATCAAAATTTTATCAGGTTTGTCTGTCTATGACGTTTTTGCCGCGCAATATGGGC
>CAYGRF010000007.1:24936-36950 GCA_964352275.1 uncultured Caulobacterales bacterium
GTTCTTGTGGGTGCGCGCCATCTCTCAAGCCAAGAGAATCAAACATTAGCCCAGCGCTTTGCCATCATACTTTTGCTGTTTTTATTGATCCCGCATTTCCGTTTTGCGCCGGGCGCGATTGATCATCATAATCTGCAATTGGGCCTTATGGCCGTTTCTGTGGGTTATGCGTGCGATCCGGCCTTGCGGGCACGGAGTTTCGCAATCTCGGCGATAGCGCTTGCCCTCTCGATTGCTATCGGTGTCGAGGTCAACGCATTCGTGGCCATTGTCTGCGGGTTAGTAGCCATCAATTGGTGGCTGAAAGGTCAGGCTGCAAAAAATACGGCCATAGCCTTTGGGGCGGCTTTCGCGCTGACATTAGGCGTGGCGTTCTTGGTTACGATCGCGCCGCAAAATTATGGTATTGTTGCGTGTGACGCGCTTTCTCTTATTACGGTGCTGGCTGGCGGCGCTGGCGGAATTGGACTGGCGGTGGCTGCGCTGATAACCTCCCGCCGAAACGCTATGTGGCGCATGGCTGCTTTGTTGGGGATTGGTTTTGTATGCGCTGGCATCTTAGCGCTTAAAGCGCCGCAATGTCTGGCAAATCCGCTGGGCTCGCTTCCGCCAGAGATGACAGAATTATGGCTGGGCAATATAGAAGAGGCGCAGCCTCTGTTTGCCGATAAGACGCAATGGTTATCCCTCGCGCCGTTTGCGATTGGCACGACGCTATTAGCCTGCGGGCTGGCGATTGCCAATATGCTGCGGCGGGAACGCCCGGTCATGCATGGCGGGCTGGCTTTGCTGCTCATAACTGTGATTGCGCTCACGCTATATCAAACGCGGTTTTATGTCTTTGGCCCGATTATCGCGCTGCCTATTTTAGCCGTCTGGATTGCGCGGGTTTACCAAAGCACGCGGTCCAAGGACGCGAATAACCCGCTCTATATGCTGGCGCTGGCTGCGTCACTACCAGCCGTCTGGGGGTTTCCGGGATTGATGTTAACTCCCGCCGGAGCGGCGGCCCCGCAAGCGGCCCATAGCACTATGTGCTACGCGTATGATGTTATGACGCAAATCGCGGCGCTCGACAAAGGGCTGTTTGCCGCCACGCCGAACGGTACAGCGCCCCTTTTAAGCGAAACACACCACAGGGCGCTCAGCGGTAATTATCACAGGAATGTGGACGGGATTGTCTCCAACATCCGTATCTTCACATCACCGCCGCAGGCCGCGCGCCGTGAGATCATGCAAAGCGGCGTCGATTACATCCATGTTTGCATAGGGGCCGAGGACAGCCTTTCCTTAGCAGACTATAATCCGGAGGGATTGATGGCGCAGTTGATTGCGGGCAAGGCACCGGATTACCTGACGCTCTTATGGTCAGGCAGTGGCGGCTCAGTGAGTATTTATGGTGTAAAGCCCGCCGAGGGCTAATTTTTAAGCTCGCAAATATCTGTCACTTCGCGGCCTTCCGTATCGACATAATAGACTTGCTCGGGGCTGACAACGCGGGTTTGCTCTTCGCGTCGCTGAATCGGTTCATAGGGCGGGTTATCTATCTGTGTAATGGCAATGACTTTTTTCGTGACCTCAGGAACCACCACGCGGCGCAATGTTGAAATCGACTGGCATGTATCAACCGGCTGCGTCACAATCGTCACGGGCGGGGGCGGCGTAGGTTCGGGCGCGCTCGCGCAAGCGGTTAAAGCCGTAGCCGTTGCGGCGAAAATCATAAAATGTGTGCGGGTCATACCTATATCCTTGCCTGTATCCATGTGTGCATCGCAGCTATGACAAGTCTTTGCGACGAAACTATGTCCGTAATTCTATCTTTATTCTTGGCCTATTAACAGTATGGTTAACAGTTTATTGCACAGGTTCAATCTTACAGTCTGTTAATTGGCATATTCTTCGCTAAAATGACATATCGGCAGCGCGGTATGCTGCGGTAAGGAAAGAGATCACCATGATATTGATGACACAATTTATGATGCAGGTGTCGGGCGATGCGGCTGTCATCGGTGATTTCTCATTTTTTGCCCTGTTTTTGCGCGCTGACTGGGTGGTTAAGTCCGTCATGATTGTTTTGGCGCTGGCCTCTCTCTGGTCCTGGGCGATTGCCGTCGACAAATTTATCACATTTCACTTGTTGAAAAAGCGCGCGACCCGCTTCGAGGATTCGTTTTGGTCAGGCCGCACCCTCGAAGACCTTGCGGCGGGGCTGGCCAATGATGTCCGCGACCCTATGGCCCGCGTTTTTGCCGCCGCTATGAACGAGCTTGAGCAAAGCCGCTCGGCAAACCTGTTGGGTGACGGCGCGATAGAGAACACACAGGGCCGCATTGACAGAGTTATGACGCTGGTCGTAAACCGCGAACTGGCAAAGGCTGAACGCGGCATGAGTGTTCTCGCAACCGTGGGTTCCGCCTCTGTCTTTATCGGGCTATTTGGAACCGTGTGGGGGATTATGAACGCGTTTCGCGCGATTGCCGCGTCGCAAAATACGAATCTCTCCGTCGTTGCGCCGGGTATTGCCGAAGCGCTTTTCGCGACAGCTCTCGGCCTGATTGCGGCGATCCCCGCCGTTATTTTCTATAATAAATATTCTGCTGATCTTGATAAATATGCGGGCCGCCTCGAAGGCTATGCGGACGAGCTTTCTGCCATCTTGTCCCGCAAAATAAGCAAGGGAGGGTAGAGCGCATGGGCGTTCGTGTTGGCAATAACGCGCCGCGCTCAGGGCGTGGCCGCCGCTCACGCCGTCATGGCCTTAACGCGGAAATCAATGTCACGCCTTTGGTCGATGTGATGTTGGTTCTGTTGATTGTATTTATGGTCGCCGCGCCGCTCTTATCGGTTGGCGTGCCCGTTGCACTGCCGAAAACCGATGCCAAATCACTGCCGGCACAGACCGAGCCCATCACGATCACAGTCGATGCAAATGGAAATGTATTTATTCAAGACACAGAGGTAAGCCTTGACGGGCTAGTCGAACGGCTGGTCGCTATTGCAGGAAACGGGTATGATGAGCGTATCTATTTGCGCGGTGACGCGGATAGCGATTACGGCGCAGTGATGAAAGTTATGGCGCGAGTCAATGCGGCGGGATTTTCTAATTTGGGACTAGTGACGGATCCAACGTCACAATAAAAGATGAAACTGGCTTGGTTCATATCCATACTTTTGCATACGGCGTTATTAACGGGCGGCATGCTGGCATTCTCAAAAACCGCCGAGATCACAGACCAAGGCCGCATCATCCCCATAGAGTTGGTGAGTATTTCCGACATCACCAATATACGCGCGGCTGTCAAAGCCAAAGCGCCCGAAGATATAAGTCCTGATGTTCCGCCCATGACGCTTGAAACGCCGCTAGAGAACACGGAAGCGGCCGGCGAGGCGAAAACGCGGACGTCGGAGGCGGCTTTAAGTCTGCCGTCTTCAATCTCGCCTCCGGCCGGGGGAAGCGAAAATGTACCTGCAAAAAGGCCCGAGCCCAAACCCGTCTTTGATCTCGATAATATGTCTGCGCTCATCGATAAGACCAGGGCCGAGCAGCCAGAAGCCAACCAGCAGAAAACCTTGCAATCAGAGCAAAATTTTTATGAATATGCCGAGACCGCGCGCGAAGGCGTTGGTCTTGGAACAGACCTGACTGTGAGCGAACTGGACGCGCTGCAATCGGCGATGTACCGGTGCTGGCGCATTCCTCTGGATGCTAAAAACCCGGAGGACCTTGTTGTGCGGGTAAAAGTGAGTTTGCGGCCTGACGGCTATGTGCAAACGGCGGAACTGCTGGATCAGGGCCGCATCGCCCGCTCATCAGACCCGTTTCTCAAAGTCGCCGCCCAGCGCGCCGTAAATGCTGTGTCAAAATGTGCACCTTACGATTTCCTGCCTGCCGATAAGTATGATAGGTGGAAAGAGATGACCCTTCGTTTTAAGCCGGAACTCTGATGATACGATATATTTCGACGTTTATAATTGCCGCAGTCATGCTATTTTTAGTTTATGCACCCGCCTCGGCGCAGCTTGAAATTGACATCACCCAAGGTAATTTGGAGCCAGTCCCTATTGCCGTGCCGGATTTCTTGGCGAGCGACCCGGCTGCGGCGCAAATCGGTAAAGACATTGCGGCGGTCATTCGCGCCGATCTGGAGCGCTCCGGGCTTTTTAACGCGCTTGATCCGGCCTCATTTATTGAGACGCAAACCAATATTGACTATCAGCCGACCTTTGCCGACTGGCGCGTCATAAGGGCTGAAGCCCTTGTGTCAGGACGGATTGTCCGAGAATCGGGCAACCGCTTGCGGGTCGAATACCGGCTGTGGGATGTTTACCGAGGCCAGCAACTCTCCGGCCTTCGCTTTGCCACGACGCCCGATAATTGGCGGCGCATTGCCCACAAAGTCGCGGATTCGATTTATGAGAAACTCACGGGCGAGACCGGTTATTTTGATAGCCGCATCGTCTTTATCGATGAAACCGGGCCGAAAACAGACCGCCGCAAACGACTGGCAATTATGGATCAGGACGGGGCCAATACAAAGTTTTTGCTCGCGGGATCAGATATTGTGCTGACGCCGCGCTTTTCGCCCAACAGCCAAAAGATCACCTTCATGTCCTACGAGTCTGTTGTGCCGCAGGTCTATATTCTGGATATTGAAAGTGGCCGCCGCGAACTGTTAGGGGATTTCCCGGGCATGACATTTGCGCCGCGTTTTTCGCCTGATGGCAACACTATGATCTTGAGCCTGTTCCGAAACGGTTCGAGCGATATTTACACCATGGATTTACGAACGCGCTCGACGACTCGGCTGACGGCTTCGCCAGGTATTGACGTGTCCGGAAGCTTTGCGCCCGACGGCCGAAAAATCGTGTTTAATTCTGACAGGGGCGGATCACCGCAGCTTTATATTATGAATGCCGATGGCTCCAATGTGGCGCGTATCAGCTTTGGCGATGGGCGTTATTCTGCGCCTGTGTGGTCTCCGCGCGGCGATAAAATTGCATTCGTGAAAAGTAGCGGCGGAAAATTCGCGATTGGCGTGATGAACCCGGACGGATCTGGCGAACGTGTTTTAACCGAAAGCTACCTTGATGAAGGCCCGACATGGTCGCCGAATGGGCGTGTCATCCTGTTCTCGCGCGAGACGCGGGGCGTTAATGGGCGCAGCGATATTTGGTCGGTGGACTTAACGGGGCGAAATTTACGCAAAGTTCCAACACCGGGACAGGCTTCAGACCCCGCTTGGTCGCCATTATTGCCTTAATAATGTCTTAATTTCGCAATAGTTGCCAATTTAAAGCGTTCATTCGCCCTGTAGGCGATTCTATAATAAAATTTCATATTGTTTGACTTGAACAAAGTCTCGCAAGCGGGTTTAATTGGGTAAGGCGTAAAGGATAAGATTATGACAAAGCGATTAGTGGTTATTTCGGCAGTATTCACCGTACTTGCGGCTTGTTCAAGCGTGCCTGAACCTGTGCCTGTGTCAACGCCCGCGCCGCGTGCGGAGGTGCCAGCGCCGCAGCCCGCTGCGCCGTCGCCTGTGGCTCCGGTCACGCGGGACGTTTTGCCGCCCGTACAGCAAGCCTTTCAAGGGCCCATTCCGGGAACGGCTGAGGACTTTTTATATGTCTCTGGCGGAGAGGGACGCGTCTATTTTGATTACGACCAATATGATCTCTCAACCGGTGCGCGCGACATGCTTCGCCGCCAAGCCGATTGGCTCCTGCGTTACCCGCAAGTCACGGCAGTGATTGAAGGGAATGCTGATGAGCGCGGCACACGCGAATATAACCTCGCCCTTGGCGCACGGCGCGCGGATAGTGCAAAATCATTCCTTGTGAGTTTGGGCGTTGCCCCAAGCCGCCTGACCACTGTGTCTTATGGCAAGGAGCGCCCAATTGATGGTCGCTCGACCGAGGATGGATGGGCGCGCAACCGCAATGCCAACACGAACCTCATGTCCGGCACAATCGGCTAACTGTATTTGGCAATGTTCATGAAGCAGGTTTCGCCCTAATAAGCCGTTATAAGCTTTGCCTTTGACCTTTGGGATATATTGATGCGCCTATTGATAACGATTTGCCTCATTGCCGCTTTGGCTGCGCCCGCGCTGGCGCAAAGCCGAAAAGAACTTGCGGCGCAAAATGCCGCCTTGGCGCAGCGTCTCTCGGTTTTGGAATCGCGTATGCTCACGGGCGATCCGGCAGCCGAGCGCCTGATGCAGCGTATGGACGCGCTCGAAGCCTCCCAGAGAACATTAACCGGGGAAATTGAACGTCTTCGGTTCGAGCGCGATAAACTCAGAACAGAAATAGCAGCGCTGAATGAGGATATTCGTGCGCGCGATGCGCTGATGGATCGCACGAAACTGCACTTGGATGCGGTGGATCTGCTCGCGTCCCAGCCGCAGCCAATGCCCTTTGGGCAAGCTCCGGTGCAGTCCGGTTCCGCGCCTTATACCTATCAAGGTTCTTCGCCGGAAGATTTAGCAGGTCAGCCTTCACCAATTCCGGGGCCGCCAACCGTAAGGGACGTGACGATACCCGTTCAGCAGGATTTCTCTGCCTTGTCTGGCCTTCCCGCAGCGGGCAAGCAAAAGCTTGTGGAAGGGAATTTCTCCGGCGCTCAGTCCGATTTTAAGCGTTATTTGGACGGCATGCCGGACGCGCCGGATGCAGGAGAAATCAGCTTCCTATTAGGCGAGACTTATTATGTACGCCAGAGCTTTGCGGATGCGGCGGATGCTTACATCCAATCCATGCGGAAAGCTCCCAACGGCATAAAGGCCCCTGATGCAATGGTCCGGCTGGCGGCATCCTTGCGCGGCCTCGGCAATACGACAGAGGCCTGCAAGACCTTGGATAGTTTTTCTGTGCAATATCCGAACGCCCCTGCCACTGTCCGGGATAAAGCGCGGACGGAGCGCGCCCGAACCGGGTGTTAACGCCGGATGATTTAAGCGCCTACATCCCGCCGGGAGCGTCTATTGCGATTGCGTTTTCAGGCGGGGGTGATAGTACAGCACTTGTCCATGCCTTGAGAGATTACAGGCCAAAGCCGCACATTTTCATTGTCGATCACAATCTCAGGCCCGGTTCATCGGATGAGGCGCAGGCCGCGCAGGATTTTGCCTTGGCATTGGGACTCCCGGTCGATGTGCTTGCATGGGATCATGATAATCCGGCCTCGGGCATTCAAGCAAAGGCCCGTAAAGCGCGCTATGGTTTGATGGGAGAGGCGTGCCGCGCGGCGGGGATTGAATATTTGCTGACGGGACATACGCAGGACGATCAGGCGGAAACTCTGTTGATGCGGTATGAGCGCGGCACGGGCTGGCGCGGCGCGGCGGGCATGGCTTCGAGCATCTATGCCCCGATTTGGCCTGAAATAGCGCAGGTTACGCTCGTGCGGCCTTTATTCGGAGAAACCCGGGAGAGTCTTCGCGCCTATAACCGGGCTCATGATTTAACGTGGACGGAAGACCCGAGTAATCAGAACCGTGATTTTGCCCGTATTCAGGCGCGCGACCACCTACAAAATGCACGAGTTCTGAGGGCGGACTTGCTCAAAACCGCCCAAGACTTGCGGCAGGGACTAGAGGAAGAAAAGTCATATTTCCGGGATTTTTTCGGGCGTTATGGGCGCTGTGATGAGAACGGCATGATATATGTGCGCAAAGCACCGCCCATGGGCCTGCTTGAGATCCTGCTACGCGCAGCCTCAGGAACAGGCGGGCCGATTGATAAAGCTTCGCTCAAACAGCTTAAGGTGGCGATGCTAACAAGTCGGCCTCACGCCGGAACTTTGGCGGGCGCTATTATCACGCACAAAAAGGGTGAGTTTGCGGTCACCCGTGACCCGGTGGCCGCAAAAGGCCGCACGAACCAGCCCGCTATTTTTGCTGCGACGTTAGAGCAGGGAAAGCCGCATATATGGGATGGCCGGTTTGTGATAACAGTCAAACGGGAGGGGCTGATGGTGGGCCCATTATTGTCGCGGGCTTCAGTGATGAAGGATTTTAATCCCCGCAAACAGGATATGACGTTGCCGGCGGTTTGGCATCCCCTGCATCCTGTGACCGTGTTTGGCCATATTAGCGATGACCCGGATGTCGAGATTCTCTCGCTCGTGGCCTCTCGCTTGCATAATATGCTTGGCGGTCATCCAACACAGGCGTTTGCTGCGTATAAATAGATGAAGTTTTAAAATAGGGGCCTTAACTTTGCGGCCTAAGTCCCTATATGATAGTGAAATAGAAAACCTGCGAGTGCATAAGCAGGTCAGACATAGGATGAACGATGAATATCAATATGCGGAATTTGGCCATGTGGGCCCTTGTGATCACGATGTTTGTTGTGATGATCGCTATGTCATCAAACTCGTTTCAAACCAAACCTGATGATAAATTCACTTTCTCCCAACTCGAAGAAGCGGTTGAGGCCGGAGAGATTAAAAACGCGACCATTGATGAAGCATCTGGCTTGATTACGGGCGTCAGAACCAATGATGAACCGTTTAGTGTCAATACGTCACGCCTATCTGACCGTGCGGGCGTTTTATTTGAGAAAAATGATGTGCCGCATGAATATGCGGATGTGAAGCGCTCAAGCCCCATTCTGTCCTTGTTTGCTAATATGCTGCCGCTGCTTTTGATTATCGGCGTTACGCTGATGTTTATGCGATCGATGCAGGGCGGCGGACGCGGCGGGGCTATGAGCTTTGGTAAATCACGCGCCAAGCTCTTAAATGAGCCTGCGGGCAAGGTGACATTTGATGATGTCGCGGGCGTTGAGAGCGCTAAGGAAGACTTGAAAGAAGTCGTTGAATTCCTCGAAGATCCCACGAAATTTACGCGCCTCGGCGCGAAAATCCCTACTGGCGCATTGCTTGTTGGCCCTCCCGGTACGGGTAAAACTTTGCTCGCCCGCGCTGTTGCCGGCGAGGCGGGGGTTCCGTTCTTTACCATTTCCGGTTCTGATTTCGTTGAAATGTTTGTCGGCGTGGGCGCGTCCCGCGTTCGGGATATGTTTGCAGACGCGCGCAAAAACGCGCCGTGTATTATCTTTATCGACGAGATTGATGCGGTCGGACGTCACCGCGGCGTTGGAACATCCGGCGGCCACGAGGAACGCGAGCAGACCCTGAACCAGCTTCTTGTTGAAATGGACGGGTTTGACGGCCAGGAAGGCGTTATTATTATTGCGGCGACCAACCGTCCTGACGTTCTGGATAAAGCACTTCTGCGTCCGGGCCGTTTTGACCGCCAAATCGAAGTGCCGTATCCGGACATTCAAGGCCGCGAGAAAATTCTCAAAGTTCACATGCGGGGTAAGCCCATGGCCGCCGATGTTGATGTGAAATATATCGCCAAAGGCACGCCGGGGTTCTCCGGTGCCGATTTGGCCAACCTTGTTAATGAGGCGGCATTACTTGCTGCGCGGCGTAACAAGCTGAAAATCTCCATCCGCGAATTTGAGGATGCCCGCGACAAAGTCATGATGGGCGCAGAGCGCCGTACGCTGGCGATGACCGAAGAAGAAAAACAAATGACGGCATATCACGAAGCCGGTCATGCGATTGTCGGCCTGAATATGCCCGGATCGCTTCCGATCCACAAAGCCACGATTATTCCCCGTGGCCGTGCTTTGGGCATGGTGCAATATCTCCCGGAGCGTGACCAGATAAGCCAGAGCCGCCAAGAAATGATTGCCCGTATGGCCATGGCTATGGGCGGACGCGCAGCGGAAGAGATTAAATTTGGCTATGACAAAGTCACATCCGGCGCGTCGAGCGATATTGAACATGTCACCCGTATCGCGCGCTCTATGGTCACGGAATGGGGTCTGTCTGACGCTATTGGCCCGATTGCGTACAAAAATACAGATAATGATAGCTTCATGCCGGGGATTGGACGCGGATCTGCGATCTCTCCTGAAACGGCTGCCATGATCGAATCCGAGATCAAACGGTTCGTGACGGAAGCACACGATAAAGCGACCGAAATTTTGAATGAAAAGCGAAAAGATTGGGAAGCTTTATCCGAAGCGCTTCTGGAGTATGAAACGCTCTCAGGTGATGAAATCACCAATCTTTTGTCTGACGGTATCAAGCCCAAGCGGCCCGATGGTTCCGGAAAGCCCGCTGTTTCGGCTGTGCCGACAACGCGAAAACCCAAGCCCATAGGTGACGCCCAGCCAGAGACTTAGCCGCTTTTGCCTTGCATTCTATGATTTCGCCTTAGATATTAACGCGGAATCATGGAGCGCGATATGAGCGATATACAGTATGAACAGGACGGCGCGATTGCGCTGATAACGCTCAACGCGCCCGAGCGCATGAACACCTATAATGTCGCTATGCATCACGCATTACATGACGCGATTGCCCAAGCCGACATCGATAATTCTGTCCGCGTAATCGTTGTGACAGGGGCAGGGCGAGCCTTTTGCGCGGGCGCTGACATTAGCCAAGGGTTCGCAGGCGCAGGGTTCGCAAACGCCGCGCCCAAGCTCGACGGTATTGACCGCGATTATGGCGGTATTCTGAACCTACGCATTTTTGAGTGCGATACGCCCATCATAGCCGCCGTTAACGGCGTCGCAGTGGGCATTGGTGCGACCATGTTGTTGCCGATGGATATTAAAATTGTCTCCAGCAAAGCCAAATTTGCCTTTCCGTTTACGCGGCGCGGCATTGTCTATGACGGCGCGGCCAGTTGGTTTTTGCCGCGAATCGTTGGGTTTTCCCGCGCCCAAGAATGGGGCCTAACCGGGCGCATTATCCTGCCTGATGAGGCGAAAGCGGCGGGTATGATCCATGAAGTGGTTGAGCCGGAGCAGGTTATGACCCGCGCCATGGCATTGGCCCATGACATTGCGGTTAATGTCTCGCCGGAAAGCGCGGCGCAAAATAAACGCCTTCTGCGCGAGAGCTTGCTGGGCGGCGGCGACTATAGCGGCGGCCCGATGCGCTCGCATATGTTGGAGAGCGAGCGCCTTACGCATCATTTTAAAAGCGCAGATTGCATTGAGGGGGTCACCGCCTTTTTTGAAAAACGCGCGCCGCAGTTCAAAGACCGGGGTTAGGGTCTAAGGCGCATACTGGTTTCTGTTTTCTCTGAGCATTAAAATCAGATTATGCCGGGCTTCGAGATCTCCGTTTGTTGCTGCAATTTGGTACCATTTAATAGATTGCTCTTCATCTTTCGGTATTTTTGTACCTTCGCGAAAAATATTGCCAAGATTGAATTGCGCATCGACATGCCCGCTCTCTGCGGCCTTTTGAAACCATGTTATAGCCGAAGCGACATCTTTCTCGCCGGAGAGCCCGTGAAATTGAATAACGGCTAGTCTGTACTGCGCCTGCATGTCTCCGGTATTGGCGGCCAAAGCATAATATTCGGCTGCTTTTGCATAATTTATGTCCGTTCCCCAGCCATAACGGTAACGCTCACCGACAAAGAATTGCGCGGCGGCGTTGCCCTGATCGGCGGCGTCTGTGTACCATTTTAGAGCAGCGCTATCGTTTTGCGGCACGCCTTTCCCGTTTGTGTACATATATCCGAGGCTAAGCTGCGCGAACTCCAACCCTTGTTCGGCTGCGCGGGTGAGCCATGTGACGGCCTGCTCATAGTCCGTTACGTCTTCGCTGCCCTTTGATAATTTTAAGCCGAGAAGATATTGCGCCATCATATCACCGGATTCGGCTTCTGATATTAAGCTGTGACTATCCTTCGCCAAGGCGGCGTTAGGGTATATTGCGGCGCTCATCAGGATAAAGCCCGCAGCCCAAGCGCGAAAAATGTTTACGGGTGTGCGTTTGGCTTTAGGGGTGCAAAATACTGACTTATCACTGCGCCGCTTTCTCACCTGTCACACACCTTTCTCTAGAACGCCCAAGCGCTGTCATGAAAGAAAACTCGTGCCGCGCCCGATGGTAAACGCAGCAAAAAATATGCCACTAATGCCTATGTTGCCTGATTGTAATGGTGTGCGGTAAACCCTTGCTGCGGAAC
>CAYGRF010000008.1:0-36539 GCA_964352275.1 uncultured Caulobacterales bacterium
AACGAAGACCGCAATCCTGCTTAGTATATTTCAACTACGTTTGTCGAAGTTCTAGCGGCTGAGGTCTCTTGAAAACGATAGCGTCTATGCAACACTTGCACTGCATGTCTCAGTATCCAAAACCTTATACCAGATTAGAGCTAAGCCCGCCTTTTTCAAAGGCTTTTAAAGCGCAGCGCCAATTCTCATCACAGCTGGGGTCAGAATGACGATAAAGAGCACGGGCAGAAAGAACAGAATCATTGGGACTGTTAGCTTTGCCGGCAGTGAGGCGGCTTTCTTCTCTGCGGCAAGGACGCGCATTTGCCGGTTTTCGCCAGCAAGCGTGCGCAGCGTATTACCGAGAGGCGTACCGTACCGCTCAGCCTGGACAAGCGCGGTCGAAACAGACCGTATGCCCACATGATTGTTCCTGCGGGCAAGGTTTTCAAAAGCTTGGCGGCGGCTTTGCAAGTAGGACAGTTCAGCCGTCGTTAGGGAAAACTCCTCAGCCAATTCAATTGAATTTTCTGCCATTTCTTTGGAAACCCGCCCAAATGCAAGCTCGACAGACATACCGGATTCGACGCAAATCAAAAGAAGGTCAAGCGCATCAGGGAACACAGGCGCAATCGACGCCATACGTTTGTTGGCTTTATTCTTGAGATATATCGCCGGTGAGTAATACCCAAACGCGACCAGAAGGATTGTGGCCAAAAGATTTTGAAGGACTGTCCAGCCCATACTGTTGAGTAATACCAAAAATAAGACGCCAAATACACCGAGAACTATCGGCATGACTAACCGGAACATGTAAAATACATAAATCGGACGTTGTCCACGCAGTCCTGCTTGCGCCAGCTTATCGCGCAAGTTTGACGCTTCCATCAATTTTTCAAGACTAAGATTTTCTACAAGTTTTTTAACAAAGTCTTTCGTTTCGGATCTTAGCGCATCATTCTTATTCAGGTTTTTCATGCGTGCATCACGCAAGCTATCACGTTCAGACGACACCGAAGACATACGCTTCTTAAGCTTGTCGCCTTCGAGCAGTGGGCTCAAGATTGTATAGAGAGTTCCAACGACCAGCAAAGCGAGAAACGCATAAGCCGCATTTTGGAACATCGTTATTGATTCTGATCCCATAACGACCGCCTAGAACTTAAAGTTAATCATTTTACGCATCATCAGACTGCCCATAATCATCATAAATGCTCCGATCATCAAATTACGATGCCCGGTCTTGGTCGTGTAAAGCTCGGTCATATATTCCGGTGAAGCGATTGAAACTAAGACCATAACCACAAGCGGCAAAGAGCCGATGATGATGGCAGACATTTTGGCTTCGGCAGAGAGGGCTTTAATTTTCTCCCTTAAAAGCTTACGCCCCCGCAAAACACTTGAAAGATTTGAGAGAGACTCGCCCAGATTACCGCCTGTAGAGCGCTGAATGTTGAGAACCGTTGCAAAGAAATTCACTTCCGAGACCGGTATACGTTCATACATTCGTTCCAAACACACTTCAATTGGAACCCCGACAGACTCGCCCTCTACAACCCGCAAAAATTCACCGCGAACCGGCTCAGGTGATTCGTGCGCGATAATTTTCAGGCAGTCCCCTAAAGGCAGGCCCGTGCGCACACCCCGGACAATAATATCCATGGCATCAGCAAAGTTTTCGACAAATTTCTTTTGGCGGCGCGTGATCACTGAATTCAAGAACCACCGCGGTAAACCAAAGCCAACAATAAACGCCGCTGCACCAGCCATAATCGGGTTGCGTGAAAACAAGAAAAGAATAGTACCTGTAAGCCCGCCGATAAAAACAGAAACAACATTGAATGTCTTTTGATCCATTTTCCAGTCAGCTTGGACAAGCTTGGATTTGAGCGATTTCGTTTTCTGACGTTTAGTTTTTTGGTTTTCTTCAATTTCGCCCAGAGATTGCTCGATCAGTTTCCGGCGAGAGCTAGAATCCTCAGATTTCATAAAACTGAACATCCCGCCCTGAGAGCGATCACCAGAGATTTTTTGCGCGCGTTGCTGTGCTTTTGACGGGCCATCGCCGATAAGAAGGTAACCGACGGCGATAATTATAACCGCGAGAAGTCCAGCCAAGAGTGTTTGCGTATCCATGGCCTAGCTCCCTGCTTCGTCCAGCGCTTCAGCCAGTTGTTTTTCCAGATTAAAATACCGGGCGCGATCCCAAAATGCTGGACGCGCAATACCAGTAGATTTATGTGTTCCAATGATATTGCCCAGCGCGTCTTCGCCGTCCATTTCATAGACAAGAAGATCTTGTGTGACGATGACGTCGCCTTCCATCCCGATCACTTCGGTTATTTTTGTAATGCGGCGTGAACCATCACGCAAGCGCGCGGCTTGGACCACAATATCCACAGACCCAACAATCATTTCCCGGATCGTTTTCGCGGGTAGGCTAAACCCGCCCATTGTAATCATCGACTCGAGCCGCGATAATGCTTCGCGTGGTGAGTTCGCGTGAAGGGTACCCATGGATCCATCATGGCCCGTATTCATAGCTTGCAGAAGATCGAACGCTTCAGGCCCCCGAACCTCACCCACAATGATGCGTTCAGGACGCATCCGTAGACAGTTTTTCACGAGATCAGCCATGCTGATTTTACCCTTGCCTTCAAGGTTGGGCGGCCGTGTTTCAAGACGGACAACGTGCGGCTGTTGAAGCTGAAGTTCCGCAGCATCTTCGCATGTAATGATCCGTTCATCAGGATGAATAAAACCTGTTAAACAATTGAGCAAAGTGGTCTTACCGGAACCCGTACCGCCGGAAATTACAATATTACACTGACACGCACCGATGATTTCGAGCACTTTTGCACCCGCAGGTGAAATCGACTTAAATCCAACCAAATCGTCTAAGCGTAGCTTTTCTTTTTTAAATTTCCGAATGGTCAGTGCAGGGCCGTCAATTGAGAGCGGTGGTGCAATGACGTTCACACGCGAACCGTCAAGCAAACGCGCATCACAAATCGGGCTTGCTTCATCAACACGCCTGCCAACTTGTGACACAATACGCTGACAAATATTCATGAGCTGTTGATTGTCGCGGAACCGAATATTTGTTTTTAGCATCTTACCATTGGTTTCGATGAAAACATGTTTCGCGCCGTTGACCATGATATCAGCAATATCATCACGCGCGAGTAGCGGCTCTAGCGGGCCATAACCGAGAATATCATCACAGATCTCTGTAATGAGCTGGTTTTGCTCCACAATTGACAAGCGAACATTGCGGATAGCAATAATTTCATCGACAATAGCTCGAATTTCTTCTCGCGCTTTATCCGGCTGCATACCAGCAAGCGCTGACACATCAATCGTTTCAAATAACGCATTAAATATTGTGGCTTTTGTCTCGTAATACTCCTCAGACGCTTCGGCTTTTGCCGCTTCCGTATTGGCCTGCGGACGTGCAGGCATAGCCGTCGCCTCTGGTTTTGGCTTCGGAGCTTTTTCTGGTGCAGGCGCTTCGTTAAGGGCCGCAGCGTTACTTTGACGTTTTCCAAACATAGATGATTATTTCCGCTTGAGTTTAGAGAACAAAGACGGCTTAGCGGCTTTCGATGCAGACTTTTTGCCAAGCATAGAGAGGGCTTTTGATTTACCGCCACCCAAATTCGTCATTGGAAACTCACCCGTTTTCAGGCGTTGTGCGATATAGTTCAGCCCATTAACAGCTTGGCTTGCAGCTTTCACATCTGTTAGCATTTTGCCGTCATTGGCAGCTTCAATGAAGCTTTCAGGATCAAAACCAATCACGAGCGCAGGATCAATTCCAACCGCAGCGCCGAAGTCTTTCACTGTAATCTCATTGTTTTTGGACAAGCCTGTTTTATTAAGTATGAGAATAGGCGCAGAATCATTCGGGCGTTCCGCTCTGAGAAAATCAATCAGGTTTTTCGTGTTTCTCAGATTTGCAAGATCCGGTGTGGCTGTAATCACGACATCATCAGCGCCCGTTAGGATGTTCGAGGACCATTCGCACCAAAAATGCGGCATATCCAAAATTGTCATAGGGCTGATGCTTCTCACCTCATTCACGACAGTTTCATATGCTTCCGCGTCCATATTCGGGCGATGGATAAGCGAACTCGATGCCGGAAGGATCGAGAGTTTTGCTGTATGCCGTAGCATAATCCTATCGAGCAAGGTTTCATCCAAGCGGTCCGGTTGAGCCAGCGCCTCTTCAAGACCTTCCGTCGCATCATAAGCAAAATCGAGACCCGTGGTCCCCCATGATGCATCCATATCAATGAGTGCTGTCTCTTGCTGAATGTTTTCCGACAGACACCATGCCACATTGTGAGCTAGGGTTGAGGAACCGACGCCTCCCTTTGCTCCAAAAAAGGCGGCCACGCGGCCAATAAAGGGTTTATCCGGATCCACAAACAAGTCGGAAACAGAGCGAATTAGGCTCAGTGGGTGGAAAGGCGGCACAATATAGTCACTAATGCCTTGATCAATCAGTTGGCGGTAGAGTTTAATATCATTAGCAGCGCCAATCATAACAACCCGGGTTCCTTCATCACATACTGACGCTAATTGTTCGAGCTGAGCAAACAGCTCTGCGCCGCGCATACCGGATTCCACAAGAATAAGACCGGGCGTGCTTTCTTTGTGGTAATACTCAATAGCAGCAGGAAGTCCGCCCATGAAAATTTTCAAGTTTGTGCGCTTCATGCGCCAATCGCGCGACATATCATGAATAATGCCAGCCGTTTCCGAACGGTCACAGAAAGCTTGAATGGAAATCGCCGGAATAGCGCGCTCACCGCCGTCTTTAGCCGTCGCCTCGGGCGGAGCATATGGAGAACTGCCTGACGAGGGCATATGCTGAGCCTGCTCATGCTGATGCGAAGGGCCGTGTTGGTGCGCAGGATTATGCTGCGGCGGCATCCCTTGCGGCGGCATTGATGGCGGCTGCGCGGGTGCATGTTGGCCATATGGCGACGGGGCATGCTGGCCTGGCATTGGCGGCATGGCCTGTTGTTGTCCAGGCATCGGCGGAGAGGACTGATAAGGCGATGGTTGCACCGCTGGAGCTGGGGACGGAGATACCGCTTGCGGCATAACCTGTCCCGGCGCGGGCGCAAATTGCGGCTGCGGCGTGACTTGGCCGATTTGCGGATTAAATGGCATAGGTTGCTGCGTCATGGTGCTCTTTCGTTTAATCTACTCTTGCTCTGCAGATATTTCTTGTCTGTCAGGGTGTTCAGAAGCCGGGTTCTCACCCTTGATATATTTATCATAGACTGTCATGCGGCGCTTCATGTCCGAGGGAGCAAAGTCGTAAGGTTCAAGGAGCTGACGCGGGTCTTGGATCATGGCCGCAAGGTTGGCATAATAGCTACAGCCAAAACCATCATAGGGCTGGTTGTTGTATGAATGAACGAGATCGCCAGCCCTGCTACAATCAGCAGGAAGTGTTTTTAGACGTCTATAAGATACAATGACAGGCGCTGGACTGCGCGGTGCTGTCTGATATTGACCGGTTTGTATTGGCGCTCCGTGAAGGCCCACATCCGACATAAGACGGCGAATCAGAGTCTGCGTTGCCAAAGCTCCGCGCTGCGCGCCAACATGACCCGGCATATTGATATAAAGCGGGCCATCGCCAAATCGGCCATAATCTTGCAAAAACTGCGCTACGGCTGTCTCATCGCGCGCGGATAGGCTCAATCCATCCGGGCGGGCATAGAGTTCTAGCCGTTCTACAGATTCAGCGATTTGAATGTCACTCCAGCTTGCAACAGGCCCATGCGAGGTTTGCGGCGTTGAGCACCCTGATAAAACAGTGGTGCCGCAAAGCAACGTGCCCAGAATGAGAGGCTTAAGCTGTGAAAAAGATCGAGTTTTCATAATGCGTCCTTAATCCACCACATGTCCAAAGGGACCGGAAAGACCACTTGATTTGAGCGTATTAGCGCGGTCACCATAAACTTTGTTTAAACGACCCAACAAAAGAGAGTCTTTGTCGTTTGCCGCAACAAAACCATCCAAAGGTGTTTGTAATTTATCGGGATGGGTTGGATCTACCAGATAAGGCGTGACGATCACGACAAGCTCGGTTTGGGTGGTCAAATCATCTCTGTTACGGAAGGCCGCCCCGATACCCGGAATATCTTTCAAACCAGGCGTACCATCAATCGCTTGGCGGCTTTCTTCACGAATGAGGCCCGCAATGACAAGGCTTCCGCCCGCAGGCAGTTCGACCACTGTATTGGCCCGGCGAACACGGAGACCTAAAATATCTGAGGATAAACCGCCCGTCTCAAACGCGCCTTCCGTTGTCGGCTCGGAGACTTCGGTTGAAATATTTAAAGAAATCCGGCCTTCGCTTAACACGACCGGCGTAAAGCCTAGGGACACACCGTAAGGCTTAAATTCAAACTCGCGCTGCAAGCGCCCCTGTTCATCAATAAAGACATTGGTCAGTAGCGGAAACTCGCCACCTGATAGAAAGTTAGCTGTCTCGCCGGAAATGGCCGTCAATGTGGGTTCGGCCAAGGTGCGGATAAGGCCAACCCGCTCAAGCGCGGATAACGCACCGCTGAGAGACTGGAGCGCGCCGCCTGCGGCATTATTAAATGTAAAATTACCTTCAAACCCGGCGCCCGGATCCAAGGCAGCATTATTCAAAAGTGAAACCGTTGAGCCGCCCAAATTGGCAACAGCATTGAGATTTACGCCCATTTGTTTTGTGACGCTGCGCTGCATTTCAACAATGCGCACCTTAAGCAACACCTGGTCTTTGCCTTCAACGGCCATTAAATTGACAACCTCGGCCTCACCGTCAAGCCCGGTGACTTCATCCAACCACATATCAGCCAAAGCTTGGACACGGCTGGACATGGCAGCATTGGCCACAGTGCCTGTGAGTAGGATATTATTGTTCACGGCCTGCACTTCTACGGCAGCGCCGTTGGTGTGGCGGGCGATGAGATCTTTCAGACCTTGAATGTCACGCTCGACGCGAATTTCAAGATTGAGGAGTTCCTGACCATTGTGACCGTAAAAATAGGCGTTGGCCTGTCCCGGAAGTTTCCCAATCAAAACTGTACGGTGGGATGTGTGCACCATGGCTTCGACAATGGATGGATTCGATACAATCACGTCCATGACTTCTGATGGCAGTTCGATCACCGTTGATTTGCTAAAAGGAATAATGACCGTGCGCGAGGTCGAGCTCTGTCCAGGCGACTGGATCGAAATACCCCGATTATGCACGGTGCCTGACACCTTACTCGCGGCGGCCAAAGATTGCACATCACTATAAGACCGTGTTCCGGCTGACGCGGTCATTGCTCCAAAGGCCAAAAGGGCTGTGGCAGTCAATGCGGCCTTATGTAAACTCTTATAAAGGACGTATCGTTTCATGATTATTGACCTTTCACCGCAACTTGCGTGGCTTGGCCGCCGCGATAAACTGTCATCGCGCTAACCTGATCTGTATTCTTTTTCCTCGTACTCGCATGGCTTTTCCCGCTGCTAGATCCAATGGGCCCTATAGGGCGTAATGTGAGCGTAATATCGCCCTGCGCCACGGACTCTTGCAGGATTTCCGAATCGCCCTGAGACATTTCAAAAGTCGCCGTTGAACCAATAACACTGGCCCCAGACTCGGAATTGGTGCTGAAGGTCTGATCAATGGCCAGAACACGTACATTCTCAAAAATCGTATTGGCTGTAAAAACCTCTTGCCGGCTTTGCACAGCCTGAAGGTTTGGATTTTGCTCAACGGTAGTCGTCAATATAATATCGACTCGGTCGCCGGGCTGGATAAATCCACCTGCCGCTGTATCAACAGAAATACGCGTGGTTACGGCGCGCATGCCGGAATTGATCATATTGGCCATAAGACCTTGCGTTCCCGGCTTTACAAGCTTCCGGTCAGAGATCGGCTCACTTTCGTATATAACTGAACGCGCAACGCTACCGACTAACTCCGTCATCGCTTGCGGGCGGTCTTGATTCGAAATAAAATCTGGCGATAGCACTTCGGCAGGCCACTGCATCCATTTCAAGTGTGATTCGTTCAGGCGTGTTCCGAACGGAATTTCACCCGTTGCCACAAGAATATCCACATACTCAACTTGCGCAGCGACAGGCTCTTCGCTCACAGGCGCAGAAATAGTCGTCGGCGTGCCAAGCTTTCGTGCCTGGGTAAAGACAAACATACCTGTGGCGACGAGGCCAACTAAGAGTAAGAGTCGTTTTTTGTCCATTTTTCCTCACAAGAACACTGTGTTCTCAAACTTTCATGCCCAGCTTACGCCGAATTTCCATAAAGCATGGTTAACGTGTATGAATCGGGTGCAAACAAAGTGTTAACATCCTAGTTTAATCCTAGCGCTGCCTTAAATATTTCGCTCTGCGGCAGGGTCACAAGCGCTCCAAACGCCAGCGCCAACCCATATGGCATGCGGGTTTCATCTTTCATGAGCCTGTGCAGCCACGGCATAGTCAAAACATGTGCCGGAATATATTTCCGGCCAAAAACGATAAACAACGCGAGAATGCCGCCAGAAAACGTGGTATAGAACAAATACATAACCAGATCCGGCCACTGCCACCAAAAGGCAGTCGCGGCCATAAGCTTTGCATCGCCGCCGCCCAGCCACCCAAATGCAAACATGGCGAACCCGGCCGCAAAGACAGTCAAGCCTACTGTCATATGCTCACCCAGAACGGGCCATGGTGAACCGGCTGCTGACCAAGATGACCATATAAAGGGTACGACCAGAAAAAAGCCGCCTAAGACTAACAGGCTCGCCCAATTGGGTATCGTCATGGTTGACGCATCCCGGATCGCCGCCGTAAACATACCCGCGGTAAAAATCATCATGATGAAAAAAGCTAAGAACATCCCACTCCCCCGTCTCTCTATGAGACCCTCATAGCGGGTTAGGGTTAATGTCTGGTTTCTGACGCCGAATAATTATGGATAAATATTTTTAAAACCACGGCCTGCGAAGCCGCAGGCGCTCCCACCAACTATAAAGCAAAAAAAAGACCGCTCCGAAGAGCGGCCTTTTCCATTTGCGTTTCGGCGCGGGTTACTTGGTAACCATGCTTCCGGAAACTGTCGCGAACTGCGTGTTCAGCGTTGTGCCGAGCAGGCGAGCGCCGCCGATGATGGCAACGCCAATAAGAGCGGCCATAAGACCATACTCAATCGCTGTTGCACCAGATTCGTCTTTGATAAAACGTGTCACTAAATTTTGCATAACTATTCTCCCACGTATGCTAGTTCGAACCGGAGGATTTCGTCCCCCTCAGGAATTCCTGATAAAACAACATCTAAGGCAAAGACGTTACTATCCGCTGAAAAGACATGGTAAAGAAATCATGACTGTTTATTTTTATGGATATTTTTCATATAGGTCGAAATTCGACTACTCTTTATTATGGATGAAATGTCTATGATCATAAGCCGCGACCTTAAAAGTTACGCAAACTATCAAACAAAAAATTAGGCAAAAAAAAGACCGCTCCGAAGAGCGGCCTTTTCCATTTGCGTTTCGGCGCGGGTTACTTGGTAACCATGCTTCCGGAAACTGTCGCGAACTGCGTGTTCAGCGTTGTGCCGAGCAGGCGAGCGCCGCCGATGATGGCAACGCCAATAAGAGCGGCCATAAGACCATACTCAATCGCTGTTGCACCAGATTCGTCTTTGATAAAACGTGTCACTAAATTTTGCATAACTATTCTCCCACGTATGCTAGTTCGAACCGGAGGATTTCGTCCCCCTCAGGAATTCCTGATAAAACAACATCTAAGGCAAAGACGTTACTATCCGCTGAAAAGACATGGTGAAAATTTCGTAAATCCAAAAAAAGACCATCAGGACATAAATTGATTAAAAACGCAATGATTTGTAAACCCTTCCTTCACAAGATGTGGTTAACGTATCGCGAGTCGAAAGGGTTCATCATGCACATGTACAATATTATAAAACTCATGACAGTAACGGCACTCGTGGGCGGCGCAGGCCTCGCTCATGCGAAAACTCTGCCCCAACCCGTTGTGAATCCCGTTACTGAATCTGCCCCCAATCTTTACAAAGCCGAAGCGCCGATGCGCATACTGACCAAAGGTCAATATAGTGTTCAGCTTAACAAGACCGAAATTGTCCGCTTGCCCGAAGCCGCATCGGCAGTCGTGATTGGCAATCCGTCAATTGCTGATGTGTCTGTGCACTCCAGTGACACGCTCTTTATAGTCGGGCGAGGATTTGGCGCGACCAACCTCATTATCCTCAACGCACGCGGCGAGACGATCATGAACGCGGACGTTAATGTCGTAAACTCGACTACAAGCAACAATGTCCAAGTCTTTCACGGCGGCTCCAATATGCGGGCCACATTTAATTGCTCGCCCCATTGCCAACCATCACCCATCTTGGGTGATAGTACAGATTTTATTGACAAGAACAGCTCTCAGGCAGACCAAATCTCCAATACCTTTGCTGGCGGCTCTCCTTTTTCTTCTTCACAAGTAATCGGCATGGCAAACCCGCAAAGCGAGTCGGGAATTGGTGAATTTCAGGGCAAAATGCGCCAAGAGCGCGAACTTGAATAGCGGCCTCTTCGCCGCTATTAAGCAGCGTTTTTAACGGGGTTTGCAAGACGCGTAAGCATTTCCTTGGGTACAATCTGCCAAAACCGTCCGCGCTCCAATTCCCAATCATCCAGCAATTTCGCGGAAAAGTCTGACCCGGTTTCCGCAGCATGACGAATAATCAAGTCTTTGCACTGAGCTTCCCAATACTCTGTTTCAAAGCGCTGCTTAATCACGCTGTCCGGGTTCATCGCCTTATCAAAACGCCCATTCTCGTCATAGACAAAGGCCATGCCGCCGGTCATGCCCGCGCCGAAATTATCTCCAACCGCGCCTAAAAGAACGACCGTTCCTCCCGTCATATACTCACAGCCATTTGTGCCGCATCCCTCGACAACGGCTTTTGCCCCCGAATTGCGGACGGCAAACCGCTCGCCTGCCCGGCCCGCCGCTAGCAACATGCCTTTAGTAGCGCCGTATAGGCAGGTATTTCCGATTATCGCCGAGAGGTGAGAGTTTATTTGCGCGCGGCCCTGGGGCGAAACAATAATCTCGGCTCCGGATAATCCTTTTCCGACATAATCATTGGCATCACCGTCAACAACGATCTTGAGGCCTGTCATGCCAAACGCGCCTAAAGACTGACCCGCAGATCCGCGCAAGCGAACCGTCAAATGTCCATCCGGCAAGCCTTCAGCGCCGAATTTCTGATAAATGTGAGAACTGGTGCGCGTCCCGACAGCCCTGTGGGTATTCTGTACCGCATAAGTGAGCTGTGTTTTCTCGCGCCGGTCAAAGAGCTGCTGGGCGTCAGCAATAATTGATATGTCCAGCGTGTCCGGAACCTCGGTGCGGTGCGAGCGTGTATCCTTGACCGCATGATTATTCACACGGGCCAAAATCGGATTGAGATCCAGATCATCCAGATGCTCGGCTCCGCGCGAGACTTGCGTCAACATATCCGTGCGGCCAATAATATCGTCAAGCCGCTCCACACCAAGCTCGGCCAGAATTTCGCGCACATCTTCGGCGATAAAACTAATCAGGTTTATCACTTTTTCTGGCGTTCCCGTAAATTTCTCACGCAAACGCGGGTCTTGAACACAGACCCCAACCGGGCATGTATTAGAGTGACACTGACGCACCATAATGCAGCCCATAGCCACCAATGCGAGCGTGCCAATCCCATATTCTTCCGCCCCGAGCATCGCGGCAATCACAATATCCCGGCCCGTCTTAAGCCCGCCATCTGTGCGCAGCGTGATGTTATCCCGTAAATTATTCAGGGTCAGGATTTGATGAGCCTCAGACAGACCCAGTTCCCACGGAATACCGGCATATTTGAGCGAGGTTTGCGGCGACGCGCCTGTGCCGCCATTATGGCCGGCAATCAAGATCGTATCCGCTTTGGCTTTGGCCACACCAGCCGCGATCGTGCCGACACCGGATGATGCGACGAGCTTAACCGCAACGCGGGCTATGGGGTTAATCTGTTTCAAATCATAAATAAGCTGAGCCAAATCCTCAATAGAATAAATGTCGTGATGCGGCGGCGGCGAGATAAGGGTTACGCCCGGTGTTGCATTGCGGAACTTGGCGATCATCTCTGTGACCTTAAAGCCCGGCAATTGTCCGCCTTCACCGGGTTTTGCGCCTTGCGCCACTTTAATTTCGATCTCCCGGCATTGGTTGAGATATTCTGCCGTGACGCCAAACCGGCCCGATGCAATTTGCTTGACCGCTGAGTTTGGATTATCGCCATTGGGGAGCGGTACATAACGCGAGCGGTCTTCGCCGCCCTCGCCCGAAACAGATTTTGCACCGATCCTGTTCATCGCAATATTGAGCGTACCATGCGCTTCGGGCGATAGAGCGCCGAGAGACATGCCCGGCGTACAAAACCGCCTACGGATTTCATTCACGCTCTGGACGCGGCGTAGCGGCAGTGATTTTCCGCCGGTTTTGATATCCAAAAGGTCCCGTATTTGAATTGGTGCCTGATTATTCACAATCGCCGCATATTTTTTATAAAGCTCATAATCCTCACGGGTCACAGCTTCTTGAAGCATATGGATCATTTCGGCTTGATAAGCATGCCGCTCGCCCTTAGCCCGCACCCGGTAAAGGCCGCCAATCGGCAAGGCGCTAACATGATCATCAAAGGCCCGTTCATGGGCTTCGAGCAACTTCGTCTCAAGGCCCGCAAGGCCAATGCCGGAAATACGGCTGGTCATGCCGGGGAAATATTCACCGACGAGCGCGCGTGATAACCCCAAGGCTTCGAAATTATTGCCCCCGCGATAGGAGGAAATTACGGAAATTCCCATTTTGGAGATTATTTTTAACAGCCCGGCTTCAATCGCCTTTTTATACTGTGCGACGGCTTCGTCGGCGCTTGTGTCAAGCAAGCCGCGTTTGACGCGGTCAATCAGCGCATCTTGTGCCATATAGGCATTGATCGCTGTAGCGCCTGCGCCGATCAGGACAGCAAAATAATGTGTGTCCAGACATTCCGCGCTGCGGACGATAATGGAACAGGACGAGCGCAAACCTTTGGACACCAGGTGCGTTTGCACCCCACCAACGCACAATATCATCGGCATCGCCGCGCGGCTCTCGCTCACTTGCGCGTCGGACAGAATAATGTTTTCAACGCCGCCGCGCACAGCCCGCTCGGCTTCCCCGCGAATGCGGACCAAAGCGTCCCGCAATGCACGTCCGCCCGACCCCGGTTTGGGCAAATCAAACGTACAATCAATAACCTGCGCGCTTGTATCCGGCATTGCAATAAAGCGCTCATACATGCCGGTGGTCATGACAGGGCTGTCGAGCACAAGCATTTCTTTGGTTTGGACTTCGCCGTCCGTCAAAATGTTACGCAAATTTCTAAACCGCGTTTTCAGGCCCATAACCCGCGCCTCGCGTAACGGATCAATGGGCGGGTTTGTCACCTGCGAGAAATTCTGACGGAAGAAATGCGATAACGGCCTGTATAAATCCGACAAAACAGCCAGAGGCGTATCATCGCCCATAGAGCCAATGGACTCTTTTCCTGTTTCCGCCATGGGCGAGAGAATAAGCTCCATATCTTCTTGTGTTTGTCCGCAAGAAATCTGGCGGCGGCGCAAATCCTGCCCCGCTAACACCGGCTCAGGTTCCGGCCCGGCCAGAACATCATCCAAATTCACGACTTTTTCGAGCCAGCGCTGATAAGGTTTATCTTGAGAGAGCAAGTCTAGAATTTCGGATGAGTGGTAAAATTTCCCATTATCGACATCGACAGCAATCATCCGGCCCGGCTTTATAGAGCCTTTTTTGATAATCGATTTTTCCGAAATGGGACACATCCCGGTCTCTGACCCTACAGCCAAAATATCGTCGTCTGTAATCGCATAGCGCAAAGGCCGTAGCCCGTTTCGGTCAAGGCCTGCCATACACCAACGTCCGTCATAGGCCGCCAGCGCAGCCGGACCGTCCCACGGCTCCATCACGCCGTTACAATACTCATACAGATAGCGCCAATTATCCGGCATTAAATCACCGCGTTTGGAATAGGCTTCGGGCACAAGCAAAGTTTTCGCCATCGGGGCCGTCCGGCCCGCGCGGACTAATAATTCAAAAACCGCATCGAGAGCCGCCGAATCCGAGCTGCCTTTTTGGATAATGGGTTTCACGTCTTTCGCGCGCTCTTTGAACGCATTGCTGGCCATTTTTGTCTCATGACTTTTCATGAAATTGATGTTGGCTTTGACCGTGTTTATTTCGCCGTTATGCGCAATCATCCGGAACGGCTGCGCTAGCCACCATTGCGGGAATGTATTGGTCGAATAGCGCTGGTGATAAATAGCCGCGCGCGATACAAAGCGTTCATCGGCAAGATCCGGGTAAAATACATCAATATCTTCGGCGAGAAACATGCCTTTATAAATGATGGTCTGTACGGATAGCGAGCACACGTAAAAGCTGGGGATCGCCGCCGCAATCGCGCGTTTTTCAATGCGGCGACGGATAATGTAAAGTTCGCGCTCAAGCTTATTGCCTTTACGGCCTTTGGGGTCGCGAAACATAACCTGTTCAATTGAGGGCCGCGTCGCTTGCGCTTTTTGGCCAATCACATCGATATCAATCGGCACTTGCCGCCACCCATAAATATAAAACCCTTCACGCAAAAGCTCAGATTCTACAATGGTTCGAGCTTCTTCTTGAGCCGAAAAATCTGTGCGCGGTAAGAAAATCATCCCCACAGCAATTTTGGCGTTGCCGGCCTTGTGTCCTGTATTGGCGACCTGCTCACGGAAAAATTCCTGCGGAATATCAAGACGAATCCCCGCCCCGTCTCCGGTCTTGCCGTCGGCGTCAACCGCGCCCCGGTGCCAGACATTTTTGAGTGCTTGCAGCGATAATTCAACAACCGTACGGCTCGGCGTGCCTTTCATGCTGGCAACCAGACCCACACCGCACGATGCATGCTCATGCGCAGGATCATAAGCCCCGGCCTCGATTAGCGCATCGCGGTTTTCTGTATAGTCTTCGAGCCAATTATTTGTCATTGTTATTTCCTTGCAGACTAGCAAAAAACTCCGCGCCCGTAAGACGAGGGTGATCACCGCCTATGGCGTAATAATCAGGTTTGGATTCAATAAAAATTTCCTTACCCACTGAATATCCTTCGGGCAGTTCTAACGAACCAGCCGAAATCACCCAGAATTCGGGGTTATCATTCAAACGGTAGAATAAATTCGATCCGCAATTCTCGTAAAATCCACGTTTCGCCCACTCAGAGCTCGCAAACCATTTGAGGCTAGTATCTTTTGAAAACGTCACACCCCCCTGAAAATAGTCCGCGCCTATCAAGGGCCCGCCCCATGTTTGACACGTTTTGCAATGGCAAATTTCAATGGCATTAGGCATCGGTGCTTGAAATTGAACCTCACCACACAGGCATTGTCCTTTTAATCCAGCCATATCCCTACTCCGCCGCAGCTTTTGCATCAGCAGCCATGTGCGCTTTGAGATATTTATGCATATGCGCGGCCGCATCACGGCCCTCGCGGATGGCCCATACCACAAGGCTCGCGCCGCGGGTAATATCACCTGCTGCGTAGACGCCGGGCACATTGGTTTCAAATGTGAGCGGATTGACCTTAATCGTGCCCCAGCGCGTTGTGACAAGGCGGTCGCTCATGGTTTGCATGTTTTCGGGTAGAAAGCCGAGGGCTTTAATGACCAAATCCGCTTTCACATCAAAATCTGCGCTCGGAATAGGTTCGGGGCTTTGCCGCCCTGATTTGTCTTTGCGGCCAAGCCGCATCCGGTCAGCGCGTACGCGGCTGACATGTCCACCGTCATCATAAATCGCTTTGGGCGCAGCCAGCCATTCAAACACCACACCCTCTTCTTGAGCATTAGCCGTTTCGCGGCGCGAGCCTGGCATATTCGCGTGATCGCGGCGGTAAAGGCACGTCACGGATTTTGCGCCTTGCCGCACGGCCGTGCGGACACAATCCATCGCCGTATCGCCGCCGCCAATCACGACCACATCCTGATCTTTGGCTGTCAGGCCATCGACATTATCGCCCAGACCCCGCCGGTTGCTGTCGATCAAAAAGGGCAATGCCGCCGTGACCCCGTCTGCGCCTGAACCTGGACATTCCAGATCCCGGGCCGCATACACGCCTGTTGCGATCAATACCGCTTCATGTTTTTCGCGCAGCTTATCAAAGCTAATATCGACCCCGACATCACAGTTCATGACAAAATTTATGCCGCCATCCTTAAGCCGCTGCGTCCGGCGCTGCACAATGTCTTTGTCGAGTTTAAAGTTTGGAATCCCGTATATTAACAAGCCACCTGCGCGATCATGGCGGTCATATACCGTCACTTGCCAGCCCTCGAGCCGGAGCTGCTCAGCCGCCGCAAGGCCTGCCGGGCCTGCGCCTATAATACCTACGGATAAAGGCCGTTCACGGCGCAGCGCAATCGGGGCGATCCAGCCTTCATCCCACGCTCTGTCCGTCAGATAGCGCTCAACAGAGCCAATCGTGACTGTGCCGTGACCAGACTGCTCAATCACGCATGAGCCTTCGCACAAACGGTCTTGGGGGCAAATCCGCCCGCATATCTCCGGCATCGAATTTGTCGCGGCGGATACATGGTACGCCTCTTCAATGCGGCCTTCCGCCGTCAAGCGGAGCCAATCGGGAATATTATTTTCGAGCGGACAATGGTTTTGGCAAAAGGGCACGCCGCATTGCGAACAGCGCGCCGCCTGTTCGGCGGCTTTGGCGTCAATATAGTCGCCATAAATTTCCAAGAAATCATCCTTGCGTACGCCCGCCTCACGCTTACTCGGCATGTCGCCGTCAATATCGACAAATTTCAGCATGGACGTTGACACAGGGCGCTCCTCGGCTGGTTGCCTAAATGGTTGAAAGGCGCGAGAAGCCAAACTTTGACCGACGCGCAATAATTTTATACAGGCCAGGGAAACATTCGTCAAAATAGATTATTCTTCTAAGTATATGGTGCTTTTTAGATTATTATTCCAACGCACGGCGAAGAGCCCACCTCGCAACGATGTATCATACATCAATCATAGGCGAGTCTACCCAGAGAAGGCGAAAAGGAGATTTAAGGTGTGACAATTTGTCATTATTACGTAAACGAACAATTGGATTTCTTATTTAAATTATTGTTTTTCAATGCATTTATATTACCCTCATAGGTGCGGCATTTTGTCATCAATAATTTTAAGTCAGTTACGGTTCAACATTCCACATGTCATTGAAAACCGGCAACATCTAAGCGTTACGACGTAAAATGACTTCAAGCATAGTCTCACGTCTTCTTTCGCTCATGCTAACGGCTTAGTAACGACTGCTGCCTAGTCCGAAACTATGTCTATTCTCCAACTGATTCTTTTAGCCCTCATTCAAGGCCTAACCGAGTTCTTGCCCATATCAAGTTCAGCACACCTCATCCTGCCAGAACAGGTTTTAGGCTGGCCGGAGCAAGGGGTTCTGATCGACGTCATGGCGCATTTCGGAACCTTGTTTGCGGTTATGGCGTATTTTCGAAAAGATGTTGCTGATATATTACGAGGGCTGGTAGAACTTATGCAGCGCAAGCTGAGCACTCGTTCCGCATTAGCCCTGAACCTTATCCTGGCAACGCCGCCTGCGCTCTTAATCGGTGCGTATTTGCATCTCTCAGGCATTGACGATCTTTTGCGATCGGCATGGATCATCGCCATTACCAGTATCGTTTTTGGTATCATTTTGTGGATTGCCGATATTAAAGGCGCCCGCACACGCACAGTAGATGATCTGACATGGAAGGGCGCCATTGGGTTGGGGCTGGCACAGTCTCTGGCTCTTATTCCCGGAACGTCCCGGTCGGGTATTACTATGACAGCGGCGCGTATGATGGGGTTTACCCGCGTTGAGTCTGCGCGCTTTTCGATGCTGATGAGCCTGCCGATTATTGGCGCAGGCGGTTTATTTGCTATCATCAAACTGGCGAGCGCGCCCGCAGCCAATGCCGACCTATCAAGCGGGATTATCGTTGCCGTTGTCGCCTTTGCTGCCGCCTATCTGTCCATAGCATTTTTCATGAAATTGGTGAGCCGGATCGGCATGTTTCCCTTCATGGTATACCGAGTCTTGCTTGGCGCGGCACTGCTGCTATGGTTGCTTTAATTTCGGAGGGCGCATGCGGAATATAATGGCTATGTTTAGTCTTTGGGTAGCCTTTTGGGCTATGTCTATGGTAGCATCCGCGGGAGCGATTGATACGCAAGAGATCGACCGCCGCATTTCCTTTATGATGAAAAAACCTGAAATGGTTGGTCTTGCTGTGGCAATTGTCGATAACGGGGAGCTCGTTTTTGCCAAGGGATACGGCGAAACCATGAAGGGGAGCCAAAAACCGGTAACACCCGACACCGTCTTCCGCTGGGCCTCGCTGTCCAAGGGCGTTGCCGCTGCCACTGTCTTAAGTCTTGCTGACGATGGACATTTTGGACTGGATTCCCCGGTCAAAGCCCACGCCCCGTCACTGACGCTCCCACAATCAAGCCACATTGTTACAATAGAAGACGTGCTTACGCACCGAACGGGCATAATGCCCAACGCATTTGATCGCCGCATAGAAAGCGGCATTCCGGCTAAATTGGTGCGCGCGTCCCTCAAATCCGCTCCGCAGCTTTGCGAGCCGGGAGATTGCCATACCTACCAAAATGTGGCCTTTGATGCAGCCGCTGAAATGGTCGAAACAGCCACGCATATGCCTTATAAATCGGTCGTGTCCGAACGTTTTTTCAAACCCTTGGGCATGACAAGCGCTAGCCTCACTCTAGAGGGCCTCATGCGCTCAAAAGACTGGGCGCGCCCGCATAGTGCAAGGGGCATGCAGATCCATAATATTAGCCCGGCCTATTACAACCTACCCGGTTCAGCGGGCGTGAATTCATCCGTTACGGACTTATCAAAATGGATGAGAGCGCAAATGAATACGGACAATGCGGGTCTGCCCAAGGCTATGCGTGACGCGCTGCAAAAACCGCGCGTGGAAACGCCGCATGAAAACCGCAAACTTAGGGATAACTTCCATGCGATGCGCAATGCGCAGTACGGCCTTGGCTGGAGAGTTTATGATTATGCCGGCCATAGAGTGATCGGTCACCGCGGAGCCGTGAGAGGCTACCGCTCAATCATGCTGTTTGACCCGGAAAAGCAAACGGGCATTGCCGTGATGTGGAATAGTGATAACGGCCGTCCGATCGGCCTACAACTGGAATTGATGGACCAGCTTTACGGCCTTCCAAAGCGCGATTGGCTGCGTCTTGGATAGCCGTTTAGTTTTAAGCGCTAGTCTTTTTTACGGAACAGCAAAGTCACGCGGTTGGATTCGCCAATCGCCTCCATTTTCGCCTTAAGTTCCGGATTATCGCGGCTTGTGCCCAATGTTGGCGGCAAACGCCAAACCATATCTTCGGCCGTTGGCACGTCCTTCTCATTGGCGTTAATCTCGCTCGGATCTTTCGCCAACTCAAATCCGGCTTCATCAAATTTTTCCAAAATGAAGCTCAGTTTCAGATAACCATTATCACCGTTGGCCCATGTGTCCGGGTTCTCTTCAGGGCCTGCATGCTGCACAATACCCACAACGCCGCCAGGTTTGAGCACCGCTTTAATATCGGCAAGCGCTTCGTCCCAATAAGCGGCTTCAAACCGGTTAAGGTGATGTAAAGACCGGAACAATAAAACGGCGTCCGCCGTGCCTGCCATATCGGCGGGCATTGAGCCTAGAGCAAAAGCGGCGACATCCGCCTCAGTGCCCGCGCGCCATGCAAGCGCGTCATTTGACCATGTTTCAGACCATGTTTTACGTTTTTCTAAAAAGTCTTGGTTCGCGAAACCACCAAAGTTGGACCACATATCGACACTGTAATCGATGCCGATCAATTTACCGCCATCGCCCAAATAAGGCAGCAGAATTTTTGAATACCATCCGCCGCCCGGAAGCACTTCCGCCACAGTCATGCCGGGCTCAATACCAAAATATTCAAGCGTCGCTTTGGGATTGCGGTATTGATAGCGCGCCTTGGCGGCATCATCTTGCATCGCTAAAACGGCATCGAGTGTCATAACTACCGGCTCTTCAGCGGCAACGACCTGTTCAGCAGCAACCTCGGCAACCGTCTCTGGCGCAGTATCTACGGGGGTTTCAGGTGCGTTTTGGCCGCAAGCGGCGAGCGTTATCCCGGCAACGCTGAGATATAAATAACGTAATGACATAAAAGTCCTCCTAAGCGGCGTTTCAGCCTTAAGCTTGTTTTTCGTAAAATTGCCCATATTTGCGGTAGCGCTCGAGATAGGCAGGCACGATCGACTCAATGGTTTCTAATTGTATTCCCAGATCCGCAAAACTTTTCATATCGCCGCTTGGTACATTATCGGTTTTCAAATTCGCGACCTGATCCCGCGTGAGGAAGGGTTTGACGAACGGCAAGAAGCCAGAAAGCTCACCCATAAAGCCCATCATATTCGCGGCAAACCACGGTAGCGGCATGAGCAAACGCTTGCGCCCGACATGATCGAGCGTGAATTGCATCAATTCGGCAAAACTATAGGCGCGCGGCCCGCCAAGTTCATACGTTTCTCCCTCTGTGCCACGGGCCAGAACTTTAGCAATCGCCTCAGCAGCATCGCCGACATAGACAGGCTGGAATTGCGTATGGCCGCCGCCGATAAGCGGCAAAGCCGGGGAGAGGCGCGTCATAGCCGCAAAGCGGTTGAAGAAATCATCTTCAGGTCCAAAAATGATTGAAGGGCGCATAATATCCACAGTGGGAACTGCGGCGCGAGCGCGAGCTTCACCGGCAGCTTTGGTTTGGGCGTACTTACTGTCGGAGTCAGCGTCAGCGCCAATGGATGACATATGGACAAAATTGGTGATGCCGTGCGCTTTGACAGATTCGGCGACATTGGCCGCCCCGTTAACATGGAGGGCTTCAAAGGTCTGCTTGCCTTCTTCGAACAAGACAGCGACAAGATTGATCACCGCATCAGATCCAGCAACGGCGCGGTCGACAGAGTTTTGATGCCGCAAATTGGCCTGGACAAGCTGGACTTGCCCAACATTACCAATAACGCGCAAATCTTGACCTGTATGAGGGCGGCGCATGGGAATGCGTACACGCCAGCCATCTTTGACAAGAGCCCTGACCACATGTTTTCCGACAAAGCCGGAGCCGCCAAAAACTGTTACCAGACCTTTAGACATACGAGTAATCCCATTACGCAATAGAGCGCTGGATTAACGCGATTTTATGCGCAAGTCCATCACAAACACGCTCGGCTATGAACGCGCAGTGTTCTCAGTGTGTGAGTTAATAGCCCTATGAATGGCCAAATTAGTGGCCAGAGTGATCTTCTTTTTCAGGCTCGCCGCGGCCCATAACACTCGCAACCACCTCAACGGGGCCGGACTGTTCAAAGTTAAGGGTCAACATCGCGCCGGTCTCGCCGTCCATTAGCGTCACGTCAAATAACATAATATGCAGCCCGCCGGGCTTAAACTCCGCCGTCTCGCCCGCCGCCAGATTCAGGCCGTCGAGCTTACGCATTTTCATTACCCCGTCTTCGTTCAGATGGGTATGAATTTCAACGCGCTCACTAATCGGGCTCTCAACAGAGACTAAGCGGTCAGCAGCGCCCTTATTTTCAAGGGTAAAATAAGCGGCAGCCATGCTGCGGCCCGGCAGAGGCGGCCGCAAAGCCGCATTGGATACGGCCATACTGCTTTCATGGGCTTGGCTGTGATCGTGCTTCGCGCTATCAATGCTTGTCTCAGAAGGGCTGCATGCCGTCAGCGCGGCGGCCATAAGGGCGGCGTAAAAATATTTCATGTTAAGCTCCTAAAAATCCAAATATACGGCGAACATCAGCCATAATCGGGTTTGCAATTGCGTCCGCTGCCTGCGCGCCGGATTTTAAAATTCGATCAATTTCGTCCGGATCGCTTAAATAGCGGTTCATTAAATCCGTAATCGGCTGTAGTTTAGCCACGGCTAAATCAGCGAGAGCGGGTTTAAATACACCAAAGCCTCGCCCGGCATATTCGCGCAGAACGTCCGCTTCAGACATCCCGGACAAAGCCGAATAAACTCCGACAAGATTGGCAACTTCAGGGCGGCCTTCAAGGCCTTCGGCGCTATCAGGTATGTCGCCTGCATCGGTTTTCGCCTTACGGATTTTCTTGGCGATCACCTCTGCCGTGTCGGTAAGGTTGATACGGGAATTATCAGACGGATCGGACTTTGACATTTTCTTAGTTCCGTCCCGCAAAGACATAACTTTTGCGCCCGGCCCCTTAATGAGGGGCTCCGGCAGCGGGAAGAACCCCGGCTGATCAAAATCATGATTGAACTTTGCGGCAATATCGCGTGAGAGTTCAAGGTGCTGTTTCTGATCCTCGCCGACAGGGACATGGGTCGCCTTAAAGGCCAGAATATCCGCCGCCTGCAAAACCGGGTAGTCATAAAGCCCAACCGAGACTTTCTCGGAGTTCTTACCGGCCTTATCTTTAAACTGTGTCATCCGGTTGAGCCAACCGATCCGCGCAACGCAGTTAAAATACCATGCGAGCTCCGTATGCGCGCGCACGCTGGACTGCGCATAGATGATCGCTTTGGACGGGTCTACGCCAGACGCCAGAAACGCGGCGGCAATATGCCGGGTTTGCGCGGCAAGCTCACGCGGGTCCTGCCAAACAGTGACCGCATGCAAATCAACAATACAGTAAAGGCAATCGTGAGCGTCCTGTAGATCCACAAATTTCTTGAGCGCGCCGAGATAGTTCCCCAGATGCAATGACCCGGATGGCTGCACGCCGGAAAAAACGCGCTCTGGCCCGGAATATGGTGTCGCTTCGTGGCTCATACTATTCTCACAGATTAAGCGGCGCTTTTAGGCGCGGCGGCCATGAATGGCAAGCGTCTCTGCGGCCATTTATGAGGGCGGCGTGCGGCGAAACGCATCACGAAAATCGGATATATCAAATGCGCGAACCATAAAGGAGCACAACACGTAGACACTCAATCCCGCCCCGCAGACAGTCAAAAGCAGCGTGTAGTCATTGAGAATAGAGCCGTTTAACTTCGGAGCGGCGCGCGCAGATAAAAACCACACAGCCGCCCCCATTAACGCTGAGGCCACAGCAATACGCGGCAACCTTCGCACTAAGCGCGCGTCTACGACAAGATGTTTATCGCGCAGCAAAATAAAGGTCAGGCATACCACATTGCCCCATCCCGCAATGCTGGTGGCCAAAGCCAGTCCAAAAAAACCGACTGTGAAAAACAAAGTCGCGCCCACCGCTAAATTGACGAGCGCTGATATGCCCGCGAAAATCATCGGTGTTTTTGTGTCTTCTCTGGCGAAAAATGCGGGCGTCAGAACTTTGAGGAGCACAAAGGCCGGAAGGCCAAAGGCAAACATTTTCAGCGCCTTGGCCGTTTGCTCCGTATCCATTGCGCCAAACTGGCCGCGTTCAAACAGTCCACCGACAAGAAATTCCGGCATGATCGCCAGCGCCACGGTTGAGGGCAGAGTTAAGTAGGCGGCAATTTCAATGGCCCGGTTCATCGATGACAGCGCGCCTTTCTCGTCGCCCGCGCGCAAACGCCGCGACAATGCGGGCAAGAGCGCAATCCCCATAGCGATACCGATAATACCGAGCGGTAATTGGTACAAACGGTCTGAATAATACAGCCAGCTCGGCGCGCCGTCTTGGAAGGTCGAAATCGCGTGGCTGACCATCAAATTGATATGGGTAATCCCGGCCGATAAAAGCCCCGGAACGCCCAGCACCACAAGGCGCCTGACCCCCGGTGTTAAACGCGGCCAATAGAGCGGCAAGCGAATACCCGCGCGGCGAAGCCCCCAGAGCAAAAGTCCGGCTTGCAATATGCCGGAAAATGTCATGCCCACACTTAAATACATTGCGAGATTAGGGAGCGCCCAGCCTGCATCTGATGCAGCGGCTAAAATCGAAATCCAGACAATGTTCAGCAGTACCGGTACAAACGCCGCGATAGCAAAATAGTTGCGCGTATTGAGCATGCCTGAGAACAGCGCCGCAAATGACATCAACATCAAATACGGCATGGTAATGCGCGCGTAAAGCACAGCTAAATCATAGGGTACAATGCCGCCCGGCTCCGAGGCCACCTTATCAAGGCCGCTCCCGATCAAGTTCAGCGTCCACGGCATTGTAATCTGAAACCCAATGACGATGAAAATCACCAGACACCCCAAAGCGGACATCGCTTCTCCGGCAAACCGTCCCGCGGCCTCTTCGCCCTCTTCTTCTATGCGGCGGGCATAAAGCGGAATGAAAGCCGCATTAAAGGCGCCTTCCGCGAACATACGGCGAAATAGATTGGGCAGCTTTGTCGCCGTAATCAGCGCATCATTGATGACACTTGCGCCCAAAAACCGCGCCAGCATTATATCGCGCACAAGTCCCAGCACCCGGCTGACCATGGTCAGAGAGCTGATAATTGCGGTTGATTTTAAAAGTCTCACGCTTCGCCTGCGACCAAATCTGAGTCCATCAGGGCGATCAAATCGGCTTTGATGGTCTCGCCCCGCGCTTTTGATAAGGGTTTACGGTCAAGCGGAACGACATAAAATGCGTCAATCGCCCGCGTACCGACGACTTCGATATGCGCCGACAAGACATCTAAATCCTCGCCGCGCAGAAAGTCAGCAAGATGATATAATAATCCCGGACGGTCGCGGCCTTCAATTTCAATAATAGATGCCGAGCCCGATGCATAATCCAGAATACTGGCGCGCGGCGATACGGGAATAGCCGCCGCCCGGCGCGACAGGCTGGGAACACCCAGCGATACATCCGGACTTTTGCCGGAAATCACGCCAAGCGCGCGGCTGCGAAGCACGCCCAAAATATGCGCGTTCATCCGCCCAAACGCCAAGCCTTCTGAATTTTGCAGATAAAACACATTCATGACCCGGCCATTTGTGCCCGTATGCAGCCGCGCCCCCATAATTTGCGCGCTCGTCGCGGAAATAATCAAGGCCAGATCCGCAAACAAGCCAAGCCTATCGCGCGCCAGCACCCAAAGCTCTGTAATATCGCGTTTTTTATCAAGACGCGTATGCACTGCAACATCCAACCCGGCTTCCAATGTGGAGGCAAAAAACCGGGCATGCCGCACAAGGTCGGTCATTTTATGACCCAGCCAATAGGCCTGTCCTAACTCTTTGGATATTGGCTGAATACGCAGCGCCATATCACCCGGTAGACGCTCAGAAAGCTGCTCCTGTGCAGCCAAAGCCTTGGCCGCAGGCTCAAGATTTTCCTTGCCTTCAATATAATTCGCCGTAGCTTGATATAGATTGCGCAGCAAAACCCCTTTCCAGTCATTCCAAATGCCCGGCCCAACCGCACGAATGTCGACAACCGTCAAGAGTGCGAGCATATTCAGCCGCGACATGGAGCCGACAAGACGGCCAAATGCTGCAACCGTTTGCGGGTCTGAAATATCCCGGCGCTGGGCCGTATCGCTCATGTCGAGATGGCGGCGTACGAGCCACGCGACGCTTTCCACTTCAGACTGCTCCATACCGAGCCGACGGCACGCCCGCCGCGCGAGCCGCGCGCCCTCAATGCACTGGTCGCCTTGACCCTTGCCCGTATCGTGAAGCAGGCAGGTCATATATAATATGCGTCGCTGCCGTGTGCTGAGCGTTTTTGCCACCGTTGTGAGCATCGGGTTTTCGCGATCAAGCTGCCCTGTCTCAAGATTATGAAAATTATCAACCAGACGGAGCGTATGTTCGTCCACAGTGTAAGCATGGTGCATGTTAAACTGTGTGCGGGCGACAATGCCGCCAAATTCAAGAATATAACGCCCTAAAACGCCCGCCTCATTCATCGCCTTTAATGTCGCGTAAGGCGCTTTCGCGCCTAAAAGTATATCCATGAATGTAGCTGCAATTTCCGGGTCCCGGCGGAAATGATTGTCGATAAGATTGCGGCGGAAATCGATGGCGGAAAAAGCATCGGGATGAATGTCTAAATTTCGCCGCCCGGCAATTTCAAACAGCTCCATAATCAACGCGGGCCGCTCGCGAAGCTGAAGCGGGTCGGCAAATGTGAGCCGTCCATGATCGAGAATAAACCCGTCTTCTTTCATGTTGCGGCGGGAGTTGGGCAAAAGCGCATCAAGGCCTTTTGGCAGACGCAGAGATTTTTCCGCTTCTAATTTCGCGCATGCAATCCGTGTTAGAGCGCCGACTTCGCGGGCATTGGTGAAATACTCCCGCATAAACTTTTCTACGGCTTCCTCAATCGGCCCCGCCGCATAGCCGAGTTTTCGGGCTAATACGGTTTGCCGGTCAAAGCTAAGCGTCTCGGCGGGACGGCCGGCTGCGAAATGCAGATGAATGCGCGTGCGCCATAAAAAATCTGCGGCCCGGCGAAACCTTTGCGCCGCCGCCTCATCAAACAGGCCCAGGGCTACATAATCGCTCGCGCCTTGCGCGTCATTGATCCGCCCGTCCCGGTCAAGAAACCGCGCGATCCAATACAGCACATGCAGATCGCGAAGACCGCCTTTGCCTTCTTTGACATTCGGTTCAATGACGTAGCGGGAATTGCCTTCTTGTTCATGGCGGCGGTCACGCTCTTCAAGCTTGGCTGTAATGTAGGCCCTGCCTTTGCCCCGGGTAATATCTTTACGAAACCGCTTAAACAGGCGCTCCGCCATATCTTCATCGCCCGACAGGAACCGGACGTCGAGCAGCGAGGTTAAAATCGTTTGATCCGCTTTGGCCAGTTTGATGTTTTGCTCAATTGTGCGCGTAGCATGACCCACTTTCAGCCCCATATCCCAGAGCATATAGAGAATATATTCCGTGACGCTTTCAGTATGGGCTGAGCCTTTTTTATCCATCAACAAAAAGAGTAAATCCACATCTGAGCCCGGCGCCATTTCTCCGCGCCCGTAACCCCCAACCGCGCACAATGTTAACCGCTCGGCGTCCGTTGGATTGGGAGCGCTCACTATGTGCGTGGTCGTAAAATCAAACAGCGCTGTAATCACATCATCATGAATGGCGGCGATAACCCGCGCCATTTCCAGCCCGTCAAAATGCCCCGCCTCGAACTTGCGCCGCGCAAAATCAAGCGCGTCTGCCCGGGTTTTTTTAAGCAGCTCCAAAACCTGCGCGCGGCGATCACCATCCGCGCCGGCAATAGCGGTAAGGGTTGCACGCAGGACCGCGCCGTCAACAATATGGTCCGGCGCGGCAGCACGTTCCGGGATCACAATATCTGGCGCGCGTTTTTTTAAAAGCGTCCGTCTGGCCATTACGCGTCCCCGCCTTTTAGTTTTTCCCGAAGATCATAAATCAAATCCAGCGCGGCGCGCGGGCTTAAATCATCCACGTCAAGCGCGCGAAGAGCCTCTTCAATAGCGCTCGGCTTGGCAGCGATAGACGGCGGGGCGGACGTAAATAAAGGCAAGCCCACCAACGGGTCTTGAGAGGTGTCATGGCTATCTTCGAGACGGGAGAGCACATCGCGCGCGCGCTCGATTGCTGCCGGCGGTAATCCCGCCAAACGCGCGACCTGCACCCCGTAGGATTTATCGGCTGCGCCGGGTTTGACGTCATGTAAAAAGATCAAGTCACCATTCCATTCTTTGGCCCGCAGACAGGCATTGCCCGCCGCGTCCAAACTCTCCGCTAAATCGGTTAATTCATGGTAATGGGTCGCAAATAAGGCTCGCGAGCGGTTTATAGTATGCAGATGTTCTGCTGTTGCCCATGCAATGGACAATCCGTCAAAGGTCGAGGTGCCGCGTCCGATCTCATCAAGGATGATGAAGCTTTGCGGCCCGGCTTGGTTCAGGATCGCCGCCGTCTCCACCATTTCCGTCATAAAAGTCGAGCGCCCGCGTGATAAATCATCCGATGCGCCGACCCGCGAATAGACACTATCGGCAATCCCGATATGCGCCGCGCGTGCCGGGACATAACTGCCTGATTGCGCCAGAATAAACATCAATGCGTTCTGCCGCAAATAGGTTGATTTACCGGCCATATTCGGCCCCGTAATCAACGTCAGCCGGTTCGCCGTCTCTCCCGCGCCGTCCAGCGCGCAATCATTGGCTGTAAAGGCTGCGCCCCCGTCTTTTTTCAGAGCCTGCTCCACAACCGGGTGCCGCCCGCCCTCGACCTTGAACGTCAGCCCTGTATCCAGAACGGGGCGGCAGGCTTGATTATCTTCCGCCCACAGAGCGAGCGCGGATTGCACGTCCAGCGCCGCAAACCCAGAAGCAGCGGCGCGTATGAGTTCAGCCGCCGCTTGGACGCGGGATGAAAAATCCTGAAAAATATCAATTTCAAGGGCGACAGCTTTGCCCGCCGCGCCGGAAATCCGCGCGTCCAGATCAGCCAGCTCTGTGGTCGTAAAGCGCACCCCGCTCACCAAAGTCTGCCGATGAATAAACGGGCTGTCCGCGCCCATCCCCAACATTGTATCCGCGTGTTTGGGTGTGACTTCGATAAAATAACCCAGAACATTATTATGTTTAATTTTGAGCGACGGCACATGAGCGGCTTTGGCGTAATCCGCTTGCAGGCCCGCAATGACCCGGCGGCTCTCATCGCGCAGAGTTTTCAGGCTGTCGAGGCCGGGATGCCAGCCCGGCGCAATAAAGCCGCCGTCTCGGCTCATCATCGGCACATCCTCAAGGAAAGCCGCTTCAATATCGCGGGCCAGCGCCGCTAGGTCCGGTTTATCGGTCAGGCGCATCGCCCCCAGCGCCGCTTGCACCATGGCAGGAGCCTCATCAGGCTTCCCGCTGAACAGAGCGCAGATTTTCTCGCCCTGCCGCAACCCGGCTCCAATCGTGCGCATATCGCGCGGCCCGCCCCGCCCGAGCGCAATCCGGCTCGCGGCGCGCGCCAGATCACCGGACGCTTTCAGCATGGCACGCAGGTCACCGCGCAGGCTCGGCGCGGCGGTAAAATAACTCACCGCATCCAGACGGGCGTTAATCGCGTCCACATCCACCAAAGGCCGGGCGAGGCGAGATTGCAGTAGCCGCGCGCCCGCACCAGTCACCGTTTTATCAATCACCGACAAAAGCGAGCCTTGGCGGGAGCCTTGCTGCGTGCGGTCGATTTCGAGACTGGCGCGGGTTGCGGGATCGATTGACATAAAGCCGCTGCTTTGGCGGCGGGCGGGCGGAGAGAGTTTGACCGGATTACCCGCTTGGGTCAGTTCTAAATAATCAACCAAAGCCCCGGCGGCAGAAACTTCCGCTTTTGAAAACGCGCCAAACCCGTCAAGGCTGGCCACGTCAAAAGCCGATTTCAAACGCCGTTCATTATTGCGCGCATCAAATTTTGTCGTCGGTAGCGGCGTCAGCGCAATACCGTCCAGCGGCAGCTCCGCCATAAAATCCGGCGCGTGATAAAGGTTCTCCGGCAAGACAAGCTCGCGCGGGGATAGAGCCGACAGCTCCCCCGCTAGCCGCCCGGCCGGAACGTCGCAGACGTGAAACGCGCCATCCGATACATCCGCCCACGCCATCGCCAAGTCCCCGGCCAATGTCCGGTTCAGGCTCAAGATAAAGTTTGATCCGCGCGCATCCAAAAGCGCGTCCTCGGTCAGCGTACCCGGCGTGACCACGCGGATAATCTCGCGCCGGACAACCGATTTGGATCCGCGCTTTTTCGCCTCTTTCGGGTCTTCGGTTTGCTCGCACACGGCAACGCGAAAGCCTTTTTTGATCAGGCGCTGTAGATAGGTTTCGGCTGCATGAACCGGAACGCCGCACATGGGTATATCCGCGCCGTCATGCTTACCGCGTTTCGTCAGCGCAATATCCAGCGCCGCCGCCGCGCGTACCGCATCGTCAAAGAAAAGCTCGTAAAAATCACCCATGCGGTAAAACAGCAAAACCTCGTCGCCAGCCTCGGCCTTAATCCCCAAAAACTGCGCCATCATCGGCGTCACTTTTGAAGCTTTGCCGTCAGGTTTGGCGGAGGTATTAGCGGGGGCATTCATGGCGCGGAAACTTGCGCAAATATGCAAGCGGCGCAACCCTAAAGACATTGAATTTTGCGCAAACACACAGGCTTGCTTTTCTGCGGCTCGCTTCTAAGGTGCCGTTCATAAGGACAAACCTATGAGCGCAACACACTCCGAAAAAATGACTACGGTAAAGGCTCTAAAGATAGCGTTTACAGATCGGCAGGTCTTGGCCATGCTGTTCCTTGGGATTGCGTCCGGCCTGCCCTATGCCGCCGTTGGCGGCACTCTGAATGCGTGGCTTTCAACCGTTGATGTGAAACCCTCCGCTATCGGTCTTTTGTCGTGGGCGCTGCTCGCCTATGCGTTTAAATTCTTGTGGGCCGCGGCTCTGCAGCAACGCCGAACGCCTTTAGGTCTTAAAACCGGGCCCCGGCGCTTCTTTATGTTTGTTTTTCTGAGCCTAGTCGTCGCGGGGCTACTGGTTCTCGCCTTCTCCGAGCCGCCGAATAATCTTGGCATGATCGGCCTTGTTAGCGTCTTAATTGCTATATTTTCCGCCAGTTTTGATATTGTTCTTGCTGCTTGGCGCATCGAGGTGGCCAAAGACGATATGCAGCTTGATATTCTCTCCACCGTCGAGCAGCTGGGGTATCGCACAGCCTCCTTTATTGGTGGCTTTGTCGCGCTTATTCTTGCGGATAATATTGGCTGGAAAAGTACATTTTTCATCATCGCCGCGATCATGGCAACCACGGTGATCGGGATTATCATAGCAAAACCCTCACCGCTGGCAGAAACCGAAGACACAGCCACGCAAGAAACAATGCTGCTGAAATATGTCAGTGAGCCGCGCAAAAAGATCGGCACGGTTTTGGTGCTTCTCGGCTGGGCCGCTGGATTTTGGATTATTGGCGATTTCATGGTCGGCGCTTTGACCGATCCAGAAAACCATAATGCGCGAAACTTTATACGCTACCAAGGACCTTGGGTCGTGTTTCTGACAGTTGTTTGGCTCGGCATTGTTGCGGCTATTCTGGTGGTTATGAATGACCGCGAGACCCGCAACACACTGCCAAGCTCCCAGGTCGCCGCACTACCCAAAGGCGTTTTAGGCGTGTTGTTTACCGCCATACTCGTGCCCATGATAGAGCTGATTGGCCGCCTACGCTGGGCCGCTATTTTGGTTGTCATGGTTGTTTTATCCTACCGGTTTACCGACCTGATCTGGGGCGGATTTGCCTACCCTTTCTACCTTGGCGAAAATTACGGCGCTCTGGGGCATACGCTGACCGAAGTCGGGTTTGCCTCCAAACTGATGGGCGTTATTGCCACCATGATCGGCATTGGCCTTGGCGGCATCGCCATGCTGCGCTTTGGCCGCATGCCCGTATTTTTTGTGGGCGCGGTTCTGGCCGCTGTCACCAATTTACTCTTTGCAGACTTGGCGATGGGCGCTGGCTTTACAGACGCCTTTTTGGGTATCACTCAACTGGATGATCTATTTGCGATGTTTAGCCTCGACATTCGCATGGCGCGGCTCACCACCGTGATTTTTGCCGAAAACCTCGCCGTCGGCATAGCCAGCGCGGCGTCGATTGCTTACCTGTCATCCATCGTCAACAAGCAATATGCCGTATTGCAATATGCGCTCTTGGTATCGCTTGTCTTCCTGCTGGGAGTTTTAGGCCGCCCAACCATCGGACAGATTATCGAAGATGACGGTTTCGCCCGCGCCTTTATCCTATGCGCGCTGCTCGGCGGGGTTGCCGCTTTCCTAGCACTATTGGAATGGGTCCGGGTTTCGCGGCTGGCAAAACGCCAAAAGGCTGAGGCTTAGCTACAAAGCTGCGCTTTCACCAACGCGCCTGCTTTGCCCATGTCAATGCGACCTGCATAATCGGTTTTCAGGCGGCCCATGACCTTACCCATATCTTTGAGACAGGTTGCGCCCATATCATCGACAATGGCCTTAACAGCGGCTTGAGTGTCCTCATCCGATAAAGGTTTGGGCATAAATTCGCGCATAATCTCGATTTCCGAGCGCTCACGTTCCGCTAATTCCGGCCGGGCATTGTCTTCATAGGTTTTGGCGCTTTCTTCGCGCTGTTTGACCATTTTCACCAACAGCGACAGGATTTCCGCATCTTCGATCCCGCCGCAGCGGTCTTCGGAGCGCGCCGCTATATCGCGGTCTTTAATCGCCGCGCCTACGAGCCGCAGCGTGGAAACGCGGAGCTTGTCCTTGGACTTCATCGCGTCTTTGACGCTGTCCGATATTGATTGTCTGAGTGCCATGATTTGTTCCCATCAATGATCATTCATTGTCCCTCAGTGTCTCATATCGGCGAAAACCCCGCAATATGAATCTCTGTGGGCCAAAAATTGACCTGTGTATGAATTGCCTCTTGCGTCCCCGGCTTGCCGCTCTAAAAGGGACGCGTTTACGTTAAAGGCGGGGTTCTTATGAGTCTGCACGGCAAAAAGCAAGACATTCCAACAGCCGTTTTGGTGCTGGCCGATGGCCAGTTTTTTTATGGGCATGGATGTGGTCACATCGGCGACGCGGTTGGCGAAGTGTGTTTCAACACCGCCATGACCGGCTATCAAGAAATTCTAACCGATCCGTCTTACGCCTCACAAATCATCTGTTTCACATTCCCGCATATCGGTAATACGGGCACCAACAGCGAAGACGAAGAAGCCTCGACCTCGCGCGCGCAGACGGCGGCGCGCGGCGCGGTGTTTAAAGCTCCCATCACCGAGCCGTCCAATTGGCGCTCAGAATCCCATCTTCATGATTGGCTGACCGCGCGCAAAATTATTGGGATTTCCGGCGTCGATACACGGGCGCTAACCGCCTATATCCGCGATAACGGGATGCCTAACGGGGTTATCGCGCATCATCCGGACGGCGAATTTGACCTTGGCGCATTAACCGAAAAAGCGCGGGGATGGAACGGGCTTGTCGGCGCGGACCTGGCCAAAGACGTGCACACGCAGGATAATTTTGACTGGCGAGAAGCGCGCTGGGTGTGGCCGGAAGGCTATAGTAGCAAAGACGGCCTTAAATCTGTTGTCGTCATCGATTACGGCGTAAAGCGTAATATTTTGCGCAATCTGGTCTCGCAAAACTTAAGTGTCACAGTCGTCCCGGCCACCGCCAGCGCCAAAGACATTCTGGCCTTGAAACCTGACGGCGTTGTGCTCTCCAACGGCCCCGGCGACCCGGAAGCCACAGGAGCTTACGCGATCCCGGTTATTCAAGACTTGCTCAAAGCCGGAACGCCCATGCTCGGCATTTGCTTGGGCCACCAAATTCTCGCTCTCGCTCTGGGTGCTAAGACCGTCAAAATGGATCAAGGCCATCACGGCGCGAACCACCCGGTCAAAGACTACACCACCGACAAAGTCGAGATTGTATCAATGAATCACGGGTTTGCTGTCGACCGCGAAAGCCTGCCGGATATTTGCGAAGAAACGCATGTGTCCTTGTTTGACGGCACCAATTGCGGCATCCGCGTCAAAGGCAAACCCGTCTTCTCCGTCCAGCACCACCCCGAAGCCAGCCCCGGCCCTCAGGATAGTTTTTACCTCTTTGAGCGGTTTGCTAGCGTGCTTTAATCGCTTCTCTGTGGGGAGAAGTCGGCCCGCCGCAAAGCGGTGGAATAGCCGGGTGAGGGGAAAATTTGCAAAATCGGCCAAGTTTTTCAAAGTGTGTATTGATGTCCCCCCACCCCGTAGCGGCATCGCCGCGCGGGCCTCTCCCCAAGGAGAGGCGGGGGCTTTTTATCTCGCATTTTGAAACCATTAAACTATGAAACCCTAAGCATTACGGAAACAGAAATTAAGCCCGCATGACAACCATTCTTAAATCGATCGGGACGCTCTTGGTCTCGGCGGCTCTCCTCTTGGCTGGCGGCGGATTGCTGGCGACCTTGGTTGCCGTAAGCGCCGAACAGCAAGGCTTTCCGACCATCGCGATCGGTATGATTGCCTCCTTTTATTTTGCCGGGTTCATGGCCGGGTGTTTGGTCACGCCTATTTTAGTCGCCCGCGTTGGCCATGTCCGCGTTTTTGCCGCGCTGTGCTCGCTTGTCGCTGTTTGCACCCTGACCCATATGCTGTTGATTAACATCCCAGCATGGGCGGTTTTGCGCGCGCTCACCGGCTTTTGTTTTGCCGGGCTGTATATGCTCATAGAGAGTTGGATCAACGAGCAAGCACCGAATGAGAAACGCGGAGAGGTGCTGTCCGTATACCGGATGGTCGATCTCGGCGCGCTGACTGTGGGGCAGTTCCTGCTGACGCTGGCCGACCCCAAAGATTTTGTGCTGTTCTCTGTTGTTGCTATCCTGATTTGCCTGTCCATTTTTCCGATTTCTTTGTCGGCATCAAAAGCGCCCATCGCCGTCACCGAGACAAAGCTCAACCTGCGCAAACTGTTCCGCGTCTCCCCGCTCGCGGTTGTCGGTGCCTTTGCTTCCGGACTTGTCGGCGGCGCGTTTTGGGGTGTTGCGCCGGTTTTCGTTCAATTGCTGGAACATTCAGTCGCCATGGTCTCTGCCTTTATGATTGTGGTGATCGCGATGGGCGCGCTGTTTCAATGGCCGATGGGGAAACTGTCCGACAAAATCGGGCGGCGGCAGATGATTATTTTCACAGCGCTGGGCAGCATGATCAGCGGTCTATTTTTGTGGCAGTTTGCGCCGGTTTCCGCCGCGTTTCTCTTGCTGGGCGGCGCGCTTTACGGCGTATTCTCTATGCAGGTTTACGGCATGATCGCCGCCCATGCCAATGATTATGCCGAACCCGGCGAGTTTGTCGCCATTAGCGGCGGACTCCTCTTGGTTTACGGCGTTGGCTCTGTGATCGGGCCGTCCGCTGCCCCTGTCGTGATGGCCGTGTTCGAGCCCTCCGCCATGTTCGCCTACACCGCCGCCGTTCACGGGCTGCTGGCTATTTACGGCCTGTTCCGCCTCACCCAGCGCGCAGGCCCAAAGCACGCAGCCGACTATACACCCTCACCCCGCCCCCGCTCCGCCATGCTGATATTGAGGTCAGACCCGCGGAATATTTTAAAGCGTAAGGGATCAGGCGGAAAGAAGAAAGCCGAGAAGAAATCAAAAAACTAAAGTTTGGAACATTCGCGTGAGAGAATGAAAACTGAATGCGTTTACATTCGTTCTGCCATTCGAGGGGTCTGAATTTCGCCCTTCCAAACTCAGAAAAAGGCAGTAATGCGTGTCTGCACTGGTGCTCATAACCAAAATTCAATATAGTGTGATTGAATAAAGGAAGCTGGATTCGATGCGCTGCTTATTTTTGCCACTATCTTTATGCGGGCTTTTCTTTTTCTCAGCATGTTCAAAAAGCGAAGTGAAAGCACTTTTATTTTCAAGCCAATGCATGACAGAAGACGGATTGGCGACTTGGACAGGCACCTGTAAATTCGGAAGAGCCGAAGGGGAAGGCACAGCCACTTATAAGGATTTTTACATTCCTAGCATTACCGGAAAAATGGTTGACGGGGTTCCCACAGGGATTGTGAAGGTAAACTATGAGAGAGATGACTACTACATCGGAACACTACTAAATGGAGAATATCATGGTTATGGCCTAAATATGTACTCTTGGGGTGAGGGCTATGAGGGAAACTGGGTTGAAGGGTTTAGGCACGGTAAAGGCGTATACATCCATGCTGATGGCAGGCGTACACTAGGTATCTGGCGTAAAGGTCAACTTGTCCGTAGCTGGCATGTAGACGCACGGACCGGGTGTAAATTTAATTGGGCTCCCTACTATGGTCCTGTCGGAGAGGCCACTTGGTCAGGTGACTGTTCAAATGGCATAGCAGAAGGAGCAGGCACGATAAGTTGGTCATCATCCGATCAAGGCGCTCCAATTAGTAGTCATATCACTTTTACTGGCAAATTGGTTGGGGGCATGCTGCGCGGCGAAGGCATTTGGATTCAGGTGGATACGTATCGGAATGTTGTAAAAGAGAAGACAATTGAAGCTCATTGGCGGAACGGGGAAATTAACGGTTTTGGACGCGAAGTAAAAATAAGCACCTTCACTGATAAAAGAAACCTTGCAAAAATCACTCGCTCTTATGAAGGGCTGTATGATTTAGGCAAGTTTTCAGGAGACGGTCAGTCAGACGAAGTTACAACTTACACAAACGGCAATAAAGCAATACTCATGAGACAGGGCCAATTCTCTGATAATTTTCTCCATGGCACAGGAAGAGAAACGCAAGAATTTAGCTATGCAGATGGTTATACTCGTCATACGGAGTCAGTAGGCCAGTTTAAAAAGAACCAGTTTTTAGAGCATCGTGATTTTATGTAAGAACATATCCTGCGGCTTTGAGGTAGTTC
>CAYGRF010000009.1:0-35640 GCA_964352275.1 uncultured Caulobacterales bacterium
ACTGCCATGTTTGAAATGTCGCCACTTCGGCGAAAAACAACATATAAGCATGGAGAAATATCACCGTGCCAAACAAGACAGGATCAAGGGATTTGGTGGCGACCAAAAGCGTTCCAACACCAAACGTCACCGCCAGAAGTTTCGCCCCCACCATCAAACCCGTATTGGCAGCAATGCGCTTACCTATGGTTTGATTTGATGATGTTGAAAGATCGGGGCTCACGGATTGCGGGCTTTAAGAATAGCTTCGACTAAGGTTTTGTCGGACGGTTTGTCCACGTCAATCGCAGCCTCGGCAAAAGGCATGAGCACGGGCCGCGCTGTAATACCCAGCCGCCGGGACGCATAGTTAAACGCGCCGGATAAGGTCAACCGCCCAAAGGCATAACGCAGCAGCACGCTCCACCCGACACTGGCCGCAAGGCGAAACGGGCGTTTGCGGTAATGCTGCGCTTTTTGCCAGAACCGGATGGCCTCAATGCCGTTTGAGTTTTTGATGTAAAACAGGTTGCACCCCGAAACGGCGCTGCCCGAAAATTTCAGATAGGTACGTTTCACATTTGGGTAGGCGGGCTGTATCACTGACTTTTCGGCAAGACCTGCGCAAAAGTCTGCGCCAGATGCCTGCGCACTGGCTATAAAATGCGTCACCATGTCTTTAGTCAAAAGCGGGTGATCACATGTGGTGAGCAGAACGGGCCATTCAATACCCGCTTCGATCGCTGCCATGGCGCTTCCAGCCGGGCCCGGCGCGCTTGGGGATTGCGCTAAGCGTTCATCATATTCGGCACCGAACCCGCTTACATAGTACGGGGTTTTAAGACCGGCAACGCTAAGCGCGTCCAGAACATAATCGATCATTGGGCGGCCATTGATCGGAATAACCGCTTTGCGCTCAACCCCGGCCTGCGCGCAGAGCGGATCAACAACGCCCTCTCTTTGCCCGGCCAAAATTAAAACGGAAACGCTCATAATGATTTTTCGTACATGCGGTAGGTTTTATAAGGGACAGCGCTCGCTTGCTCGCAAATACGGATCATGCTGGCATTATCCTCTAATATCCATGAAAGCTCGCAATGGGTGAAGCCTTTATTGCGGGCCGCTTCGAACACGGTTTCGCAGAGTTTCGCCACAACGGCCAGACCTTTACGGTTATTGTGATAAGATTTGCGCAATCCCATTAGCGGTATGCGGGCTTGCTTAACGCCTGTGACTTTCAGGCGGGTGAGAAGCTTCGCCCACCCCAACGGCAATAACTTGCCGTGCAAATCATGAACCGCCGAGTTTAAATCCGGGATCATCCAAATATAGGCCACCGGCTCGCCGCCGATTTCGCCAACCCAAAAGCCTTCTTTGAATATGAGCGGCCGAATGTCTTTCGCCATATGCGTAATTTGCGCATCCGAGAATGGAATGAAACCCCAATTCTCTGACCATGCATCATTGAAAATATCCATGACCAGACGAACCTCGTCCATATAATGCCCTTGCCGCATCGGGCGCACGGTAATATCCGGGTCTTTCTCAGCCAGTTTGACCATCATCTGCGTGGCTTTGGGGCGCGGGTATCCGGCATGGAGGTCCGCTTGAAAGGCCAGCATATCAATCGCTTTGCTCATGCCAGCAGCCTCTATCATGGCTTGATAATCCGGACGTCCATAGGGCATCATCATTACAGGCGGCGTATCGAACCCGTCAACTAATAGGCCGCATTCATCATTGACGCTCCACTGAGAAGGCCCCGTCATGCGCTGCATGCCTCTTGCCCGAAGCCAATCTTGCGCTGCCTCCAATAACCCAGCCCCGGTTTCCGGGTTGGCCTCACAATCAAAAAATCCGAAATGCCCGCTTTGGTCATTATGAGTGCGCAAATGAATATGATTGATAAAGGCCGCAATGCGGCCAACAATCAGCCCGCCGCGGCGAGCCAGAAAATACGCAACATCATAATCCGCCATAGCCGGATTTTTGTCTGCTGACATATGATCGCGGCGTTCCATACGCAGCGGTGGCCGCCAATGCGCTTCGCCGCGGTAGAGGTCATACGGATAGTTGATAAAGGCGGCTTTATCGCCGCGGGTGGTTATGTGCTGTATATCTAACATGGATAGGCCATGTCTCCTTTACGCAGCCCCCGGGCGCAAGAAGGCTTATTGGCTGATGTTAATCTTCATCGTTTTCTTGCTTTTTATCTGCCTGAAGGTCAACCAATATGAAATCAATATTATGCCCTTGTAGACCGACATCAAAGGCCGCCTCCTCAAACTTTGGGAGTCTGCGTTTTTCTATCACGGGATTATTTGACAAACCATAAGGTTCTTTGGGCGTAAAATCCCATTTTTGATCCAGCTTTCTATCCCCGTCCAGGTCATGATAACCCGCAATCGCATAGGTTCCCGGCTCCGGAAGGTTAATACACATGATTTGCGGCTCTCTCGTCGCGGCGTCACGAATACTGCGCATACGTCCTTTTTTCCTCAAAAACCCGTCATCAGAGTTATAGAGTTCTAATTTCATGATGCCTTGCGCGCGAACGCCGTATATCGAAACACGCACTTGCAGGGCGTTTTCATCACATTCATCGGAGAAATCGTCGGGATAAAGCTCAAGCGGCTCAACCGGGGATTCATCTGCCATAGCCATGCTTACCGGAAGTGCCAAAAGCGTCATTCCGATACAAAGACCAAAACTGCGAAAAAATATCTTCAAAACAAAGCCTTAATTATTGCATAGACAAGAGCGTAGGGTCTTGCCAGCCTGATATGATTGTGTCACGCCTCTTGTAAAGTTGAAACTTCAGTAAATAGCGCGCAAAGCACATATGGGCCGTTTAAATCAGTACCTTTTTAAGCGTTCGATCATCAATATTGGTGGTTTGATAGTCTTTGCAATTGCCGTGCTACTCCTAGAGCGGCTCTTGCGGATTTTTGAAATTGTCTCAAATTCAGTTAATCCCGCCGGTGATGCAACGTCAATGATCGTGAATCTTCTCCCGCATTACCTTGGAATCGCCGTACCGATGGCGCTACTGCTTGGCGTCATTATCACCATTGATCGGTTTAGCCGCTCCAGTGAATTAACGGCTGCGATGGGCGCGGGAGTGTCCCTACTGCATATGACCAAACCGTTTGCACTTATCGCTTTGATTTTCGCTGGACTGACCATATTCATAGAAGGCTATATGCAGCCTATCGGGCGATATAATTACCGGCAAGTTGTTCACCTCGTAAAACAGCAATCTTTTACGGCAGCCTTGCGCGAAGGCACATTTACGCCCGTTGGCAACCGCACATTTTTTGCTGGCACGGAAAAACCGGGTAATGCTATCGGCCCGATTTTTATCTATGAACGGCTCTACAAAAACGGCGGATATTCCGGCCTGCGCATAACCTCGGCATCCGAAGGACAGCTTATCGTCCGCGAAGAAACAAATGAGCCTGTGTTACGCTTAGCCGCCGGACAAACCTATCAGATCATGCCAAACCGCCAACTTGACGGTGATTTCAGCTTTGAAGGCAGCGCTATCGCAGGCGCGTCAACTGGGCAAGATTTCCGGGCGCGCGGAGATGATGAGCGGGAACTCACCTCTCTGGAGCTTTATCAAAACCGGGACGGGGCCGTCTTTACCTCACTGCCCGTTGAGGTCAATAATGCCGCCCTGCATTTGCGGCTAGGAAGAGCAGCTCTGCTTCTGATCCTGCCCTTTATTGCGGTACCATTTGGTTTGAATTACGGCAGAAATCCGTCATCGGCTGGTATTTTCATTGGCGTTGTATTACTGGTGTCTTTACAAAAAGCCTTAGAGTTCGGACAAAGTCTGGGGGCGCAAGGGGTTGTACCTCCGTGGGCCGGAATATGGCCTATAGTCGGAGCCGTGGCCGCCTTTGCAGCTTATATATTCTGGAAAAGCGCCTATAAAATGGGCCAACCTCCATTAACGACCATAGCGTTTTACATGGGGCATTTCACGCAAGATATTCGCAAGAAAATAATGTCTTTCCGAAAATCGCTGATGGAACCGGCCTAAATGCTAAAATTTGCCGCATATCTCTCCAAAAGCTACCTGACCACATGGCTAACCACTGTGTTCGGTTTTTTGGTACTCATTGGCCTGCTCGACTCGCTGGCTAATGGCGGGGATATAATGGCGAATGACGGGACGTTTTCCGACACGTTCCGTTACATGGCCTACCGCGCACCCGTCATTTTTGACCGTATATTTATCTTCACAATCGTAGTGTCCATATTGCTGGTTTTTGTGAAACTCATCCGCAATCATGAGCTTGTTGCCCTGCTGGGTTTAGGTATTTCTGTCCCCAAACAAATCGGCCTGCTCGCGCCGATTGTTTTGTTTTCAGGCCTTATCTCCATTACCGTGATAAATTTCGCAATGCCCTCTGCCGTTCGCGCCCTGCAAGCTTGGAATATAGGCGAATATAAAATGAAAACCATTTCTGACGCCAATCCCTTATGGATGGATGATAACAGTAAAATTGTTCGCATCGCGGCCCGCCCCGGCATGAATACATTGGCGCAATTAGAGCTTTTCACACGAGACGAAAACGGCACAGTCATTGACGCTATATGGGCGGACCGGGCTGAATATGACGGCGAGAACTGGTTTTTATACGGGGTGCAAATACTCCCAATTGCCGGATCAGACGGCGAGCCGCGCATGGCGCTCAGGCAGGGCCAACCTATACCTTGGGAGACGAACCAGACGCCAGCCTCAATTGCACGTCTTGCTGCGGAACCCCGCGATTTATCCTTGCGCGATCAGCATAATTTCCGGGAAAAAGGCAATTCAGGGAGCAAGCCACGCTTTGCCTATGGGTTCTGGTTTATGCACCGCATAACGCGCCCGCTCGCGGCCCTTATTCTTTTGCTCTGCGCCGTTCCGATTATGCAGCGTACCGGGCGCGAGGATACAGGCGATAAAGCGTTGATCGTCGGCATAACGCTCGGGTTTATATTCCTGATTATTGACGGCGCTATGGCGACGTTCGCAACATCCGGCGGCGTGTCTGTCGCATGGGCTATCACGATTCCACTCGCCATGTTCGCGATTTTAGGCGCTTTTCTCTGCATCCGAACGGAAAGTCTCAAGAGCGGCGCGGGCTAGACATGAACCGCCTGTTTATTGTCAATCCTGACAGCCAAACGGTGAAGTCAAAAGGCTCTGTTTTGGGGCAAGTCGCAATAGGCGATGAAACCTCTATTGTCTTTCTAGATGATTTCTCTTTTATGCCGGACATTGCGGCACGGGCAGCGAAAGACAATGTCTCTCACATTTTTATCGAGGGCGGCGACGGCACCACACACGGCGTCTTAACCGCGTTTATGAGCGTCAAAGACCAGTTTGAAACCTTCCCCAATTTCACGCTCCTTGCCGGAGGCATGACAAATCAGGTTGCCCGTAATATCGGGATGAAGCGCCCAACCCCGCAAAAGTTAACAACACTCATCGAAAGTGGCCCTGGGCAAACCTACAATGTCCCACTCCTTCAAATCCGGGCCGAAGAGGCAGCCCCCATATTTGGGTTTTTATTCTCTACGGGCGCGATTCCCTCTGCAACAGACTATTGCAAAAAGGCCATGCATGGCCGCGGCATTGGCGGCACCGCCGCTGTCGCGGCAACGATTGTGCGCGGCGTTGCCGGATCAAAGGCTGCGCGCGATAATATGATGCCCTCCACCCCTATATCCCTGCGCATTACAGGCGACCAAGAAGAGACCCATATTGATGAAACTCACCTCGGCACGGTTGTGACCACGCTTCCCGGTTTGATCATGAAACTCGACCCGTTTTGGGGCAAGGGTAATGGCGCGCTAAGGCTGACCTATGCCAGGGGCACTGCAAGCCACCTCGCACGAAATTTGGCTGGTTTATGGGCGGGCCGCAAACATATTAGCCGCAGCAAAGACGGTATCGAGAGTTTCAACGCCCATGCTCTATATTACACATATGACGGGCCCTGCGTTGTTGACGGCGAAAAAGTTCACGCCGAAAAAGGCCTGATTGATATTCGCCCCACTGAGCCCGTCACATTTCTGGCATGATCCAAGACATCATTCATATCCTTGAGTCCGAGCAAATCCAGCACAATGAGCGGGTAAGCGCGGTTTGCGATGACATTGCGTCCCGGCATCAAGGGCGCGTGCTTGCTTTTATATATTACGGTTCGTCTTTGCGCGATATGGACGATCCTGAAAAAATGCTCGATTTTTATGTGATCGTCGACAGCTACCGGAAAACACATACAAACCCAATCCGCGCCGGGCTGAACGCGCTGATACCGCCCGCTGTTTATTATCACGAGATGCTTCATGACGGCGCTATTCTGACGACATGCAAATATTCGGTTATGTCAATAAAAGCGTTTGAGAACCGGTGTAGCCCGCGCGCGCTTTTATCGATGACATGGGGACGGTTTTCGCAGCCCTGTATTATACTGTTCCCAAAGACACAGGACATTTGCCAGCGCTTATTTACCGCCAGGTCTGCCGCTGTCAAACATATGGCAGAGCAGACAGCGCCGCTTTTTGATGACCCCGTACAAAGTATAGAGTTTTGGGCGCGCGGCTTTCGCGAGAGCTACCGCACGGAATTAAGACCGGAGAGCTCTGATGCGCGGTCCATAGAAATTGTCGAAAAATACGCCGAGCGCTATGAAGCTATTTTGACGCTTTTATACGGCGCGCCGGATAGTGCTGGGTTTTTCGCCCTGCCCTCCGCTTCGCTTGGCGTAAAAACCGTCTGCCGTTTGAAATGGTTTCTGCGCCGCTGCATCGGTAAACCACTAGGGGCTATCCGAGTGCTTAACAGCGCGGCAACATTTGACGGCGGTCTGGATTATGTGTTGCGAAAATTGGAACGGCATTCCGGCGCGAGTATCACAGTGACGCCCGCGCAGCGCCGGCACCCCATATTATGGTCACCGGTGCTTGCATGGAAGCTCTACAGAAAAGGCGCATTTCGATAAGCCGCGACCCGGCAGGAGACAGCGTTAAGGCGGGGCGGGGTCTGTTAGGGCGGCAAAGCTTAAGGCTGTAAGACCAAAAACGCTGGCGAGGTTTGCGGCCATGCCAGAGATAACTTTGGAGAGAGCATCGCCCACGTCTGTCACAAATCCTGTAATCTCATGTGCGCGGCCGAGGCCATAAGCTTGGACGCGGCTGATATTATTATGGCGGATATAATGCTCTTTAAATTGCGCGAGGCTAATGGTTTTGTCCATGCGCTCAATGTAGGCAAAATAGGCGTGAGCGCGCGGGGTGTAATCTTTGGGGTTGATGGCTCGCCCTTTTAAAGCATGACGCCTAACGCGGCGCAGGCAGCTTGATTGGCCGCGCCGGAGCTGCCGATTTTTATGCACGAGTTGCGGCGTGATGTCAGGCCGGGACGGCATCAGGCTTTCAGGTGAGATAAATCCAGCGCGCAGGCCCAAACGCATCACCATCACGGTCAGCCAAACAAAAGGCGCATAGATCCCCGCATAAACACACATTGAGCGGTCAAAGCCGGGGGAAATCTCCTCTATATTTGGGGTGGTTGCGATGCGGGGATGCATGGATATGTCTCCGAGAAATGAATGAAGAACATAAGTAGAACATAACGGCTTTTATGTCAAGGAATATATTCCTTTTTACAGATGCAACCGGAAAAGGTCGCATGCAGCGGCGGGAGCTATCGCCGTAAACACTCGCTGCAATGGACGACAGGCTTTCGCCGCCGCGCACAGTATAGGTGCCAGAAGCACTACCTTGGGCGTATGAGTTAACAAAACTTGGGCTACTATCCACCGTGCCGCAAGATCTATGTGCCGTGCTGCACAAACGAAAGGCGACTGAACCGCCTTGAGTTTGCCGGAGACTTCTAATCTAGAGTAACAGGAGTTATTATGAGCAATATAAGGAACAGATTTTCACCTGAGGTGCGCGCGCGGGCCGTTCGGAGTGATTAGGCATCAGAGCGAGCATACATCCCGTTGGACGGCGATGGCCGGGCGTGACGACCCATTGGCCGCCAAGCAAAATGCACTAGCCCTGTACGGCTTTCACAAATTTGCGGATGCGGGCCGCGTTAGCGCCGATGTCTGAGCCGCCGATGCGGCTGACACTGCGAATATCAAGGACGGTCGCCCCGCCCTCGGACGGGCGAATGCGGATAATCACATCGTCTTTAAATCCGTACCAAAAGGTCGTATCCGTGGCTTCAATAATGCCCGCGTCTGCGTCCATATTGACAATGTCCCATCCCATAGACCGGGCGATCGTTGCGGCGTTCTGGAACACCGTTTCAGCATCCTCCTCCAAGACAAGAGGGCGAATATCAGGATAACCTTTGACTTGCAGAACAGAGACAAGTTTTTCTCCGCGCGGGTCTTTCTTGCCTATATAATTGACCGGATTGACCTTAGGGTTTTTCGCGCGCTCGGATAGAATCGCCTGTGTGAACATGGGCGGGTCTTGGGTGTCTGTTGTAATATCATGAATGAACGGTAGGCTCTGGACCGTTTTGCTCACCGATTTGGCGTGCATCAGACCCGCTAGCGGTACAAGAATGGCGACCGCGCTAATGATAAGGCCCTTTCGCGGCTTAAGCACAAAACCCAAAATCAACCCTAAGGCTCCGAAGGCCACAGTCGCCATCAAAATTTTGGGGCCAATATTGCGGGTCAATGTCCCAAAGCTGAAACGCAAATCGAAAAGGCCCATTTTATAGCCCAGCGCCGCGACTATAAAAATAACCGGGCCAAGAACCAAAAGCACCACACATAAGCGGTGCACCCACTTTCGAAGCGCGAGGCGTTTCACGGGGACAGGCGCAGTCGTTGATAAGGCATTAGTCATAGGACATCCTACAAGAAAAAATTCATAGATATTTGTGATAATAACATAAGCGCCAAAGTTATGGCCACTAAAATCAAGAGATTGCGGGACGACAAGACCCCAGGCCCGGCGCGCGCGCCCCAATCGGTTCTGCGGCTCGGGTTTTTATCTACAGCGTCGGCGCTTTTATCAGAATCGCTAAGCTCGTCACCACCGCGCTTGGCCATGCGAAAAGCCTCGCGTGTCCGGGCGAAGCCTGCTTTTCCCAAAATAGCGAGGCGGACTGCATCCTGAGCGGAAATCGACTTAATAGCATTCGAGTCAGAGTTGGAGGCCTGAAAACGCGTTTTCTGATCTTGATTTTTCCACTGTGTTTGAGCCGAATTGTCCGATGCTTCACTCCTGCCTATGCGGGTTCGGAGCAGTGTTGACCGACGTTTCTTATTCTTGCCGCCGTTAAGAAAGCCATAGGCGACAAAGGCCAAAATGAAGAGAACAAATACCGTATCCATAGATACGCCTACCACTCTTTAAGGATACAAGCGAGCCGTTTTCCATGAGGCATTATCGGAACCGCGCGAAAATAAAAGCCTGTCATGAAGGCGGTATGGACGGTCACGCCAAAACTCGATGGATTGCGGCGTAACCCGCCACCCATACCAGTGCGGCGGGCGCGGAATATCCTTGCCTTCATATTCGGCTTCAACCGCATCGACGCGGCGGCGGAGCGTTTCGGCGTCTTCCACGGGCGCAGATTGATCTGACGCCCAAGCGCCGATTTGAGAGCCGCGCGCGCGGGATCCAAAATAAACATCCGCTTCTTCGGTACTGACCCGCGAAACCGCCCCGCGTACCCGCACTTGCCGCCGTAGGCTCTTCCAATGAAAACAGAGCGCGGCTTTTGGTGTGGCCGCAAGCTGCTGCCCTTTGACGCTATTAGCGTTGGTGTAAAACACAAATCCGCGTTCATCTATACCCTTTAGGAGCACCATCCTCACATCAGGCATACCGCTTTCGTCCACCGTCGATAACGCCATAGCATTGGAGTCGTTGAGCTCATGGGTGCGCGCATCACTCATCCATTCGGCAAACAGGCCAATCGGGTCGGCGCGGCCGAATATCGGCGCCTCATTGCGCGCCATTTGCGCTGTATAATCTTCGCGCTCCGTGTAATCACGTTTTGACGGGCTGGCGGGGATAAGTGTGTCTGTCATGATATAAATCCGATATTAACCATAAATTTCAGGGTCTTATTAACCTATAGGCGCTTAATTACCTTTGGTTAAGCATAATAAGCGCAAGGGGTTCAAAATGACACGGCAAGACGCATTGATGACATTGGGTCTTAATATGGCCGCGCGCGAATCTGATATTCGTGTGGCATGGCGCAAAAAAGCCAAGTTTTTTCACCCCGACAGCCCTTACGGTGACGTGCGCGCATTTATGGCGGCAAAATCCGCGTTTGAAACGCTTATCCCGCCAATTCCAAAGGCGTACCGGGTACCGGCCCGCTCCCGCGCCGTTTAATCCGTGATTGACAGGACTTCGACTTTTGAAACCGTCTCGCGCCCTTCTTCATCCACGGCGCGCAGGGTATAAAACCCTGGTGATTTAGGCCGCCAAATTGTCTGGCCGTGCTCAGAAATGACAGGATCTCCGTTGACGTAAAACGCCGCCTCACCCTTGCGCGCGCGCGCAGCGAGGGAGAAACCGCGCGCATTAGGGCCTAACGTGACGGCGAGCAATTCCGCGCCGTCAGGCGGGAACAGAATTTGCGGACCCGTATCAACTGCATCATCCATACGCGATAGGCCTTGAGGGGCCGCATCATCATGCTCATATTGAAAATGGGCTCCGCTGCTGGGCAATCGCGAGAACACATCAAATAATAAAGGCGCAGCCGCTATCCGGCCGGTTTCGCCGATACGCGGCGCGCCGTCAGGCCGCCCGACCCACACAATGACGGTATAATCATCCGTATAACCCGCGGCCCATGCATCGCGGAACCCGTAAGATGTGCCTGTCTTATAGGCAATTGGCGGCGCGTTTTGCGCAAGCCAAGCAGGAACCCGGCCAGAGGGCGTTGGCGCTTGGCGTAATATGCGCGTAATATCCTCAGATGTCTTCTGTGACAAAAGACGATAGGGCTCCGTCTTATCGCCTTGTTTCCAGCGGAGCGCGCTCGCCTCGCCGCCATTGGCCAACGCCGCGTAAATCACGGCCAGATCATTAACGCTCATCCCCGCGCCGCCAAGGGCGAGCGCAAGACCGGCGCTCTCAGAATCGCCGCCAAGACGAGTCATATTAACTCCAGCAGCAGTTAAGGTCGCTTCAAGACGCGCGCCGCCAACGTGGTCAAGCACAGCAACAGCGGGGACATTAAGGCTGTGGCGCAGGGCTTCAAATATACGCACATCGCCATAATAACGGCGATTGAAATTCTCCGGCTGATAGGCACCAAAGCGCGTGGGCGCATCGCGCACAAATGATCCCGATGATAATGCACCGTCATCCATCGCCAAGCCGTAAATAAACGGCTTCAAAGTCGATCCCGGCGAGCGGGGACGCGCGCTCATATCAATCCAGCCGCCGGGACGCGTTCGGTCCGCGGACGCAATATGGGCGCGAACCGACATAGTACGATTATCAACAACTGTGATCGCTGTGTTTGCATGCGGGCCAAGGGGCTTTACAAAGCGGGCCGCCAGCGCCTCTATGTCCGCTTGAAGTCCGTAATCCAGTGTTGATTGGACGCTCTCTTTCGCCTTTGATAATCCCCTCGCCGTAATCCATGCCTGTTCAGGCATGTCTGCACGAGCGGCGATCACAGGATCTTGTTTCGCCTCAAAAGCACTCTGCGGTGACATCATGCCGTTTGCGGCGAGCTTATCGAGCACCGCATCCCTGCCTGCTTTTGCGGTCTCTGGACGCCTGTCCGGACGGCGCGCCTCCGGAGCTTGCGGGAGCGCGATTAAAAGCGCAATTTCGCTGTCTGTTAGCTGAAAGGGCGGCTTACCGAAATAAACTTGAGACGCGGCGTAAACGCCCTCGACATTACCGCCGTAGGACACATGGGTCAGGTACAGTTCTAAAATTTCCGGCTTGGAGAGCCAGAGTTCATATTGAACGGCGCGCAGGGCTTCGATCGCTTTGGATTTTAATGTTCTAGGGCGCGGCTCTATTTGTCGAACAAGCTGCATCGTCAGGGTAGACGCGCCGGATACAGGTTCTCCGGCCCGCAGCCATGACCGTGAAGCCCGTAATATTGCGATAACATCAACGCCGCTATGGCGCCAAAACCGCTTATCCTCAATCGCGATAAGACGCTCTGTTAATCGCGGGTCAATGTCAGATAAATCGGCTTTAATCCGCCACGTACCGTCTTCAACTGTAAACCCTGTCATCCACCGCCCGTCCTTATCCGTCACAACTGGAGAGGCGTGACGGGCAGCCTTTAAAGGCACTGGAAAAGCGGCATTGAGCGTGATAAATATTGCAGCGCATAGCGCGAGGCCGTAGCCCAGCCAAGCCGGATAACGCACCCGTCTAAAGCCTGTTTTTGCGGACAGTTTCATCGCATTAAAGTGCAGGATCAGCCGATATTTTTATCCTGCGCGTCTCGGTAATTGCCCTGTCTGCCGGACGGTACATATCCTCAATCACGCCGCCGGGCATAACGAAGTCACCCGGCGTTACCGCGCGAACAATATAGGCGGCAGCGTAGGTTTCTTTGCGGTAGGTTTCGAGCGAGGCAATGAAACGGTCATCACGCGCCTCTGTCACTTGAAACCGCGATATGGGGCCGACCCAGGCGTAAGCGCCGTTGATACCGTTCTTTATCGCGCCGTCCTCAGGCCTTAGAACCGTTTCAATTTCAAATCCCGCTGGTAATAAATCCGCGAGTACAACCGTCCGGCTTTGATTGATAGACGAGCTAAACCGCGCGCGGACAATAAACCGTTCGCCCTGCCTAATAGTGCTAAGCGCGGCTTCTTGCCCGTTCATAGAAAAGAGTGTTTTTTCAAGCTCCAAACCTGTGGCCATTGGCAATGGCGCGGCGCTAGGCGCGCCGCTCACAGTGACAGTCGCCCAAATGCGGTTATCATCCCGGCTGGTGAAACTCGGCGTACTTGCAAGGTCACGTCCGTAAAGCGCCGCGGACGGACGCTTTTCATTCCCCGTCATTGTCACGCCCTTTGCCGAGACTTTCGGCGGCTCAGCCGTTGTCATCAGAGACTTGAGCGCAAGAATGATGTAAGCTTTTTCCTGCGTGTTCAGATATGTCTCATCGAGAATGTCATCACGAAACTGCTCAGCGAGCCCTATAGCCAAATCATCGCGGCCAGCATCTGTTAATGCATAAATTACGCCTGCAATATCGCGGACCGATGATTGATAATAATCCTTATCATCCTCATAGCCAAGCTTAGCTGCTGCTTGATCGAAAGCGGATTTAGCCCGCGCTTTATCCCCCATCATTGCAAGGCCGCCGCCAAGGTAAGCATAGGCCAGCGGCGACTTCATTTTGCTGCGATGATTATCAAACACATAGCGCATATGGCCCAAATTCCCGGCCCCTTCTCGGGCAAGAACAAAATTGGCGTAAGCCGCCGCTTCAGCTTTGATCTGATCTGTATTGCCCTGACTGCGCCGAAAATCATATTGAAGGTTTGGATAACGGGGCATACGGCTGATTTCCGCAGTGGCCTTGCGCGCACGCGATAAGACATCAGGCGACACATAAAGCCCTTCGGCTTGAGCGCGGTACAAGAAATCTGCGGTGTAAACGCCCAGCCAAGGCTGTGCATTTCGGTCACCCTCACGCCACAAACCAAACGCACCATCTGTGCTCTGACGGCTAGCCAGCCGGCTGACAGCCTTTTGCAAGCCTCTCCTGCGTTCTATTTCGGTTTGTCCAGAAATGCCGCCCAAATCATCCGCGTAAAGCAGCGGCATAGCCGTGGAGACGGTTTGCTCAGTGCAGCCATAGGGATAACGCGCTAAGCTCTGCACATAAGGCGACGGATCAAGCCCCGGAAGCCGGCTAAACGAGACGGTCACATCGGTACTAAGGGGTTCAAAGCCGCTGACAAGCGAGCTATCCAGTGTGAATGTCCCGCCGGGTTCTAATAGCGTATACTCCGATGTGGTCACCGGCATATACGGCGTACGCACTTGAATAGGGAACGTCGATACGGCTTTGTATCCGCTGGGTCCGGTGACATTGAGGGATAATTCATCAAGCCCCGTCTCCCGCGCGGATATTGCAACGCGGTTATCAAGGCGCTGGCCTGTCTTTAAGTCAAGACGTATGGGCTCACCTGCGCTGACCACATCGTGCGCGGTTAAAGCGGCCGTGTAAACACCTTCCGCGCCCTCGACATTATCCAGGGAGATTGTGGCAAAGGCGCTATCACCCGGAGCGAGGAAACGCGGCAGTCCAGCGATTGCCGGCACTTTGTCTCGTACCTTTACGGGCTTTGAGGCGCTGCCTAAGGCCCTGTTGCTCCATGCCGTCGCCATAAGGCGCAGCTCACCGTTAAAATCCGGGATAGCGAGCGTAATTTTTGCCTTACCGCCTTTGACAGAGACCGGCCCGGAAAACAAAGCCACAGTACGCGTGGGGACAACGGTTAAGCCTTCACCGCCAAGACTATCGCCGCCTGTGCGGGCAATCGCCGGAGCGCCTAGGTTTGGATTGAGCATGCGGCCATAATCATCGCGAATATCAATGCCGAGCGCTTTCTTGCCAAAGAAGAAATCAGCCGCATCCGGTGAGTTATATTTGGTGATTTGTAATATGCCTTCATCCACAGCCGCAAAGTTCATCCAGACATTTTCACCGCGCGGAGCATTATCAACATTGACCGTAAACATGTGATCTTGCCGCGGGCGGATGACATCAGGCGTCTCAATGTCAAGGTTGAGTGTCTGATCGCTACGGTCGAGGGCAATATAGCTGATGCCAACGGCGCGGCGCGGGACAGGGCGCGCGGACGCGTCACGCGGCGTATACAGCGTCATCATCGCATAAACACTATCGCCCCAAGCCGGGTCGAATTTGAAAGAAAGCTCAGACGCGCCTTCACTTAATTTGACGGACCTGATCATGCGAACGCTTTGATTGGCTATGACAAGTTCGCCGTCTCCCGCGTAAGGTGCGTTAATCGCCAAGGTGACAGTGTCGCCGGCTTTCACGCGCGTTTCAGGTGAGCCTATGCGGAGTTGGTCTGGACTGTCAGAAGTCTCGGCTTGGCCCCAACCCACACTAAAGCGTTTACCGGCTAGTGCGCCATTGCCCGATACAATATCAAGACGGTAATCACCCCAAGATAGCGGCTTGCTCCAAATAGCGGCCGCGTTCGCTGTCAATGACAGGTTTCCTGTCGTGACCGGTATATCCCGAACGTCTCGGCGATATTTCCATTGCCCCCGTTCCCTGTACCAATGATAATCCCAATCCTCTTCGACCAGTGTCCAAGTGGCATTGGTTTCAATTTGTTTGCCGCTATAATCAACAGCAACAATACCCATTTCGACAGGTTTTCCGCGCGGCGCACGCGAGCCATCATAGAGCGGATTTATGCCAATATATGTGTCCTCTGTGCGGACAGGAATACGGACACTATCGCGCACATAACGGCCACCCGGCTCGGCCACGCCCGCCGTGATCTCAGCACGGAGCGGAAATGGGCTAGAGATGTTCTCACTGCGCACATCCAGTGCGAGATCAATTTTCCCTGCTCCGTCCGTGAGGCCACCGCCCAACATCATGAAGCGCTCATTAAAGTCACGCTCGGCGGGGCCGAAGCTATAGTCCGCAAAATTCAGAAAGGGTTTAGGATCAAGACGAATGCGGGCTTCGGCCTCGGCCTCAAGGGCCGCGCCGGGCGCGCCGTAAAGAAACTGTGCATCCAGTGACACGGAACGGACCTCGTCGCCGCGAACCGGCGCATCATCGACATCAATGCCAAGGCGCAGTTTTTGCGGAACAAAGTCTTCAACAGAAAACTCAATCCTGCCAATTTGGCCCGCGCCCTCACCGTCAACGCCAATCGTCCAAACACCCCGAGGCGCGCTTTCAGGAATATCATAAGCCCACGTTACAGTCCCAGCCTGCGCGGCAATCTCACTGGGCGAAACGCTTTGCGTGAACATTTCAATGCCGTTAGGACGGCGCACAATCAGTTTGACCGGGCGATCCGCAAGAGCCTCTCCGCTGCTATTTCTGAGCATAACAGTTACATGCGCGGTTTCTCCGGGGCGGTAGACACCCCGCTCGGTGAAGCCGTACATGTCTGCGGCTGTGCTCACCCGGCGGCCATCCACATCATATTCAGACAAATCGAGCGCCGCGCGGTTGAGATCAAGCATGGCATAATCATTGTTTGGACCGTAAGCCATCACCATACGCGCTCTCTTTGGCCCGCTGCCTGCTAGGAGCGGCGCAGCAAATACAGCATGACCCGATGCGTTGGTTTTGGCTTTAGCAAGAATATCGTTATTATCTGCGACCAATGTGATATCAATACCCGGCTGCAACCGAGCCGTGTCAATAGACCGAACGCCGACAGTCAAGCCGTCATCACCTTGATAGCTGGTCATGGCTAGGTCTGTGGAGATAATCCAGCGCCATGCCCGCGCTGGCTCACTTTCATTGTCATCATGTTTGCGCGCGATAGACACAACATAGGCTCCGGGCGCAAGTTCTCCAGTCAATTCTGTAAGCGGAATTGACGTGGCGACGCGCTTATTGCGTACATTCTGGATGTCAATTTCGCCGCTCCATACCTCTTCTCGTACTGAGGTGGCGGCATCTTCATATTCCCAGCCGTAATCACCTTCGAGTGTAGCGCTTCCGGCTTGCGGAGTACGGCGCGCAATAATCCGGTCATTAACGCGGGCAATGCTGAGCGTAACGGTGTTCACATTGATGGTTTCAATCGCGAGGCCTTGTGCGTTGATACGCGGTAGAATGATGCCCTGTCCAGCAAAGGATACGAAAGGCGGTTTGTCGCCAAAACTGATGGTTTCCTCAATATCACGGCCCAATGTCTTGCCGGACGCATCTGCAAGTCCTTCGAGCAGGGTGACTTGATAATCTTTATCAAATTCAAACCCGGTCAGGCAGAGATCATTTCCGGAAATATCGGCGGCGACAGACGCGTCTGGCGAGATGCGAATATAATCGCGAACTTTAATCGTGTCGGCATCGTTGAGCGGTGAATAAAAACTAAAACAGGCTTTTGGAGTCTCGGCATTATTATCAACAGCCCATCCCAGATAGGCAAGATTATCCGCAATTGCCGGATTTGGCGCCACAGCCTCTGTGGCCGCATTTGGCGTTTGCGGCGTCACGTCGACGCTTTGCGTAATGGGCGCACTTTGCGGCGCTCCGTCTTTGCCGTAAAATGTGAAACCTGCCCACCAAGCGGCAATAAAAGCGGCGGGAATGAGAAGAGTGAGGAGCGTATGACGTTTCACGGCGAATCCTTATTTATGCTTAATAATGTCTTAATAACACACAATACCATGAATTGGACGAGATTATGACGGCGCAGAAGAAATTACAGATAAAAACGCCAAACCGTAACGCTCAAATTTAGCAGGGCCAACACCGGACACGGCCAGCATGTCAGTTTTATTGACCGGACGTTTACCTACCATATCAAGCAATGTCGCATCGGGAAACACGACAAAGGCGGGTTTTCCGATTTCTTTGGACAGGCGCATGCGCAAGGTCTTTAGCTCGGCCAGCAAAGCCTGATCGGCGGGCGCAAGGTTGGTAACAGGCTTAGCTTTAGCGCTGCGCCCGGACGGTTTTTGCTGTATGTCTTTGCACATAAAGCGTTCACCGGTCAGCACGCCGCGCGCTTTATACGTCATTTCCAGCGCGCCGTAGCGGGCAATATTCATGGTTAGATACCCGCTGGCAACGGCTTGGCGGATAAGCGCTTGGAAATAGGGTTTCTTCCAATTTTTCCCGGCCCCGTAGGACGACCCATTATCGTGACCGAATTGCGATATACGCGCCGTTTTTGCCCCGCGCACAACATCGATGATATGCGCCGTGCCAAACCGTTCTCCGGTTTCCTCGATAGCCGCAAACACAGCGCGCGCAGGAGCGCTCGCGTCAACCAGTTTGGGCGGATTGAGGCAATTATCACAGTTCCCGCATGGCTCGGTATCTTCGCCAAAATAGGACAGTAAAACTTGCCGCCGACACGTCGCCGCCTCGCAATAAGCCAGCAGGGCATCAAGCCGCTTATGTTCGCGGGATTGATGATCCGCTTCGCTGCCGTCTTCGCTGATGAATTGGCGGCGCATACGGACATCATCAAGGCAGTACAACATAGCCGTTGATGCCGGTGCGCCGTCCCGCCCGGCCCGGCCAATCTCCTGATAATAGGCCTCAAGGCTGCCGGGTAAATTCATGTGAAACACAAACCGGATATCCGGTTTATCAATGCCCATACCAAATGCGATTGTCGCCACGATGACAACCGCGTCCTCGGCCATGAACCGTTCTTGATTGTCAAACCTAACGTCTGCGCTCATGCCCGCATGATAGGGCAGCGCCTTAAAGCCCTGTGCCTGAAGAAGCGCGGCAGTTTCTTCGGTTTTCTTACGCGATAGACAATAGACGATACCCGAATACCCGCGCATACCCTCCATAAATTTCAAGAGCTGCGCCGGGCGGTTAGACTTGGCCGTGACATTCAAATCAAGGTTAGGCCGGTCAAACCCCTGAACCACGACCTGCCCCTGGCCGCCAAAAAGCTTCATGGCAATATCATCGCGGGTCAGCCCGTCAGCCGTTGCCGTGAATGCGGCCATCACAGCATCCGGAAACCAGGTTTTCAATTCTGACAATTGCTCATATTCCGGGCGAAATGCGGGGCCCCATTTGGAGACGCAATGCGCCTCATCCACAACAAACATTGCCGGGTTAAGGGATTTTACAGCGGCCATCATCCGCCCCGTCATCAGCCTCTCCGGCGACAGATATAGTATTTTCGTCTTACCACTCGTCACATTCCGCCAGTTTTGTACGTTGACGTCTCGGGATTGGCCTGAATGGATACAGGCAGCCTCGACGCCGCTGGCGCGTAATCCGGCAACTTGGTTATCCATGAGCGCTACAAGCGGAGAGACAATAATCGTGATGCGATCAAAAATCAGAGCGGGAAGTTGATAGCACAGCGATTTACCCGCTCCGGTCGGCATTACCGCGAGCATATTCCGGCCATCCAAAATTGCTCGGACTATTGCCTCTTGTCCGGGCCGAAAACCGGAAAAGCCGAAAGTCTCTTTAAGAACCGAATCGGGCGTTTTCATGCGGGTTTGTGCGGTGCATTATCAGGCTTTGCAACGGCGCAAATTCCGAGCAGCGCTGAAAGCCGCATAGACGCAGCGATATGAGAGTGGCATAGACGCGCCATGAATGATTCCACACAGCCTTATGCACAGCCCTCTACGCCGCGGTCCGGCGGCGAAGCCTTTGCGGCGGAGCTTGAGCGCGACAAGGGTCACCGCGAAAAATCTCGCTCGCTCGGCCCGCTCAAACATATATGGCCATTTATTGCGCGCTATCCGCTGTGGCTAACATTGTTCCTGATTTTCCTAACGCTTTCTTCTATTGCGACGCTGATCATTCCGCCCCTCGGTAAGCTAATTGTCGATTGCGGGTTTGCGGGAGCTGAGGTCGCAAGACCAGACTTTTGCGAGCGCATCAATATTAGCGGCGCCGGTGATCTTGCGCCCTATTTCAAATTCGCGTTTCTTTTTGTACTGATTTACGCATTTGTCGGGCCTATGCGCGCCTTTTTCATCACGACCCTCGGGCAGCGCGTGATCGCAGATATTCGAAATAAAGTTTACAGCCACCTCCTGACGCTCAGCCCTGCCTATTTTGAACGCGTACGCACCGGCGAAGTTCTCTCCCGCCTAACGACTGACACCACCCTGATTGAAACGGTTGTTACAGGATCAATATCGTTCGGCATTCGCGCCCTCGCCGTGGCCTTTGGCGCTCTGATTATGATGTTTGTGACAAACTGGAAAATGGCATTCATGGTGATTGCCATCGGCCCTTTGATTATTATCCCTGTCATTATCTTTGGCCGCATGATCCGCAATCTATCACGCGATGGACAGGACAGCTTAGCGAACGCATCAGCGCGGGCGGGCGAAAGCCTCTCGGCCATTCAAACCGTGCAAGCTTTTACGCGAGAGCGGCTCGAAGATGAAGAGTTCTCCAGCGTGGTCAACGCGACCTATGACATACACAAAAAACGGATCATTATTCGCACCCTCATGACGATGATCATTTTTGTGGTGGCTCTCGGCGCGGTTGTCGCCGTGCTGTGGTACGGCGCGATTAACGTGACTGAAGGCCGCATGACCGGCGGGGATATTCTACAGTTCTCAATTTATGCATTTTTCGTACTCTCCAACCTAAGCTTTTTGACCGAGACATGGACAAACCTGCTGCGCGCAGCAGGCGCGTCTGAGCGTCTTGTCGATATTCTGCAAGCCAAAAGCGACATTACGGCTCCGGCAAAACCCGCCGCTCTGAATGCGGCCCAAAGCAGCATCACATTTGATGATGTGACCTTTTCTTATCCTTCGCGCCCCAATGAAATTGTCGTCAAAGACTTGTCATTTGATGTTCGGCCCGGCGAAACCGTAGCCCTTGTCGGGCCGTCTGGCGCGGGCAAAACAACCTTGTTCCAGCTCATGCTACGGTTTTATGACGTTCAGTCCGGAACCATATCACTGGGGAATGTTCCGCTTCAAAACCTTTCACCGGAGACGCTTCGCAGCCAATTTGCGATTGTTCAGCAAAGTACCCCGCTCTTTTCCGGATCGGCCATGGATAATATCCGCTATGGCCGCGAGGGCGCAAGCGATGCCGAAGTCATTGCCGCAGCAAAATCCGCCTTCGCTCATGATTTTATCATGGCATTACCCAAAGGTTATGAAACCGACCTCGGCGAGCGCGCCGCCACACTGTCCGGCGGGCAGCGGCAACGCATTGCAATTGCCAGAGCTATTCTGCGCGACGCGCCGATCCTGTTACTGGATGAGGCCACCAGCGCTCTCGACGCTGAGTCTGAACGCGCCGTACAAACGGCATTTGAAACCCTCTCCAAAGACCGGACAACCCTTGTCATCGCGCACCGCTTAGCAACCGTCAAGAAAGCGGATCGTATCGTCGTAATGGATAAGGGCGAGATTATCGGACAAGGCACGCACGGCGAGGTCATCAAACGCGGCGGTCTGTATGCGCGGCTAGCCGAGCTTCAGTTTAATAGCAGCTAACCCACGATTTCTGATACGGCGCGGTAAGCTTGGGTAATCGCCGCATTGGTATCAGCCTTAGCCCCCGCATCTGAATTGGCAATGTGGATATTACCGAAGGGCTGACGCCCCTTGACCCACGGTTTTTCATCATCAGACGCGTAAGCCGGTTCCCAAATCAGATCGGGACTATACGCGTAACCGTGCGGCCAGCGGTTCACCGTTATGGCGCTAATATCGCGCTCGGCCTCAAAGCCTGTACTCGACAATGCTTGGTTTAGCTGTTTGAAAACATGATCTTCAAATATCTCGTAAGGCATTGTTAAAATTCGGTTCCGACCTATGCGCCATTGCTCGGGCCCCGTTACATCCGGAACCCAAGGCACATGGCACATATGCAGCACCATAGGGTCATCAGGCGTCTTTGCGCCCGCATAATCACCCATAGACACAGGGTAAGCCAGCTCAACCTGTTTATAAAATCCGCCCGTGTAGTAGACAAAGTCCATACCGAGATCCGCGAAAGGTTTCCAATTCGGCACAAGGACTTTCGTGTAAACCAGCGGGACTTTTATCCCGTATGCCAGAGCGTCCTTTTGCAACTCGGGCATGCCGGGACACAGATAAGGTATCGCCATATTGTAACAGGCCATAATGCATTTTGAAGTGGAAGCCCGGTGGGCGGCCCCGTTTCTGACATAGGTTACATCCACGCCGGATGACGTGTTCTCTACGTTAACCGCTGTGCTGTTGAGCCGAATGTTGACGGCTTGACCCTCCCGGTCGAGCGCTGCGTAATCCGCCTTGGTTGTCACGACATCTTCCATGGTCGAACCTGGCATAGCGTCCGGGATCAGCGCCCGCACCAAAAGCCGCGCGACAGATGCGTTTCCATCCGGAAAATGAAAAATGTAAGGCTCGTCATTACGGTAGCCCGTGCGTACCAATGTGTGCTCAACGCCCGGCATGCCCCCATCATAATCTTGAATGGATGTGGCGGGAATTTCATCAATGCCGACACACCAGAAACTCATGCCCCACCGTTTGTAAATGCCAATCACCTCTTCATCTACCTTGCAATAATCGCGCAGGAAATCCTCGTAACTTGTCCCCGATAAAATAAGGATTTTCTCGTCCATCGACATGCCGGGCATATAATCCTCAGTGCTTGTCTGAACTCGGATAAGATCGGCTCGGGCTTTATCGCTCATGGGTGTTTCTGCGGCAAAGTCTTCCCAACTGCGCTGCCCGTAACCCCGAACCAGCCGGTCTTCGCCGTAGGTTTCCTTATCAAACACAATCGCTTTGGACAGGCCAAGACCGCTATATAATTCCTGATCGTAATAGTCGTAAAACCGCTCGGTTTCGATGCCTATATCTTTCAAGAGTTTGCGGGCTTCGGGTGTATAGTGCGACGGCGTATCAATCGCCTCCGTACCGCCATAGCCAATGCGGGTTTCGCCGTTATGGTCAAATTCATTGCGTTTGGCGTGACCGCCAAAATCATCGTGATTATCCAATATCAGAATACGGGCCGCAGGATTGACTTGTTGATAAAAAAAGCGGCTGACAATCCGCTAATGCCGCCGCCGACAACGATTAGATCATAATTTTCGGTTGCCGCCGGGCGGCCCCAGACCTTACCGGAGACTTTGGCGTGCATGGCCTCCCATGATCCATCATGACTGCCGCGCATCCCCGTCTTGGCTGGCGGGTAATATCCTTGGGTAAGCGAAAAATTATGTGTTTGCGCGGCGCACGCACTTAAAGACGGCAATGTCAAAGACGCGCCGATAGCAATCTGCGTTCCCGCTAAAAAGTCGCGCCGTGTTATAGTCTTGCTCATATGTCACCCTTTTTAAAAACAGACTAGACGCAAGAGGCCAAAACTCCAAATAGGTTAAAAAACGGCGCTATCCGTAAATCCGCTCGCGGGCGATACGGTCGGCAACTTCGCTTGTTGGGAGCGATTCTGTTTCAGAAAGATCAAAAATTTCGTGAAGGGTTTGCTTCAAACCTTCAAGTTTGCCGTCCACCCATTTCGGATCATAGGAACCGGATAATTCTGCCGCGACATTGATAATGCCGCCGCCGTTCAGCACATAATCCGGGCAATAGAGAATGCCCCGGTCCATAAGCGCTTGACCCATATCCGCTGTCGCCAGTTGATTGTTGGCGGCGCCGCCGATGATTTTGGCTTTAATACCTTTAATGCTTTCCGGATTGATGGCGCCGCCGAGGGCGCACGGCGCAAAAATATCAACGTCCTGCGCATGAATAACATCCGGGGTGACGACGCTCGCCCCTAACACCCTCTCGGCTTTATGCAAAATTTCCGAATTTATATCCGTCACGGTTAAGATAGCGCCCGCCGCGTGGAGCCGCTCACACAGGTTATATCCCACATGACCTAATCCTTGCACGGCGACACGCACGCCTTTGAGATCAGATTGCCCCAAAACACGACCCACAGCCACATGAAGCCCGCGAAAGATGCCGTCCGCAGTCACAGGTGACGGATCGCCTGATGCCGCGGCGCCTTCACTCAGGCCCCCTACATATGATGTTTGCGTGCTGACAGTCTGCATGTCTTCGGTTGAGACACCGACATCCTCGGCTGTGCAATATGTCCCAGCAAGATTGTTAACGGCGCGGCCATAAGCGGTGAACAGCGCTTTGCGGTCAAACTCGCCTGCGGGGCGCATGATAACGGCTTTGCCGCCCCCAAACGGAATGTCCGCCATTGCGTTCTTATAACTCATGGCGCGGGAGAGCCGCAGCGCATCTTCGCACGCCGCTTGGCTACTCGCGTAAGTCCAAAGACGCGTACCACCTGCTGCTGGGCCGCGGCGCGTATTATGTACGGCAATCACGGCCTTTAAACCGGAGGCTTCGTCGGTCACGAAATGAACACCTTCGTGATCATCAAACAGGTCTGATTCAAAGAGATTCATCTCAGGCTCCCAATAAAGTTATGACCCATTACGCATTTTTTATGGCATGAACATGCCTATTTTGCACCTAAAGTCAGAAATTTCGCTTTAATTATTGACGGAATGCGTAAATATAATCCGTTATATATCGCCGCGAAGGCTTGAGAGACCACTCACCGACATTCGCAAGGTAGACAACGCATAGGCAGCGCCTGTTCCGTCGCCCGTTGGGATGCCGAAATTATGCAAAGGCGTGAGGCCAAGGCGGTCAAGAAGCGCACCATGCGCGGGCTCCGCAGAGAGATGTCCGGCAAGACAATGCGCCGTCGCATCCGGATTAACGGCGTGGAGTACCGCAGCCGCTGTACATACTACAAACCCATCCAAAATGACAGGGATAGATTGTTGCCGCGCCGCCAAAATAGCGCCCACAAGTCCAGATATATCGCGCCCGCCAAACCGGCGTAAACACTCGAGCGGGTCGGACACACCGCCCGCATGAAAATTAGCAGCCCGCTCAACCGCAGCAATACGCGCCTCGGCTGTACCGTCATGAGCGCCCGCCCAATATTCCGCAGCGCCGCCGTACAAGCCCTGCGCAATCGCAGCAGCGGCTGTCGCCGACCCGAAGCCCGCATTCCCGAGCACAATAATATCCGCGCCTTCAGCAACGACTTCCATTCCAAAAGCCATGGCAGCCGCGCAATCCCGTTCACTCAAAGCGTCGGCTTGCGTTATATCGGGGACAGGATATTCGAGTCCCATCTCATAGACCTTAAAGGCTGCATTTATGCGCGATGACATTCCGCGTAAAACAGCCTGGCCCTCTGTGAGACCTTCGACACGGGACTGAGCCGCCTTGATAATATCATGATCCGTAAAGCCTTCCACGACGCCATGTGTCCCGGCAAAAACAGCAATAAGGGGGCGTTCAATCGTCGGTCTGTCAGTACCTTGCCAACCTGCAAGCCAAGCCACGGGTTCCATCCAGCGCCCTAATACCGGTTGCGGTCCGGGGAAATCTGCAAAGGCCTGCCTTGCCGCCACCGATGCAGCGTGGTCAGGCCCCGGGCTTCGCGCAATAAGGTCGCGAATATCATCAAATGGGTTTTCGGTCTGATTCATGGGCTCTGTATATAGTAATCGCGTAACCATACTACGGTTTAGCGCGTGAATATGCTTAAAAACTCTGTGTAAATTTATAAACGCTAAACTATTTCATCCCTATCAAAGATATATGAGTAATACGATTCTAAGAGATTCGGTCATAATTGGCGTTATGGCTATGGGTGTTGCATTCGCCGCGGCTAACAAACAAGCAATTTACGATAAGCTCGGCCTTATGCCTAGCGGCGGCACTGCTGCGAATGATGTCGCCGTTCGGCCCACACCCGATACAATCCAGAAGCTGGGCGGACAAGCTGTCTCAATCCCCAAATCAAAGGCAGATGGACAGTTTTGGGCCGAGGCCCGCGTGAATAACGGCCACGTAAAATTCCTGGTCGATACAGGCGCCAGTTCTGTTGCCTTAACGCCCGAAGATGCGCGCAAAGCCGGGATCCGTTTGAATACCTTAAATTACAATGTTCCTATTGCCACGGCTGGCGGTGAAAATGTAGCAGCCTATGTGACGCTCAACTCTATTTCCGTAGGCGCGGTGACTGTACGCAACGTGCGGGCCTTAGTGGTGCCAAACGGTCTGAACACCTCGCTTCTTGGCATGACCTATCTGGGCGAATTGCAAAAAGTCGAAGCCACTCCTAATGCGCTAATTTTGCGACTTTAAAATAGCGCCTTGCGGATCATATTGATCGCAACACAGAATAAAAATATTCCAAAAACCATCTTAAGTTTGGCTTGATTGGTTTTATGCGCCGTGCGTGCGCCTAAAGGAATAAACAATAGCGATGTTGCGGCCACCAACACAAAGCCCAGCCCGTTGACATATCCCAGCGAAAAGTCGGGCCGTCCGGCCACATCCCATCCGCTATAAATAAATCCTAATGTCGCAGGGATAGAAATAAACATACCAATCCCGGACGCGGTTCCGATTGCGCGGTGAATGGGCTTGCCGCAGATAACCATCAGTGACACGGATATTGCGCCGCCGCCAATCCCCATCAAGGCTGAGAGCGCGCCGATACCGCCTCCCGCAACCGGCAACGCCAGCCCGCCCGGAATTGTATCGCGTGCGCGCCAATCCGGACGGCCAAAAATGAACTGCGCCGCGATGAGGCACATCATAACGCCAAAAATTAAGGTAAGCTGCGCGCCGCTGATACGGCTTGCTAAAACTCCGGCGGCAAACAATGCGCCAACGCCAATCCAAACGCCCCAGCTTTTTAGAGGATTGCCCGGCCACAAAATATCCCAGTCCACAGCTCCGTGTCCGTGATGGCTCATGACTGACCGGATTGAGCTGATAATGATAACCGCAGACGAGGTCGCGACGGCAGTATGCATAATGACGGCTTCGGGGTAACCCAGCGCAGTAAAAACAAAATACAGTACAGGCACCATAATCGCGCCGCCGCCAATCCCGAACAGCCCCGCACTAAACCCAGCCGCGCACCCTGCAAGCAAAAGCGAGGCTACAAGGCTTAAAATCTGGGGGTCCATTATGCGGCGCTTTCAAAATCGCGGCGGGTGTTTAGCGCCGCCGAGATGACACCTGATGGCCGCAAGCCTTTCGCAGATTGCTCGCTGAGGGTGCGCCGCCAAAGACGCGCACCGGGCCTGCCCGCATACAGTCCCATAATGTGCCGTATGAGCGCCTTGACTGTGCGGTCGCGACCCTCACGGGCTTTAGCATATGCAATAAGTTCAAGTGCTATATCCTCACGGGTTTTTACAAAAACGGGCTCGCCATGAACCAGAGAGTCAATATGGGTTAAAATCCACGGATCGTGATAGGCTGCGCGCCCGAGCATAACGCCGTCAAGACCCGGCAACGACTTTTGGGCTTCGCTCAAGGCTGTTTCAATGGTGGTAAGCCCGCCATTGAGCACGATCTCCAAACCGGGAAAGCGGCTTTTCATTGCGCGCACAAGGCCATAATCGAGCGACGGAATGATGCGGTTATCCTTGGGGCTAAGCCCGTCTAGCCACGCTTTGCGCGCATGTATAATCACATGCTTACAGCCAGCCTTGGCGACAGTTTCAATGAAATGCGGCAATGTCTCGGAAACATTCTGCTCGTCAATACCCAAGCGGCACTTGACCGTCACAGGAATAGACACCGCAGCCTGCATTTTAGAAAAACACTCCGCCACAAGATCCGGTTCAGCCATAAGGCACGCACCGAACCGGCCGGATTGCACCCGGTCAGACGGGCATCCAATATTGATATTGACCGCATCATAACCAAAATCCTGGCCAATTTTAGCGCCTTGCGCCAATTTAGCCGGATCCGAGCCGCCAATCTGTAAAACCACAGGATGTTCAGACGGGTCAAATCCGATAAGATAATTTCGGTCGCCATGAATAACCGCATCTGCGACAACCATTTCTGTATAGAGCACGACATGACGGCTTAAGCGGCGATGAAACCAACGGCAATGCCGATCCGTCCAATCCATCATGGGCGCAACGCTGACTGTAAACTCTTGTTCTTTTTGCATTTTTTGTTATACTTCAATTACTTAAAACAGGAACCTTTTACTCCAGATTACCGCTGTGTAGCAACTATAGTAAAACTTCAATCTGGCAACTACCGCGCTCAGGTTAAACGCAAGCGCCTGTATGCGTCAAAAAAATTTTAAAAACCTGATGCACACTACCTGACGCACACTATCAGGGCCTGTTTAGAAAGAGAAAATAGATTCGCCCCCCCCGGAGTGTCAACTCAAGGATTCAGAGAGAAACCAAAGTGCGGGAGCCAAATATTTTATTCACTAACGCAACAGCGTCAGCCGTGATGATTTATTCATTTGGGAGTCTTTCCTCACAGAACATCCCGTCAAGCATAACACGATGAATAGTGCTGGCGCTATGCGTTACCGCCCCTCATAACCTTGCCCTTGCTAAGCGATAAGCGACAATTGTTGCGATCATCGTGACTACGAAAATAAAAGCATTTGCCCCCGCGAAGCTAATGCTGGCAAGTGCGGGTCCCGGACATAACCCAGAGAGTCCCCAGCCTATACCAAAGAGCGCCGCGCCCAATATTAGCGGCGGATCAATATCTTTGCTTGTGGGCAGGCGGAACTTATCTGCAAATAAAGGCGTCTTTCCTTTTAATACTAACCGGTAGCCGATGAAAGTGACGATCAAGGCACTCCCCATAACAAAGGCAAGGCTTGGATCCCAATTGCCTGTCACATCTAAAAAAGCAATAACCTTGGACGGATTGACCATTTGAGAGACGGTTAACCCAGCCCCGAATATTGCACCCGCGATAAATGTTGAAAAGGCAAGTTTCATTTTATACCCCTATCACATGGCGCATTGCGAATACGGTCAGCATACCCGTCGCCATAAAAGTCAATGTCGCCAGAATTGAACGCATAGACAGCCGCGCATTACCGCACACGCCATGTCCGCTTGTGCAGCCATTGCCGAGTTGTGTTCCAAGCCCTACAAGGACTCCACCCAAAATTAGCATTACACCTGTTGTCGGGAATTCTGCTCTGAGCAGATCAGGATGAAAGAAACTAACAATAACCGGGCCAACGAAGAGGCCGATTAGAAATGTCCAACGCCACAATCTATCTCCGGTGTCTGCTTTAACAGCCCCGCCGAGAATGCCGCTAATACCGGCAATTCGGCCCGCACTAATCATAAGCCATACTGCTGAAAGGCCTATAAGTGCGCCGCCTATCGCTGCTGAAAGTGGTGTGAAGTTTTCCATCTAATTCTCCGGAAAATCCCCTGACATAGAGAGAGCATGTCAGGGGAAGTCATGGCTACGAAGGGACGTTAGCCAATCGATGTGTAGCGAAGATACGGCCTAATTTCATTAAAGCCCTGGGGGAATTTCTTGGTGGCCTCTTCATTTGATACTGAAGGCGGAATGATAACTTTATCGCCAACACTCCAATCAGCAGGTGTCGCAATGCCGTTTTTATCACCCGCTTGCAGAGCATCAATAACACGCAAAATCTCATCAAAATTACGCCCCACACTCATAGGATAAGTCATCATCAGGCGGATCTTCTTATCCGGGTCGATAATAAAAACTGAGCGCACAGCCGCTGTATCGCTCTCATTGGGATGGATCATACCGTAAAGCTGCGCGATTTTTCTGTCAGCGTCTGCGACTATGGGGAAATCCACATGCGTCTGCTGGGTTTCATCAACGTCTTTCATCCACTCTAAATGCTCTAAAACAACATCTGTGGACAGGCCCATAGGCTTAGTGTTCCGCGCTTTAAATTCCGAAGACAGTTGAGCTGTGCGCCCCATTTCCGTTGTGCAGACTGGCGTAAAATCAGCCGGATGCGAGAAAAAGAAGCACCAAGAACTGCCTATCCAATCATGAAAATTTACATCACCTTGCGTTGTTGCCACTGTGAAATCCGGGGCCGTATCGCCAATACGTAAAGACATTTTTTACCTCCAAAACTATTACCTAAACACTATATCATCACTCATTATATAAAAGTCAATATATTATTATTGTAATTATATAGTGATCGTGCTAAATTAAACAAAATCGCATTAGACTGGCCGGGAACAAGTTTTGATTAGCCGCAAAATGGCTACGACATATCAATAAGGTAAAGTTATGAATCAGCCAGAGATTGCCACCCCCCCTGACCACATGCGCGGTCTGCGCTTGGATGAGCTCGCTCCAGAATTTACCGCGCGCACCACATTAGGAACGCGCAGTTTGTCTGACTATAAAGGCAAGTGGCTGATCCTGTTCAGTCATCCTGCGGACTTTACCCCAGTCTGCACATCTGAATTTATCGCCTTTCAAAAGTCTGCCCCGGAGTTTCAAAAGATGGGGTGCGAGCTTCTTGGCCTATCTATTGATAGCATCTACTCACACATTGCCTGGCTGGACAGTATTGAAGCCGGGTTTGGCACAAAAATTGAATTCCCGATCATCGAAGATGTCTCTATGGCAATCTCATTTGCATACGGCATGATCCATGACGGCTCTGTCAGCACGGCTACTGTTCGCTCTGTATTCTTTATAGACCCTGAAGGCATTCTACGCGCCATGAGTCATTACCCAATGAGTGTGGGGCGCTCCGTTGACGAAATATTGCGCGTAATGCGCGCTTTGCAAATTACAGTAAGCATTGACGTGTCTCTACCAGAAGGCTGGCAGCCCGGCGATAAGGCTGTGCTTAACCCGCCCACTTCCCGCTCGGACGCTGTCAATGATAGCACGGCAAAGACATGGTATTACCGCGAAGTCGACATTCCGCTTTCGGCCACTTCATGAAACGCCCTCACCCCATGACCATGATTGATATGACAGCCAAAGCCGAAGACGTATCTGGGCTCTTAAAATTGCTCGCCAATCCAAACCGTTTGATGATTGTCTGCCGTTTGCTCGACGGTGAAATTTCTGTGGGCGACATCGAAACTGAGCTCGGCATCAAGCAGCCGACCCTTTCGCGAGAACTGGGCCGCCTTCGAGATGACGGAGTCATTTCCGCGCGGCGCGAGTCAAAAGTCGTCTTTTATCAACTCTCTCATCCCCACATGGAAAAGCTCATTAAAGCCATTTGCGGCGCGACTTTGGACAAGAATTACGTTGCGCCAGAGCCTGCACAACAAAGCGCGCGGGCCGCCGGATTTCTACCGCGCCCCAAATTTATAGGCTCTGCACGACACAATAGAGGCGGCTACAGCCAATTTGCGTCCGTAACGCCAACCAGATCAGAATCATAATCCACCCTAAGGAGAAAATTATGTTAAAACCCGATATTGTCTCTTTCTTTGATGAAGCGACCTACACGATTTCCTATATTGTGCGCGATCCAAGCTCTAATGTCTGCGCGATTATCGACTCTGTTTTGGATTTTGATCGAGCATCTGGCCGCACTTCAACCGACTCCGCGGATCAAATCATTGATTTCATACGCCAAGGTAATTTAGACGCGCAATGGATCTTGGAAACTCATGCCCATGCCGACCACTTCTCTGCCGCTCCTTATTTGCAAGAAAAACTTGGCGGGGTTATTGCTATTGGTGAGCACATACCGGACGTTCAAAAAGTGTTTGGCGGATTGTTTAATGCGGACGACGATTTCAAAACCGACGGCAGTCAGTTTGGTCGTCTATTTGCCGATGGTGAGACCTTTAAAATCGGTAATCTCGACGCGGATATTCTGTTCGTGCCTGGCCATACCCCTGCTTGTGTAGCTTATCATATCGGCGATGCGGTTTTTGTTGGCGATACATTATTTATGCCGGACTATGGATCTGCGCGCTGTGACTTTCCCGGTGGTGATGCAGGGACGCTTTATAACTCCGTACAGAAGTTGTACGCACTACCGGATGAAACCCGCATGTTCCTTTGTCACGATTATAAAGCGCCGGGTCGTGACTATTATGCATGGGAGACCACGGTGGGCGAGGAGAAAGCAAAAAACATCCACCTCAATAGCTCTGTCACCCGTGATGCATTCATCAAAATGCGCACAGAGCGCGACAAAACGCTGGCTATGCCGCGCCTGATTTTGCCATCTGTGCAAGTGAATATGCGCGCAGGCCAACTCCCGGAACCTGAAGATAACGGCATGCGTTACCTTAAAATCCCTCTTAACGCGGTTTAGGAGCCTCTTAATGATAATCAAGTCTCTTACAGATGTCCTCAGCGTATCTGAGCAATTAAAGCTTGCGGATTTAAAAGCTGCTAAAGAGGCGGGCTTCTCTTGCATCATTAACAACCGCCCTGACGGTGAAGCGCCCCGCCAGCCAAAGTCTCAGACTTTGGCAAAACGCGCAGCAGACTTAGGTCTTGGCTATCACTATATCCCGGTCATTCCGGGACAAATGAGTGATCAGAATGTTTCAGATTTCAAATCTGTTTTAGAGAGCACGGGCGGGGCTATTCTCGCCTTCTGCCGTACCGGTACCCGCTCGACAAACCTCTGGGCAAAAACACAGGCTGGTGAACGCAATGCCGAAGACATAATCGCGCGCGCCAAGGCAGCAGGATATGATTTATCAGATCTTCGCTCCGAACTCCAAGCCGCAGAACCAAAGCCTGAGCTATCGACGATGCATGGACCAAAGAAACACCCTGCCAAACTAAGAACGCATCAAGTCGTCATTATTGGCGGGGGCTCAGCAGGAATCGCCACGGCGTCCAGCCTTCTAAAACGCCGTCCCGGATTGGATCTTGCCATTATTGAGCCAAACTGGATACATTACTACCAGCCAGGATGGACAATGGTCGGCGGCGGTATTTTCTCAGTTGAATCAACCGAGCGTAAAATGCGCGATGTGATGCCAAAACAAGCCAAGTGGATACAAGCGTCGGCCGCAAAATTTCACCCGGGTGAAAACGAAGTTGAACTCGAAGATGGCAGCCGCGTTAAATATGAAATGCTCGTTGCCGCACCCGGACTCAAGCTTGACTATAACAAAATCGAAGGGGCTGAAGAAACTTTGGGCAAAAACGGAGTGACATCGAATTACCGGTATGAATATGCGCCTTACACATGGGAGCTCGTACAAAACCTCAAACAGGGCATAGCGATTTTCAGCCAGCCGCCCATGCCGATTAAATGTGCGGGCGCGCCGCAAAAAGCGATGTATCTGTCTTGTGATCATTGGCTTCGTAATGGGGTTTTGAAAGATATTACCGTTGATTTTTGTAATGCGGGCGGCGTGTTATTCGGAATTAAAGAATATGTTCCTGCGCTGATGGAGTACGTCAAAAAATACCGGGCTAATCTAAACTTTGGTGAAAACCTGATTAAGGTCGATGGGCCCAATCAAATCGCTTGGTTTGAAAAAACGGATGCTGGAGGCAACACAATAATTGTCGAGCGGGAATTTGACATGCTCCACATCAGCCCGCCGCAATCCGCCCCAACTTTTATACAGGAAAGCCCCCTAGCCAATGAGGCCGGGTGGATTGACGTTGACCCTGAAACCCTGCGTCACACGCGCTATGCAAACATCTATGCTCTGGGAGATGCATGCTCCGCACCAAATGCCAAAACAATGGCGGCAGCCCGCAAACAAGCACCCATTGTGGCCAATAATGTTCTTGCCAAAATGGACGGCAAAAACAAACGCGCGGTCTATGACGGATACGGATCATGCCCTCTAACTTTAGAACGCGGTAAGATTGTTTTGGCTGAATTTGGCTACGGCGGGAAGCTTATTCCGTCGTTCCCCACATGGTTGATTGACGGGACAAAAGCCTCACGCCTGTCTTGGCTCTTAAAAGAGAAAATTCTACCACCCGTCTATTGGAAAGGCATGCTCAAAGGCAAAGAATGGTTGGTCAAGCCTAAACCAAAAGACCGCTCAGGTCATAAAAACGCAGCAGAATAGATTGAAACTTGATGGGCTTTAGCATCAAAAAATATTTCCCAATTCTGGATTGGGGGCGCACCTATCGCGGCGAGACATTTGTCAATGACGGCATTGCCGCCATCATTGTGACGATCATGCTCATTCCGCAGTCTTTGGCTTATGCACTGCTGGCAGGATTGCCGCCGCAGGTGGGTCTGTATGCCTCAATATTACCCTTAGTCGCCTATGCTATTTTTGGAACAAGCCGAACGCTAGCCGTTGGGCCCGTCGCAGTAATCTCACTTATGACGGCTGCGGCAGCCGGGAAAATGGCGGTACAAGGCTCCCCCGAATATCTTGCCGTTGCAATTTTATTGGCTCTAATTTCGGGACTAATGCTGTTTACCATGGGGCTATTCAAGCTCGGATTTATTGCAAACTTTCTTAGCCATCCTGTTATTTCGGGATTCATAACGGCCTCAGGGATATTGATCGCGGTCAGCCAGTTAAAGCACATTTTGGGTGTCACCGTATCGGGTCACAATTTGATTGATATTGGTCAGTCTTTAATTTCAAGAATTCCAGAGACCAATATTCCTACCCTGATTATTGGCGTAATCTCCACACTCTTTTTATTTTGGGTTCGCGGGAACCTCAAACCCCTACTTGTAAAAATCGGTCTGTCTGAAAAGCTTGCAGGGATTGGCACACGTATCGGCCCGGTTATCGCAATCGTAGTTTCTATTCTTGCCGTGGCTGGTCTTGGGCTTGCCGATAAAGGCGTCAAGATTGTCCGCGATATTCCCAAAGGCCTACCACCGCTCACTGTGCCGGAATTTGATATGGGTTTATGGACGAGCCTACTCGCATCATCCTTGATTATCGCGATCATCGGCTTTGTTGAGTCTGTCTCCGTTGCCCAAACCTTAGCCGCAAAAAGGCGCCAGCGTATCGATCCTGACCAAGAACTTATTGGACTTGGTGCATCTAATATCGCGGCAGCTTTTTCAGGGGGCTATCCCGTTACCGGTGGGTTCGCTCGCTCGGCAGTGAATTTTGACGCCGGCGCAGAAACACCGGCTGCAGGTGGTTTTACTGCGATTGGGATCGCTTTGGCGACATTATTCCTGACGCCATTACTTTACTTTCTTCCAATTGCCACACTTGCCGCAACGATCATTGTGGCCGTTTTGTCATTGGTGAATATAGGCGACATCAAAGAAGCTTGGAACTATTCAAAAAGCGACTTTGCAGCAATGATAGCAACGATTGCTTTAACACTTACTGCCGGAGTAGAGGCCGGTGTCATGACGGGCGTTATAATCTCGATTGGTATGTTCCTGTTCCGCTCCTCTCGCCCTCATTATGCAATTGTTGGCCAAGTTCGCGACACAGAACATTTCCGCAATATTGAACGGCACGAAGTGATTACCAGTCCTCGCGTTTTAACTCTGCGAGTCGATGAATCTCTTTACTTTGCCAACGCTCGCTATTTGGAGGATGCCATTTATGACCGCGCGCTACAAAGCGACGCGATACAACATGTCATACTAATGTGCTCCGCCGTCAATGATATTGATTTGAGTGCTTTAGAGAGCCTTGAAGCTATAAATGAACGGCTCAAATCTGCCAAAATCACCTTCCATTTGTCTGAAGTCAAAGGTCCTGTCATGGACAAGTTAGAAAAATCACACCTATTCCATAATCTTACTGGGGAGGTCTTCTTAAGTCAGCATGACGCCATAAAGACAATTTGCGGCAATGCATTTGATAATGAAATGGATTATTACTTATGATAGCAAGTCTAGGGCCTGTGGGCAATTAGGCCGTGGTGACATATCAGAATTTGTTAGTACGAGTAACCCTAACTTGATAACCGTCAATATAGTTACAGTTTTATCTCCCATAATGTAAATATGTTAGACCGCCCTCATATTGAATTTATTCACGCGCAGCTTTTACCGTGGCAGAGAATTGGCGCGGGCGCAGCCCGGCCCGACGCAGAATATAAATTTCTCAGTCGTGACATCAATACAGGCGCATGTAGCGCGCTTATTCGTTATCCCGCTGGCTGGTCAAAAACTGGCGGAGAGCATATACTTGCCGATGAAGAATTTTACGTACTGAGCGGCGATATTACGAT
>CAYGRF010000010.1:0-5790 GCA_964352275.1 uncultured Caulobacterales bacterium
CGAAGGTGGACGCACAGTCGGCGCCGGCGTCGTTGCTGAGATTATTGAGTAGAGACGTAAGTTTATAGCGGGCAGATGATCTGCCCGCAGCCTGAACGGCTTTAGGGGTGTAGCTCAGTTGGTAGAGCATCGGTCTCCAAAACCGAGGGTCGTGGGTTCGAGTCCCTCCGCCCCTGCCACTAAGGCCCAAACCAACGCGGATGAATGGTAACCCCTTCTTCGCGTATTGGAGTATAATGAAATGGCTGAAAGCAAAGACAAAGTCGGTCCGATTAAATATCTAGGTCAGGTTCGCCAAGAGGGCCGCAAGGTTGTTTGGCCAACATCGCGTGAAACGATGACAACGACAATTCTTGTCTTGTTGATGACCGTTTTAATGGGTGCATTTTTCTTTGTTGTCGATTGGATCATCGGAATGATTATTCAGTTCGTGCTAAGCTTTGGAGGCGCAGGCTAATGACTGCCAAATGGTATATCGTTCAAGCGTACTCGAACTTCGAGAAGCGCGTAAAAGAAAGCCTGGAGCGTGAAGCGGCGGAAAAAGGCCTGTCTGACTTGTTTGAGGAAATTTTAGTCCCGACAGAGCAGATTATTGAGGTTCGCAAGGGCCGCAAGGTCGAGAGTGAGCGCAAATTTTTCCCAGGCTATGTTCTTGTGAAAATGAATTTGACGGATGCGGCGTATCACCTTGTCAAAAACACGCCGAAAGTAACTGGTTTTTTAGGCTCTGCCAACAGGCCTATGCCTGTATCTGAAGCAGAAGTCGCGCGCATTGTCGGCAAAATCGCAGAAGGCGTGGATAGTCCACGCTCTATGATCAATTTTGATATTGGCGAGACCATTAAGGTTATCGATGGGCACTTTCAGTCCTTTAACGGGACAGTTGAAAGCGTTGACGCTGAAAATGAGCGCTTGAAGGTTCTCATTAACATTTTTGGCCGGGGCACGCCGGTCGAACTCGAATATACGCAGGTCGAAAAACAGACTTAGCGTTTATAGCGTTTGTGGGAGGCCCGATCAGAAGTCCAGATCGGTTCGCACCACGGACACCACATAGGCTGCGCATGGGGCGCGGCTTTAACCACAAAGAGCGAAAGCTCAAAAGGAGTGGAACATGGCAAAGAAGATTCAAGGCTATATCAAGCTGACAATCCCTGCGGGTTCAGCCAATCCGTCACCGCCTCTCGGGCCTGCATTGGGTCAGCGCGGCGTTAACATTATGGAATTCGCAAAGGCGTTTAACGCTAAAACCGAAGCCCTTGAAAAAGGCATTCCAACACCGACAATTATCACCGTTTACGGCGACAAGTCGTTTACATTTGTCACAAAAACGGCTCCAGCATCTTATTACCTTAAAAAAGCTGCAGGCAAGAAATCCGGATCTAATCACCCGGGCCGCGAAGTTGGCGGAAGCGTAACCGTGGCGCAGTGCCGCGAAATCGCTGAAATGAAAATGGCAGACCTGAGCGCGAACGATCTCGATCAGGCCACGAAAATCATTGAAGGCTCCGCGCGTTCAATGGGTTATGAGGTCACGGGGTAAGATCATGGCAAAATCAGGAAAAAGAATAAAAACAGCGCGTGCAGCTTTTGAAAAAGAAGCCATGCACACTGTGGCGAACGCCGTAAAGATCGTCAAAAGGAATGCGACCGCTAAGTTTGATGAAACCATTGAACTCGCTCTCAATTTGGGTGTTGATCCGCGCCATGCTGACCAAATGGTACGCGGCGTGTGTAATCTTCCCAACGGAACCGGCCGCGTCGTTCGCGTTGCTGTGTTTGCAAAAGACGCGAAAGCGGATGAAGCCCGCGCTGCGGGTGCTGACGTTGTCGGCGCAGAAGATTTGATGGAACAAATTCAAAACGGAGACATGCCGTTTGAGCGCGTGATTGCTACGCCTGATATGATGCCGCTTGTTGGCCGCCTCGGTAAAATCCTTGGCCCCAAAGGCATGATGCCGAACCCGAAAGTCGGTACAGTGACGCCGGATGTGGCCAAAGCTGTGACAGATGCCAAGGGCGGCGCTGTTGAATTTCGCGTTGAAAAAGCCGGTATCATTCATGCCGGCGTAGGCAAAGCCAGTTTTACAGAAGATAAGCTGACTGAGAACGTCAATGCGTTTCTAACCGCCATTCAAAAAGCGCGGCCATCGGGCGCGAAAGGTGTTTTTGTACGCCGGATCACGCTGACCTCGACTATGGGTCCCGGCGTTAAAGTGGACACTGCTGAAATCAGCTCTTAGTCCAAAAGAATTTAGCTCGGCTTGCCGGGCTTAATCACGGGCGAATTTCGCCCGTGCCTGTCCAAGACTATTGGTGCCCGCCCTCCTTATGGGGAACGGCTTAATAACCGCCAATACAGACAGAGTGAGACTGATTTTGCCCTGTAATGGGGCCCGTCAGTTCGAGCCCTGATACCCGTAAGGGGGACAGACAACCGTTCGTCAAGACCATCATGGCCTTGATGAGCACTTGGAAGGTCTGCGCATGGGGCGTGGATCATAACAGGGAGACCGCAAAATGGATCGCAATCAAAAAGCGGACATGGTCAAAGTACTGGAAGGTATTTTTGACGGTGCCGGATCCGTGGTTATGGCTGAATATTCAGGCATGACTGTTGCGGAAATGACGGAACTTCGCAGCAAACTTCGTGAGAAAGATGCTGGGATCCGTGTCGTGCAAAACCGGTTGGCCAAAATCGCTATGAAGGGGAAACCTTTCGAAGCGGCTGGAGCCATGTTAACCGGACCTGTGGCAGTAGCATATGCTGATGATATGATCAGCGCGCCAAAGATCACCGTTGAATTCGCCAAAGAGAGCAAAGCGTTCTCTATTATTGGCGGTTTCATGGGTGAGGAAGTTTTCGGCCCCGATGGGATCGAAGCGCTTTCAAAACTGCCATCTCGCGAAGAACTTATCGGTATGGCTGCTCAGCGTTTGCTGGGTCAGGCAACCGAAGTTGTCTCGCGTCTGACATCACAAGGAGCCGGTATTGTTGGCGCCATCAAAGTGATCGAAGAACGGGCTGCGGCATAAACACTTTCATTATCGCAAAAATCGAACTGATTAACAAAGGAAACTAAAATGGCTGATGTAGCTAAACTCGCAGAAGAGCTGATGGGCTTAACCATCCTCGAAGCAAAACAACTGAACGACATTCTCGAAGAAAACGGCATTAAAGCCGCAGCCGCTGTGGCTGTAGCTGGTCCTGCTGCTGACGGCGGCGGCGCTGCTGCGGCTGAACAAACTGAGTTTGACGCAGTTATGACATCTTTCGGCGGAAACAAAATTTCTGTCATTAAAGAAGTCCGCGCCATCACAGGTCTTGGCCTCAAAGAAGCTAAAGAACTTGTTGAAAGCGCACCAAAAGCAATCAAAGAAGGCATTCCGCAAGCGGAAGCTGACGAGATTAAAGAAAAGCTCGAAGCGGCTGGTGCCACTGTCGAGATCAAGTAATCTTGAGTATCCGGCGGCGTCCTGCGCCGCCGGATATGTCCTGCGAAAGACTGTTTCGCGGTTTGGATTTGACCATCAACTCCCCTGCTCTGGCATCAGGTTAAATCGCCAGACGAAATTACGAAAAACTGACGGCCACTGCAGGGCCGGGCAGTTTGAAAAAGCGGAAAGGTGCCTTCATGTCGCTTTCATTCACGGGTAAAAAACGTATTCGCCGGAGCTTTGGCCGCATTCCAGAAGTGGTGCGCATGCCAAACCTCATCGAGGTACAAAAGAGTTCATATAATCAGTTCCTGCAAAAGGGTATCGCGCACGAAGATCGCGGCGACCGGGGCATGAACGGAACCTTTAAATCTGTCTTCCCGGTTCGGGACTTCTCTGACCGTGCGGTCTTGGAATACGTATCATTTGAGTTTGAGCCGCCAAAATTTGACGAAGAAGAGTGTCAGCAGCGCGATATTACATACGCAGCTCCGCTCAAAGTCAAAATGCGCCTCGTTGTCTTCGATATTGACGAAGATACTGGTGCGCGCTCCGTAAAAGACATCAAAGAACAAGACGTTTATATGGGCGACATTCCTTTGATGACCGAGAAGGGTACATTCATTGTTAACGGTACAGAGCGTGTTATTGTCTCGCAAATGCACCGCTCACCCGGCGTGTTTTTCGACCATGACAAAGGCAAAGGCCACTCATCCGGCAAATTCCTGTTTTCTGCGCGGATCATTCCTTATCGCGGCTCTTGGCTCGATTTCGAATTTGATGCCAAAGACATTCTTTATGCCCGTATTGACCGCCGCCGGAAGCTCCCAGCAACAACTGTGCTCTATGCGCTGGGTATGGATAAAGAAGAAATTCTCTCGCATTACTACGAAGGCATCGTTTACAAGCGCGATAAGAAATCCGGCGGATGGACACTCCCGTTCAACCCCAATGATTACCGCGGCTCGAAACTCCTTACTGATCTGATTGATGCCTCATCCGGAGAAGTTGTCTCCCCCGCTGGGCGCAAGCTGACGAAACGCGGCGCGAAAAAGCTCGCGGATGACGGCCTAAAATCTGTTATGATTTCTGATGAAGCACTCTCTGAGCGTTACGCGGCTGAAGACATTGTTAATGTCGACACAGGCGAGATTTACGCTGAAGCCGGTGATGAGCTGCCAATTGAGACATTGGAAGAGATGAAAGAAGCCGGAATTAACGAGATTTCAGTGCTAAACATCGACCACGTCAATGTTGGGCCTTACATCCGCACGACTCTGGCCGCTGATAAAAATGATAGCCGCGAAGGCGCGCTTGTCGATATTTACCGTGTCATGCGCCCGGGCGAGCCGCCAACACCGGAAGCCGCTGAAGATCTATTTAATAGCCTGTTTTTTGACCAAGAACGCTATGACCTGTCCGAGGTTGGCCGCGTGAAAATGAATATCCGTATGGATCTGGACGCCGATCCAGAAGTGCGCGTATTGCGCAAAGAAGACCTTCTCGCTGTTGTCGATACATTGGTTAAACTCAAGGACGGCATTGGCCAAGTCGACGATATTGATAATCTGGGTAACCGCCGAGTTCGGTCTGTAGGCGAATTGATGGAAAACCAGTACCGTATTGGTCTTCTGCGGATGGAACGCGCCATTAAAGAACGTATGTCCTCTGTGGATATTGAGACAGTGATGCCGCACGATTTGATTAACGCAAAGCCGGCTGCGGCTGTGGTTCGCGAGTTCTTTGGGTCCTCACAGTTATCCCAATTTATGGACCAAACTAACCCGCTGTCTGAAATCACGCATAAGCGCCGCCTCTCAGCTCTCGGCCCCGGCGGTCTTACCCGTGAACGCGCCGGATTTGAAGTCCGCGACGTTCACCCGACCCATTATGGCCGGATTTGCCCGATTGAAACACCGGAAGGCCCGAACATCGGACTGATTAACTCGCTAGCGACCCATGCGCGCGTAAATAAATACGGTTTTATCGAAAGCCCGTACCGTAAAATCGTAAATGGCAAACTGAAAAGCGAAGTCGTTTATCTGTCGGCTATGGAAGAGTCGCGCTACAAAATTGCGCAGGCCAACGCCGAGATTAACGACGCAGGCGAGCTCGCGAGCGACTTCATTACATGCCGGGTGAACGGTGATGTGACGTTGATCGCAAAGGAAGACGTTGATTTTATTGACGTATCGCCGAAACAGCTCGTATCCGTCGCGGCGGCTCTCATCCCGTTCCTCGAAAACGATGACGCCAACCGCGCTTTGATGGGCTCCAACATGATGCGCCAAGCTGTGCCGCTGTTAAAAGCCGAAGCGCCGCTCGTTGGAACCGGAATGGAATCCGTTGTAG
>CAYGRF010000010.1:5800-33503 GCA_964352275.1 uncultured Caulobacterales bacterium
ACTTGAAAAAGTCCGGCGTAGATATTTACAATCTCCTGAAATTCCAACGCTCAAACCAGTCGACCTGTATTAACCAGCGCCCGCTGGTCCGTGTTGGCGATGAAGTCAAAGCTGGCGACATTATCGCAGATGGTCCGTCAACAGACCTCGGCGAGCTCGCGCTTGGCCGTAACGTGCTTGTCGCGTTTATGCCGTGGAACGGCTATAACTTTGAGGACTCGATCCTGATTTCCGAGCGCATTGTGCGTGATGATGTCTATACATCTGTTCATCTCGAAGAGTTCTCCGTCATGGCCCGCGATACAAAGCTTGGCCCTGAGGAGATTACCCGCGACATTCCCAATATTGGCGAAGAAGCGCTGCGTAATCTTGACGAAGCCGGTATTGTTGCTGTTGGCGCGGAAGTCCACGCCGGCGATATTCTTGTCGGTAAGGTCACGCCAAAAGGCGAGTCTCCAATGACCCCGGAAGAGAAGCTACTGCGCGCGATCTTCGGCGAAAAAGCGTCTGATGTTCGCGATACATCTCTTAAACTCCCGCCCGGAGCCTCTGGCACGGTTGTCGAAGTCCGCGTCTTTAACAGGCACGGCGTCGACAAGGACGAGCGCGCGATGCAAATCGAACGCGAAGAGATTGAAAGCCTTGGCAAAGACCGGGATGATGAGCTGTCCATTCTTGAGCGCTCCATCTACAACTCGGTTCAAAAGACCTTGCTGGGTAAAACGGCCGTTTCCGGCCCGCGCGGCTTCAAAAAAGGCCCCATTACTGAGGAAACGCTCGGCGACGTGCCGCGTTCTGACTGGTGGCGCATCGGCATTGATGACGAACAGGCCATTGGCGAACTTGAAGCGCTTAAGGAGCAATATGATAGCTCAAAAGCACGTCTTGATGCCCGGTTTGACGACAAAGTCGATAAGCTGCAGCGCGGTGATGAATTGCCGCCAGGTGTGATGAAAATGGTCAAAGTCTTTGTTGCGGTGAAGCGTAAGCTACAGCCCGGCGATAAAATGGCCGGACGCCATGGTAACAAAGGGGTTATTTCCAAGATCAATCCAGTCGAAGACATGCCCTTCCTGCCTAATGGTAAGGCTGTTGATATTGTACTTAATCCGCTCGGTGTTCCGTCGCGGATGAATGTCGGCCAGATTTTGGAAACCCATTTAGGTTGGGCCTGTTCCGGTATCGGCGAGCTTATCAACACGGCGCTTGAGACCTACAAGGCCGAAGGCAGCATGGAGCCCATCAAAGAAGCGCTAACCATTGCTTACGGCGAAGGGGCAGAAATGCCGCGCAAAAACTCCGAGCTTCTCGAGCTTGCCGGCAACCTGACGAACGGTATGCCGATCGCAACGCCCGTTTTTGACGGTGCGCGCGAGCCAGATATTGTTGACATGCTGGAACGCGCTGGTTTGCACTCTTCAGGTCAGGTCACTTTGTTTGATGGCCGCACGGGCGAGAAATTCACGCGTCCGGTTACAGTTGGATACAAATATCTGCTTAAACTGCACCACTTGGTGGACGATAAAATCCACGCCCGGTCAATTGGCCCCTACTCGCTTGTCACCCAGCAACCTCTGGGCGGTAAAGCACAGTTTGGTGGTCAGCGCTTCGGCGAGATGGAAGTGTGGGCCCTCGAAGCTTACGGCGCGGCATATACGCTGCAAGAAATGCTCACCGTTAAGTCTGATGACGTGGCGGGCCGCACGAAAGTCTATGAGAGCATTGTCCGCGGCGATGATGCCTTCGAGGCCGGTATTCCGGAAAGCTTTAACGTGCTTGTCAAAGAGATCCGCTCTCTTGGCCTGAACATCGAGCTGACCAACGGCTAACTGCTCCCGGCAGGGCCTAGATGAAATAGTCTAGACCCTGCTATACTATAAGTGATTTTTCACGACTCAGATGGACGCATCTGATGTCAACTGAAAGGAAACACCATGAACCAAGAGGTCATGAACATTTTCAACCCCGCGCAAGAAGGCCCGACCTTTGACCGCATCAAAATTTCGCTCGCAAGTCCGGAAAAAATTCATAGCTGGTCATTTGGGGAAATCCGCAAGCCGGAAACCATAAATTACCGGACATTCAAGCCTGAAAAAGACGGTCTGTTCTGTGCCCGTATCTTTGGCCCGGTCAAAGATTATGAGTGTCTTTGCGGCAAATATAAGCGCATGAAATATAAAGGCGTTGTCTGCGAGAAATGCGGCGTTGAAGTCACTGTGACCCGCGTTCGCCGCGAACGGATGGGCCACATTGAGTTGGCCTCACCGGTTGCACATATCTGGTTCCTCAAATCCCTGCCATCGCGTATTTCAACTATGCTGGACATGACTCTCAAAGAAGTTGAGCGTGTCCTGTATTTTGAAAGCTATGTGGTTACCGAGCCGGGCTTGACCTCTTTGTCTGAGCGTCAAATCTTGTCCGAAGAAGAATATCTCGACGCCCAAGCCGAATTTGGCGAAGATAGCTTTACGGCTGGCATTGGCGCGGAAGCTGTTCGCGAAATGCTGATCAATCTTGACCTCGAAGCCGAGATTGAGCGTACACGTTTCGACATGGGCGAGACAGGCTCTGAGCTGAAACTCAAAAAATACTCCAAGCGTCTGAAATTGCTAGAAGCTTTTGTCACATCCGGTAACCGTCCTGAGTGGATGGTTTTGACGGTTGTGCCGGTCATTCCGCCGGAGCTTCGTCCGCTTGTGCCTCTGGATGGTGGCCGTTTCGCAACGTCTGATCTGAACGATCTGTACCGCCGCGTCATCAACCGTAATAACCGTCTTAAGCGCCTGATTGAACTGCGTGCGCCGGATATTATCATCCGCAACGAAAAACGGATGCTACAGGAATCCGTTGATGCTCTGTTTGATAATGGCCGCCGCGGCCGGGTGATCACGGGGGCCAATAAGCGCCCGCTAAAATCCATGTCAGATATGCTCAAAGGCAAGCAAGGCCGTTTCCGTCAAAACCTTCTCGGTAAGCGCGTTGACTATTCCGGTCGTTCCGTGATCGTGGTTGGCCCTGAGCTGAAACTGCATGAGTGCGGCTTACCCAAGAAAATGGCACTGGAGCTGTTCAAACCGTTTATTTACGCTCGTCTTGACGCCAAAGGCCTGTCCGGCACGGTGAAACAGTCCAAAAAGCTCGTTGAAAAAGAACGCCCCGAAGTGTGGGATATTCTTGACGAAGTCATTCGCGAGCACCCGGTTCTCCTAAACCGCGCGCCGACGCTTCACCGTTTGGGCATTCAAGCCTTTGAGCCCAAGCTTACCGAAGGTAAGGCGATCCGCCTACACCCGCTGGTTTGCGCTGCCTTTAACGCTGACTTTGACGGTGACCAAATGGCGGTTCATGTGCCGCTCTCGATTGAAGCACAGCTCGAAGCCCGCGTTTTGATGATGTCCACCAATAACATCCTCTCGCCCGCGAACGGCAAACCGATCATTGTCCCGTCGCAGGATATTATTCTGGGTCTGTATTACATGTCGCTTATGCGCGATGATGAAAAAGGCGAAGGCATGATGTTCGCGAGTATGGCCGAGGTTGAAGCGGCGCTCGACAATAAAGTCGTCTCGCTCCACGCCAAGGTCAAAGGCCGGTTTGCCATCAAACATGAAGACGGATCTGTGACCTATGAAGTGGCTGAAACCTCCCCAGGACGCCTCAAAATTGCAGAATTTCTACCCAAACACCCGCTTGTCAAATATGACATTGTCAACCGGGTTCTGACCAAGAAAGAAATCGGCAAACTGATCGACGTGGTTTACCGCCACGCCGGACAAAAGGCGACGGTCATCTTCTGTGACAAGATCATGGGTCTTGGCTTCCGTGAAGCCTGTAAGGCCGGTATCTCGTTCGGCAAGGACGACATGATCATCCCGGATTCGAAATATACGCTTGTGAACGAAACCCAAGACCTCGTATCTGATTTCGAACAGCAATATGCAGACGGACTCATCACCAAAGGCGAGAAATACAACAAAGTTGTGGATGCGTGGTCGAAATGTACCGACAAAGTGGCGGATGCCATGATGAACGAAGCGGGACGCGAGCGTAAAATGATCAACTCCGTCTTTATGATGGCCGATTCCGGTGCGCGCGGGTCTAAAAACCAGATGAAACAGCTTGCGGGTATGCGTGGTCTTATGGCCAAGCCGTCCGGCGAGATTATCGAAACACCGATTACGGCCAACTTTAAAGAAGGCCTGACCGTAATGGATTACTTTAACTCCACCCACGGTGCTCGGAAAGGTCTGGCGGATACAGCGCTGAAAACTGCGAACTCGGGTTACCTGACGCGCCGCTTGGTAGATGTGGCTCAGGACTGTATTGTCACCGAAGAAGATTGCGGCACGAACGCCGGTATCGAGCTTAAGCCCGTTGTTGACGGCGGCGACGTTGTTGTTTCCCTTGGTGAGCGTATGCTCGGCCGGAACACAGCCGAAGACCTCCAAGACCCGCGCACCGGCGACCTTATGTTCCCGGCCAATACCTATGTTGACGAAGACATTGCCCTTGTCATTGACGAGTCGGGTCTTCAAAACTCACGGGTTCGGTCTGCTTTGACTTGTGAAACCCGCTACGGGATTTGCGGCACTTGTTATGGCCGTGACCTCGCGCGCGGCACCAAAGTCAATATGGGCGAAGCTGTCGGCGTTATCGCGGCCCAGTCTATTGGCGAGCCGGGAACACAGCTGACCATGCGAACATTCCACATTGGCGGTACCGCTTCCGTGTCCGATAAATCGGTGATTGATTCCTCCAACGAAGGCAAGATTGTCTATGAAGACGGTAACGTCGTGAAAGACAAGTTCGATAACTTCATTGTTATGGGCCGCAACATGCAGATCAAGGTCGTTGACAATGACGGCAAGGAACTAGAAGCGCACAAAGTCTCCTACGGCACGCGTTTGTCTGTCAAAGACGGCGCTAAGGTCGTGCGCGGCGGACGCCTCGCGGAGTGGGATCCTTACGCCACGCCGATCGTCTCCGAAGTCGGCGGCACAGTCACCCTTCTCGATATTGTTGACGGCGTATCAGCCAAAGACGAAACCGACGAAGAAACCGGGATTTCGTCCAAGGTTATCGTTGACTGGCGCGCCAGCGCAAAGGGCAGCGAAATTCAGCCTGTCGCGGTTATTCAGGACGAAAACGGCGAACCTGTTAAGCTTGGAAATGGCAATATTGCCCGCTACATGCTAGCAGTAGGCGCGATCCTCTCGGTCAATGACGGCGACGTCATTCAACCCGGCGATGTTGTCGCGCGTATCGCCAAAGGCGGCGCGACCCAGCGGGATATTACCGGTGGTCTGCCCCGCGTTGCGGAACTGTTTGAAGCCCGCCGTCCGAAAGACGATGCGGTGATTGCTGATATTGACGGCAAGATTGAATTTACGCGCGATTACAAAAACAAGCGTAAAATCTCGATCATTCCGGATGATGAGAGCATGGAGCCAACAACCTTCCTCATCGCCAAAGGGAAGCATATGCTTGTCCAAGACGGAGACCGGGTCAAAAAAGGTGACTACCTGATTGACGGTAATCCTGCGCCGCATGACATTCTGCAAATTATGGGCGTTGAAGCGCTCGCAGAATATCTCGTCGACGAAGTTCAGGGCGTTTACCGCCTCCAAGGTGTTCCGATTAACGACAAACACATCGAAGTGATTGTCCGGCAAATGCTGCAAAAAGTCGAAGTCACGGATGCGGGCGACAGCTCCTTCCTGCGCGGCGACACGGTTGACCGGATCGAGTTTGAAACGGCCAATGATGCCCTGCTGGAGCGCAATAAAGACGCGCGTCCTGCTGAAGCTACGCCGGTTCTACTCGGTATTACGAAAGCCTCGTTACAGACACGCTCCTTCATCTCTGCGGCCTCTTTCCAAGAGACCACGCGGGTGCTTACAGAGGCCTCTGTCAACGGCAAGGAAGATATGCTGGAAGGCCTCAAAGAAAACGTCATTGTTGGCCGCCTCATTCCGGCCGGCACAGGCAGCAATCTGCGGAAATATCAGAAAATCGCTAACCAGCGGGATCAAAAACTCTTGGAAGAGCGCGCAGCAGCCCTGCCGCCAACCGAAGAGTTCCCAAGCGAAATCACGGATGACGCAGCGGAGTAGTCCCGCTTTCACTCGCAAACAACAAAAGCCGCTCCATTCGGGGCGGCTTTTTCTTTGCGTCTTGAACTTGGCAATGTGCGGTATTGCGCCTACACATTGTACATGCTCGACGCGCAAAATACCTTTGAGGACTTGAAAAGCTTAGTCGGTCATTGGCACGGCACCAATGAAGACGGCAACCCCGTGCAAATCCATTATTATCTCACGGCCAACGCAACCACCCTTGTCGAAGACTGGACATTCCACAATGGCATGACGGCGCCGACGCTCTTTCATCTTGACGGGGACGCCCTGATTGCGGCGCATTTTTGCCCACTCGGCAACCAGCCCCGGCTCAAGCTCAACCGCGCGAAAGCCTCCGGCATTTTAGAATTTGAATTTTGGGACATCACCAATCTCAGCGCCGACGGCGCCGAGCACTGCCATGCATTTGACATGGAGCTTTTGAGCACAGATACATTCCGCCGCAATGAAAACTATATCTGCGCAGGCGTTCAAGACATAAACGGCACAACATTCACGCGGGTTTCTTAACAAACGAGGACTATCATGAAATATCTTATCCCATCACTTTTGGCGCTTTCACTGGCTGCATGTTCACAAGCGCCCACAAACAAAGCAGCGTCCGATCCCGCACCGCAGCCCGTAATGGATGTCGCAGCCATCCACGCCAAAACCCTAACGCTCGACACCCATGTGGATATTCCGCTGACCTATATGAGCGAGATTGATCCCGGCATGGACACGGCGCTCCAAGTTGACCTTGGCAAACTCAAGACCGGTGGTTTGGACGCGGCCTTTTTCATTGTCTACACGCCGCAGGGCGATTTGACTGATGCCGGATATGCCGAGGCCCAAAAGGTTGCAGAAACCCGCATGGCGGCGATACAGGCTTTGACCCAAAAATATAATGACCGCGTCGAGCTGGCGAAAACCGCCAATGATGTTCGCCGAATTGTCGGCAGCAATAAGCAAGCCGTTCTCGTCGGTATGGAAAACGCTTTCCCGCTGGGTACCAGCATAGACGACGTGCCCCGCTGGGCGGAGCGCGGCGTACGCTATGTAGGCATCACCCATTTCAGCCATAACCAGTTTGGCGATAGCTCCAATCCGCACCCGGTTCGTGATGACGGTCCGCGCCATAATGGACTCTCGGATCTGGGCCGCGATCTTGTCGGCGCGCTCAATGATGCCGGCATCATGGTTGATGTCTCGCACACAGGCAAAGAGACTATGATGCAGGCGGCAGACCTATCCCGCACGCCGATCATCGCGTCTCACTCCGGCGTCATAGCCGTGGCTGACAGCGCGCGGAATTTGGATGATGAGCAGCTTGAGAAAATCCGCGATGTCGGCGGCGTTGCGCAGATGGTGGCGCTTGATAATTATGTGAAACCTTATACAGAAGCCCAAGGCGCGTTCCGCGAGGCCTTGCGCAAAGAATTGGGACTGGAAACGTCCGAAGCGCGTGGCATGGCCAGCGAAGCCACGCTCGCGGAATATGCCCGCCGTCTTGACGGCATGTGGGAGATTGAGCCCCGCGCCAGCGTAGCCGATTTTGTTGACCATATTGATCACGCCGTAAAAATCGCCGGCATTGACCATGTCGGCATTGCTTCCGATTTTGACGGCGGCGGCGGCATTGACGGCTGGGAAGATGCGTCCGAGACCGAAAACGTCACAGCGGAACTGTTAAAGCGCGGCTATTCGGAAAGCGACATTGCCAAAATTTGGGGCGGCAACCTGCTCCGCGTCATGGAAGCTGTCGAAGCCGAAGCAAAAAAATAGCTCAAAAAAAAGCCCTCACATGAGTGAGGGCTAAAGTCTGATCGGATGTGTCCGGCGAAACGCGGGAGAGTGCCCCGCCGGAAAGAAAAGGTTCGAACATTATGTTCAAACCTATCTTTGCAATCCTCGTGCCAGTACTGACTCGCGTTTAAGGACTTTTATTGACTTAATTTCGTACAAAACACGAAAATACGGGCGCAGCCTGTAACAACTTGGCACGCGGAACTCATAAACGCGCCAGTTCGCTCTTTGGCCTGAAGGCCAGGTGGACACTAATCCAGATCACCATATATAATCGGGGCGTTACTCACTGTTGGCGGCTCTGTGCTTTGCTGCGGCGGCCATGTGTAGCTGTTGGATGATCGGGAATGTGGTTTATCCGCCGGTATGGCCGCAAGACGGAAGCCCTCTATATAATTTGGCGGAATAAAAACCGGAATTTCCGCGCCCTGATTATCGACCAAGAGTACGGTCAGCCCATCAAACCGTGCGGCATCCAAACGGTCTTGCGGAATGTGGATGGTCAGTTTTTCCTCTTTGACGCAGCGGTAGCTGACAAACACGTCGGTGCGCGCAGACGCCCCGACCATGGGGTAAAAATTACGGTGCTTATTACCGCGCGGCTCGCGCGGGTTTTTCCCTTTAAAGACCTGATCCACCTTGTGATTGACCCGTGATTGCCGCTCCCGCGTCGGTGCTGGCGCGCGCCGCTCAGCGGGTCTTGCCCGTTCAGGACGCGGCGCTGCACGCGGCGTATCGGTGCGCGGCGGGCGTGTTTGCGGAGTCTGCGTGCGCGGCCTATCGGCTCTCGGCGTTCGCTCTCGGGGCGTTCGGACGCGCGGAGTTTCTGCGCGCGGCTCCCCGGTCACGCGGCGGGGCGGGGCTTCGGCGTCCGGTAATCGGGCGCGGTTATTCGGACGCACCTCCCGCTCGGTCTCGCGCAAGCGGCGGGAGCGGCTTTCATTATTGTCGCGAGCGACCCGGTCCGTATTAGGCGTTCGGTCACGGCGCGGAGTGCGCACGCTCACGTCATCACCCCGCCTCGGGCCACGAGTACGCGGCGTATTATTATCAGGATTGCGGTCTCTGATATGTTCTCTGGCGCGGTCACGATCCCGACCACGCTCCTCAGCGTTAAGATTATCGCGGTCTCGGCGCTGATCGCGATTACGCGCGTCTCTGTTGCGATTATCTCTATTATCAGATCTATCGCGGTCTGAGCGTGTATGGTCTGCTCGGTCACGGTCACGGTCACGGTCACGGTCACGGATAAAACGGCGCGCATCGCGGTTTACTCCGCGCGGCCAGTATCGGTAATTGCCATGGCGTGAAAATCCGCGATTATAGCCAAAGTGCCGATGGCCCCGGTAACGCGGGAAGATGCGGTAAAGCCCAGCAATATAACCGTATGAGGCGCCGCGGTAATAGCTGTCATCATAGGTCACGGATTTTGAGTTACGCGAACAATCCAAAGTGTCACGGTCGTAACGGACAATCCCCGCAGACTGTCCGGACAGGTACAGCGCTGTCTCAAATCCCCGCGCGTCATAGGCATCCGGAGAGTTTGACGTATACATCAAGGCCACATCCAAATAGGCCCCGCCGGACGCCGCTGCGCCGTCTATGGTGACTATATTACCCGCACTGCGCAAAAGCGCCGAGCCCGCGAGCGTATCATTCGCTTCGAACGGATCAAAGCTGCCTGCAATATATTCAATCTGTCCCGTTTGATTATCATAGCGGCGGTCAACATCGCGCGCGATTGTCTCAGGCGCAATTTCCGGCAAGCTCTGCGCCAGCGCTCCGCTGGCCAGCGCAGTGTTCAGAAAAAGCGCGTAGAGGAGCCGGCGAATTGGAAAACACAAATAAGTCATACTTTTCCCTAGCATGCAAGAGATGAGCCTGTCCTGACTAGCCTATTAACTTTGGGTTCATGTTAAAGATGGATAGAGCGAAATTAACAAGTCATTGAAATACGCATAAGCACGCTGTTAGGAAGAAAAAACAGTCTTGTGTCCGTCGTCATATAAAATGGCACGGATTTCGGCCCGGGCTAAGAGAGAATTTTCGCTCATCTTCTATCTTTTGATAGAAAGATGAGCAAAAACGGCGACCAAAACGTAAAGATGGAAACGGAACAATCAATGTTTCAGGGCAAAGTTTACCCCAAAACCGGGAACCACATGCCTAGTGCGGCGAGCCCGACACCGACCGTCGTTGCGATAGCCGCTAGCCACAAAAACCCGGCAAAGACATAATGCGCCCGCGCAAACGTGTCCGCTTTGATCCGCCAATAGGCTTCATACAGGACAAGCGGCAGAAATTGCAAAACCGACATAGCGTCAAGAAACCAACCTGTCCCTGTGGATGTATCGATACCGATACCGCCAGTCAGCACATACCAGATCATGACAATGACGCGGAAAAACCAAACCGCGCTTGCCGCCAGAAACAGACGCGTAGCCCATCGGGAATGGATAACAATCCGGCGGCGGCGGGCATAAGATACTGCTTGCCACGCGAACCAGAGGATGAGCGCGCCTTGAAGCATAAACCCGGCGCGCAATGTCCACGCGCCGATCTCGCGCACCACCAACATATAGGCCCCTGCGGCAACGACGATAATCACGCTGGCCACAAAGGCGCGGCCTGACCAACGATGAAATTTTGGAAAGCGGTTCCTGACCGCCGGGACAAGCTGCAAAGGGCCAAACAGATGGATAATCACCGCGAGGGCAAGATGCGCTGCGACAGATATGTTCCCCAGCGCGCGGCCCGGCACATAGGCTTCAGACAAATGATCATTCCAAGCTGGAAAATTACCCGCAGCCGCAGGCCACCCATAGGCATACAGAATATAGGCCACAAAAATCCACTGCCCCAACAAAACCGGCGTAAACCAAGCCGTGGCGGCAATCTTAAGCGCTTTAGAGGAACGGGTTTGCGGGCTTATACTGTCTGACATTCAATAAATATATATTGTTTATCAATAATTTTCAAGCGCAAAAAACAATCCATGCATAACGCCTTCCTGTTGGCGCAGTATTATTCACAGAGGCCCGTGAACTTGCCCGCCTTTGCCCCGGCCCGGCCCAGAAAATGTCGGCGCCGGGTTAAGGCCTTACTGATCCGACCAGCGGGTTTGGTACAGGTCAAACCGGCGGTCACGCAGATTTCGCACAGTCCCATTTGCACGAGCCCACGCCAGATCGGTTAAGTCGAGATCGGCAATGGCAACTGTTTCGACATTTTCCGAACATTCGGCCGCAATGCCGTCGCGGGCAAAAGGAAAATCACAGGGGGTCAAAATACAGCTCTCCGCGTAATTGACATCCATATTCTCTACGCCCGGCAAGTTGCCGACATTTCCGGACATGACAACATAGCATTGGTTTTCAATAGCGCGGGCTTGCGCGCAATAGCGCACCCGCAAATAGCCTTGGCGGTTATCGGTACAAAACGGCACAAAGAGTATCCGCGCGCCCTCATCCGCCATACGCCGGGCTAGTTCCGGAAACTCGCTATCATAGCAAATCAGAACACCAATAGGGCCGCAATCCGTGTCAATCGTGCTGATCTCATCGCCGCCTTTAATGTTCCAATAATGGCGTTCGTTCGGCGTTGGGTGGATTTTCTCCTGCGCGTGGACAGAGCCGTCACGCAAGAACACATAGGCGATATTTTGAATGTCGCCATCATGCGCGCGTGTGGGGTGCGAGCCGCCGATAATGTTAATATTATAGCTCACCGCGAGCTTTCGCATCGCCTCAACAAAGACAGGCGTATATTCCGTCAGTTTTTCAATAGAATCCGACGGGGATAGGCGGTGATCCGCCAGCGCCAGTAATGGCAGAGTGAAAAGTTCCGGGAACACGGCAAAGTCTGACTTATAGGCCGACACACTGTCGACGAAATATTCTATGCTGCTCATGAAATCTTCAAAGCTTGTGACTTTGCGCATTTGCAACTGAATTGTCGCCACGCGGATAATATCTTTCTGAGCAGCCTCAGAGTGGACACTATCGCGCACCTCGGCAGCGTAAGGGTTTCGCCATATCATATGCGCAGCAAACCCGCCTGAGGCTTCGTCCGATGGGAGGTAATTTTCCAAAATACCAAAGACATCAAATCCTTGGCGAAACTGAAAGTTTACAACCGGGTCGTTGATCTTTTTAGCTTTGACAGCCTCCATATAATCGATCGAGTTCGGGAAGATTTTCTTGCGTTTTTGCCAGCCGGGCATACGCCCGCCAAACACAATACCTTTCAGATCCAGATTCTCGGCCAAAGCTTTTCGCGCATCATAGAGCCGCTCGCCAATGCGCAGACGCCGGCGCTTGGGGTCAACGCAGACCTCCATACCGTAAAGCCAATCGCCATTGGGATTATGCGATGAGCCGTAGCCGCCGCCTGTAATTCCGGCCCAGTTATGCTGCGCAAGGACAAGAGCTTCTTTGAGGATGATACTCGCCGCATAACCGACAATTCCGCCTTCATACTCAACGACGAACTGCCCCTCGGGGAAATTGGAAATTTGCCCACGGAGCGTACTGGCGGCATATGTCGACATGTTGGGATATGCTCTGTCAACAAGAGCCGCGATGCCTGCCACATCTTTGACCTCGGCATTACGAATTGTGAGCTGAGCGCCTACGCGGGTTTGTGCCATGAGGAATTATGTCTTTCAAAATATGCAGGCCATTCGCCCGCAAAGAAACGAGCGTTTTACTGCCCGAGAGAGTAGTTCAGTATTTTATAAGCAAGCTTGGCGGCTAGAAAATCCGGGCCGTGAAGTCCCTCAATCGGAGCCAGCTCATTAATGTCAGCGCCGACAATTGTACCGATCTTTGATGCCGCTTTGATAATCGCCATCGCATCATCCCAAAACAGGCCGCCGGGTTCGGGCGTTCCAGTTGACGGCATGACAGAGCTGTCAAATCCGTCTAAATCAAAGGTCAGATAAATCGAGCGGCCTTTGAGAGGCTTTACAATATCTGCAACATCCCAATTAGCGCGGTCTTTGCCCCAATGGATTGTGATCCGGTGCTTATTCGCGTCCAAAAATGGGATTTCTTCCTTGGAAATATTACGAATACCGCAGGACACTATCGGCACTGTGGGGTGATCCAGCACCCGGCGCATAGCGGCTGCGTGCGAGTAATGCTCGCCGTCATATCCGTCGCGCAGATCGGCATGGGCGTCGAAATGCAAAATGATGAGATCATCATAGGATTTTAAAAACGGACGAATAGCTCCGGGCGTGATCGAATGCTCGCCGCCAAACACTAGCGGGAATTTGCCGTCGCTCAACACGGCAGTGGTCAGCTTTTCAAGCTGATCCAGCGCTGTTGAAATCTCGGAACTGTCGATCGGCGGCTCTTGCAAGGTCACAACGCCGTAGCGCTCAAGAGGCTCATACCAGAGATCTTCGTCAAATAATTCAACCTCATGGCTGGCCGCAATCATGGCTCCGGGGCCGTTTTCCGTGCCGCCGCCATAAGACACAGACGCCTCTAGCCCGAACGGAATAATCACAGCCCGTGCGTCCTCATAGGTGGAAACATGGTCGCCAGAGAGCGCAAGAAATCCCTGAGCGGGCTTCATTAAGGCGTAGGGGGCTTTCATGACTTTTCGAACATTTTCGCAAATTCACGGCGCGGACGGTTCTTCCAATCACAGCTATGATAGGCATCTGAAGCCAGCAACGGAATGACAGAACCGGCTTCGGCAAAGACCATTTGCTCCAGCGTGGTCTGCACTTTGCCCCAACTCGCTGCTTCCTTCAACGTCGATGATGAGCAGGCTCCGTCGCGCACATCCGCCACAGTGACCTGAACCGCATATTTATGCATTTCGGCTTCGACGCCGAGGATCTCCGCGCAAACAACCGTGTCCTGGACAAAGTTTTTAGGCACGCCGCCGCCGACCATCAAAAGACCGGTTGAACCCGCTTTGATTTTCACATCCGTTAGCTCACGGAAATCCGCAACACTATCAATGCTCAGATAATTGCCGGGGTTTTCAACCTGATGTTTCACAAGACCGAAACCGGCGGAGCAATCGGAGAAAGCGGGTACAAAAATCGGCACATTATGATCATAACATGTCTCAATCAGGCTGCCTTTTTTGATGGCATTAGTTTTCAGCCACTTGCCCATTTCCCAGATAAATTCACGCGATGAATAGGGACGGCGCTCCAGGCTGTCTGTGATGTCTTTGATCACATGATCACAGGCTTGCAGCTCTTCTTCATCAATATAGGTGTCATAAATACGGTCAATATAAAGATCGCGCAGATCATTATCATCGACTTGGCTGTCGGCCTGATAATGTTTGTAACCCAGCGCTTCAAAGAAATCCATGTCAACGATAGCTGCGCCCGTCGATACAATCGCATCAACCATACCATATTTCACAAGGTCGCGGTAAACATGCATACAGCCGCCCGCAGACGTAGAGCCCGCAAGGGTCAGAATGACTGAACATTTCGGATCATTGACAGCCTGTTTGAAAATATCGGTAGCGCGCGCCAGATCGCGTGAGGAAAATGACATTTTCCCCATCGCTTCAATAATCGGGCGGGCGTCAATTTTTGTAATGTCAATGTGCTCAACAGGATGTGAGAGCAATTGTGCTTTTGTATTAGTTGTCATGATAAGTCCTTACTCGCCCAAAATAGCGACGGTGTGATCGGAGTAAAATCCATTAAAGTGTGTTGCCAATACTTGGCCATAGGCGCCAAGGTGTTTGACTTCAACCCAGTCGCCTTCGCATGTATCAGCGGGAAGGTGAAACGGGCCATTCATTGTGTCGGCACTATCGCATGTCGGGCCGAAAAACCGAAACCCGATCGTGTTCGCGCAAGGCGCAGGCGGGCGGTTACGGTGCAGTGCCACAGGAAACTTCCACGCAAATTGTCCAGCATCAAACAGCGACCCGAAGGTTCCGTCGTTTAAGTATAGATCAGAACCTTTCCGTAGTTCAACCCGCACCAATGACGCGCCGCCTTCTGCGCATAATGCGCGTCCCGGCTCTCCAATAACGGTCAGGCCCTCAAATCCGTTCCGAGTCAAACTCTCTTTTATGGCAGAAAAATACTCACCCATTGGCGCAATCGGCATATCGGGATAGGCCACCGGAAACCCGCCGCCCACATCAATCGAGTCGATGGCTGCGCCCGATGCATCGATAACGCGGCGCGCATAGGCAATCGCTTGATCATAATTATCAATGCTTAAACATTGCGAACCCACATGGAAACAAACACCTAGACGCGCCGCAATGCCCCTTGCGGATTTCAGTAGCGCCGCCGCACTATCAAAATCAGCACCGAATTTACCGGATAATGGCATGACGGCATCGCCTTCTGGCAAAGCCAGTCTAAGATGCAAATTCAGGTCTTGGGCTTCGTCGGTGCAGTCAATGATTTTTTGCAACTCGTCCGCATGGTCAAACGAGAAGTCTCTCACGCCCAGCGCATAAGCCCTCGCGATTGTAGCCCGGGATTTGATCGGGTGCATCAGAAACATTTTCGCTGTTGGAAACAGGCCGCTGACAAGTTCTATTTCGCGGATAGACGCCACATCATAACGCGTCACACCTTCGGCCCATAGAATTTGTAAAAGCGAAGGGTGCGGATTAGCTTTCACGGCATAAAGCACATCACCCGGAAAACCCGACATGAAAGTGCGCGCCGCCTGTTCAATTTTGCGGGGATAAAGCGCATAGATATGATCATCGCCCTTATAGGCCATAATGGCGTCAAGCGCTGTGTTATAGGTTTGCAGGCCATAAGGCTGTAGCTGTGTCGGTTGCTGCAACGCGGCAGCGGATTGTAAATTTAACATAATTGAAATTTCCGAAGCGGCGCAGATGTCTGCGCAAATTCAAGGAAATGACAATAATCACCAAAATGGAATATTGTCAGCGAGTGTGGTGGGTCAGGCGGGACTTAAGAGGCCCGCACCGCACTGCTGAATTCCGCGATAGCGGCCAAATAATCTTGATGTTTAGACGACAGGAAAGTGTCTCCTAACTGCGCATGCAGTGAGATTGAAGCGCTTAAGCGGGTATATATAACGGCCTGACAAGCCATACCACTCACTCTCAATTCCAAATCGTCCCCCGCGCGATACGGGTAGAACCAAACAAAACCAAGACGCTACCGGCGGCTATTCAAGAGAGCATATGGCTCTCCTACGGCTGACAGATTTCCCATTCAACGCGGCATGGACATATCCATTTCGCAACTTTGTTCAGGGCTCGCTGTAGCTCGCTTTATCGTCAAAGCGGCGTATATGCTAAGATTCGGATTTTAGCAAGAATTTATTTTCTGTCTGCCGGAAAACCATCCGCGACACTTCCGCATATGTATAGAGCCGCATTCCGCCAATATTCCACGCGCGATGATCATTCGCATGAGCATTAACTGCAACCAAATCCGCACTCAGCACGTAAGTAAGGTATGACCACACGAAAATTTCCACCCGGCTTTGTACCAGCGCAACCGCGCAGAGACCACAGCGAGATCGGTCCTTCCGAAATTGTGGCCATGGCTTGGGATGACCGCACAAGCTTTGATGACATAAAAGCCCAAACAGGTCTATCCGAGCCTGAGGTCATTCACATCATGCGTAATCATATGAAACCGAGTAGCTTTCGTATGTGGCGCAAGCGGGTCAGTGGCCGCGCGAGCAAACACGCTGGTAAACTCTGATCGTCTCTTATCGGCCCATCACACATCATCAGCGTTGGGCCGCATTGACATCATCGCGTAACCCATCGCGCCATTTCCAAAGGTTATGGCAAAGCCGACCATCAGTAAAAATGTGGCCAGCACCGCATCGGACGAGGAAAAAATCAGCACCCGCATATTCATGACATTGAAAACCAGAATCGCGGCGAGAAGCGCCCAACCGATACAGATGCCTTTCAGGCAACTCCGGATCAAAAGTTTATGCACCCGTCCCATAGCTCTCCCCTGCTACTGTTAAATCATTATCCCAGCTAAACAGGCTTTTGTCGAGCCTCTTCGTGCAAAGGCGCAAACGCTGAACGGATAGCCGATTTCTGGCAACATAACCCTGCGAGTAAAAAATGTGGTTTTGCGCCCGCCTCGGTTTTAAGCTATCAGAGCATAAACGCGAAAAGCGGTGATAAAAATAAACAAGGGGGAAACGGAATGGAAACAGCTATTCTCAAGGCGGAATATCTATCAAAGCGCGGGCAACGGCGCATTCGACGCAACCTCTTTGGTGCGTTTCTCGATGCCGCCAAAGCAAACGGCGCGAAAACCCCAATATTAACAGACGGCGACGGGCGCACGATGACCTATGCCGAGCTTCGCCGGGCGGCCTTTGCGCTATCGTCCCCGCTTAGAAAAATGACAAAACCTGATGAAACTGTCGGGATCTTTCTACCGACAGGAGCCGGGGCCGTCATCGCCCTTTTAACCGTGCATGCGGCGGGCCGAACTCCGGCCATGCTGAATTTTACCGCCGGGGCCAAAAACCTCAAAGCGGCAGCAGCGACCGCGCCGCTTAAAACGGTTATCACTGCGCATAAATTTATCGAACTGGCCGGCTTATCCGCACTGGTCGAGCAATTATCAGACTCGATGAATTTTGTATATTTGGAGGACATGCGCGAGCAGATCGGCGTAGCGGGTAAAATCCGTGCCGTCCTCGGGCCCGCATTACCCTCACTCTTCGTGCCCCGCTCATCGCCGGATGATATCGGCGTGATTCTGTTTACTTCCGGTACGGAAGGCAATCCCAAAGGCGTTGTACTCACTCACGCTAATATCCTCGCCAACATCGAGCAAATTGAGCAGCATGTGACCCTTGAACAAGGTGATGTTGTGTTCAATCCCTTGCCCACCTTTCATTGTTACGGGCTGACGGCGGGAACATTGTGGCCGATTTTTAGCGGTCATCCGGTGGTTCTTCACCCCTCACCTCTACAAACAAAAACCATCGCCAAGCGTATTTTTCAAACCCGCTCGACCGTCTTATTTGCGACCGACACATTCCTTCAGCAATATATGCGTGCAAGCGCAGACGGCGGCCTCAACTCTCTTCGCATTGCGGTTTGCGGCGCAGAGCGCGTGCGCGAAGAAACCCGCAGAACCGCCGAAGCACGGTTTTCTTTCGAAGTCCTCGAAGGTTACGGCGTCACAGAATGCGCGCCTGTGCTCGCGGCGAACCAGCCGGGCGACATTCGCGACGGCACCATTGGCAAAATGCTTCCCGGTATTGAAAGCCGCTTAGAGCCTGTCGAAGGGTTGGAAGATGCGGGCTGTCTCTGGGTTAAAGGCCCCAACATCATGAAAGGCTATATCTCGCCGGAAAATCCCGGACAGATCGTGCCTTTAGAGGATGGCTGGCATAATACAGGCGACGTGGTCTCGGTCGACGATGAAGGCTATTATGTCATTCGCGGGCGCATTAAACGCTTCGCCAAAATTGGCGGCGAAATGGTATCGCTCACAGTGGTTGAAAACTGCGCGTCCGCCGTATGGCCGGAATATATGCACGCCGCCGCAATTGTTCCTGATCCACGAAAAGGCGAGCAAATCATTCTCGTCACCGATCATCCCGAACCCAAACGGCACGAACTTCTGGCGTGGGCACAAACTCACGGCGTCCCGGAAATTTCGGTCCCCAAAAAAATCATATCGGTCGACGCTCTCCCGGTTCTCGGAACTGGCAAGCTGGATTACGTGTCCATAACCGAAGCCGCAAAACAAGCCGTAATCGCAAGATAAAACGCACGCGCGCAATTTGCGCGATATATTTAACGCCTGAACCCTTTGTGACACAACTATAATATTCAGCCCGGTATTGCCGGGTTTTATTGCGCTATTCGTAAAATACCGCTTTCAAGCCCCCTCAAGACAGTCATAATCAGCGCTTTATAAATAAGGGGAATGGGGTGCCGAGCATTCAAGATACGGTCGCTGTTTTACTGCCAGAAACACCAGACAGCGCCGCCGAAAAACATCGTTTGTCTATAAGGGCAGCCTTGGTCGTGGTGCTGGGCTTATCTATGTTCATCGCCTCATTGCTGTTTATTCGCTCAGAATTACGCGCCAACTCACTGGCGGGCATCATCCATTTGGTCCGGTCGCTCCCATACACTCTCATTGGCCTTGCTGTTATCAGCACACTCATCAGCTTTCTGGCCATGTCTCTGTATGACCACTTAGCCTTGAAATATACGGATAAGGTCATCCCGCTCCGACAGACCCTGTTCGCATCTTTCTCCGCTTACTCTGTTGCCAACACCATCGGCATGAGCGTGTTGACCGGTAATGCGGTGCGATCGCGCCTATACACATCTTGGGGCCTGAGCGCTATTGACGGCGCGGTTATGACCTTTGTTACTACGCTTTTATTAGGTCTGAGCGGTTTAACTCTGATCTCCCTTGGCTTGTTGTCCAGTAGCCAAGCCTTTGATAGCATTTTTGGCCTACAGGCCCCGGCAGCCATATTGGCCGGGCTGGCCGCCGCCCTTGGCGTTATCAGCGGGGCCGCTCTGTTGCTCTTTGGAGCAGGCGAGCTCGCATTCCACAAACTCCGCATCAAGCGGCCAAAACCCGCTATCGCTGCGGCGCAATGGGCGGTTGGCCTCATTGATTGGGCCGCAGCAGCAGCGGTACTTTATATTCTCATCCCGCTGGGGCCGGAATTACCTTTTTTAATGTTCCTGCCTATTTTTATCACTGCACATTATATCGGCGCAGCCAGCGGACTACCAGGCGGTATCGGGGTTTTTGAGGCCGTGATTTTCTGGCTCATGCCACCCGGTCATGAGGCCGCATTAGCAGCAGGCCTGATCACATACCGCGCGATCTATTATTGCCTGCCTTTGATTATAACCACCGTCTTTCTGGCGGCGCATCAGAGCCTGAGTGTAAAACCAAAAATCAAGCTGGGCGGTGAATATGCCGCCGATTTTTTAGAAGCCATAGCCCCGATCACATTCGGGCTTTTAACATTTTTGGTCGGGAGCGTGATGCTAATTTCAGCCGCGACACCGAATGTATTAGACCATGTCGATTTTGCAATGCGCTTCTTGCCCGGCACAGTTATGGAAGTCTCGCATCTCGTTGCCAGCGCCGTTGGAACGCTCCTAGTGCTGACCGCGCTGGGCCTACGACGGCGGCTGCAAACGGCGCGGCGAACGGCAACACTTCTTTTCATTTTGGCTGCGATTTTTACCTTTACAAAAGGCGGCGACATCCGAGGCTCAGTTTTAATGCTGGGACTCGCCGCGGCGCTTTACATCTCGCGCGGCGCATTTTACCGGAAAGGCCGAATGACGCAAATCAGGCTCTCGCTTCCCCGGTTTGGCGCGATCATTGGCACAGCCGGTCTGGCTGTATGGGCCGGGCTCTATGCCCACAAGGCAAGCGCCTATTCTAATGAGCTTTGGTGGACATTCGGCCTGAATGCTGATGCTTCGCGGTTCTTAAGAGCAGCAGCTGTCATGACTATCATTTTGATGATTTACGGGATATGGCGTCTGCTGGCCCCTGCTCCCAGAATAAAACCCGCAGAAGACCCGGATCGTGTTTTAATGACGATCCGCGGCATACTTAGCAGCGCCGAAAGCCCGAACGCCGAAGCCAACCTCGCCCTCATTGGTGATAAGCAGTTTTTATTTTCTGACTCCGGGCAATCCTTTATTATGTACGGCGTGAAGGGACGCAATTGGGTTGCAATGGGCGAGCCCGTTGGGCGTATTTCAGAACGCAAGGAACTGATACGCAAATTTCGCCACCTTGCCGATTTGTGGAACGCATGGCCGAGTTTTTACGGGGTCAGGCGTCAAGGCTTGGGAGACTTTATCGACCTAGGCCTCACCGTGCAAAAAATTGGCGAAATGGCGCTTGTGCCTATCACGGATTATTCCTTAGACGGACCGTCAAAATCGCGCTTCCGGCAAGCCCGCAGCCGAGCTATCCGTGAGGGTTGCTCCTTTGAGGTCATCTATCCGGCCGTGGGTAGCGATGATATGATCGCCATGAAGGCGGTCTCCGATGAATGGCTTCATAATCGCCAAGGAAAAGAAAAAGGCTTTTCACTCGGACGGTTTGATGCGGACGTTTTATCGCGGCAGCCCATCGCCGTTATTCGCAAGGACGATGCGATCATTGCCTTTGCTAATCTTTGGACCACATCGAACCAGCGCGAAGTGTCCCTCGATCTGATGCGTTATACGGACGTCAAAATAAATGCCCTGATGGAGTATTTATTTGTTGAGGTTATAGTGTGGGCATCCGCGCAGGGCTATCAATACTTCAATATGGGGCTCGCCCCTCTATCAGGTCTTGAGGCGAATCGGCTTGCGCCCTTCATGTCTAAACTTGGCGCTATGATTTTCAAATATGGTGGCAAATTTTATAGCTTTGAGGGCCTACGGGCCTTTAAGAGTAAATTTGATCCCGACTGGGAGCCTGTTTACCTCGTTGCGCCCAGCCAAATGGTTATGCCGCAAGCCCTGGGCAATTTAGCCCTGCTTAGCGGCGGCGGGCTGCTGGGCTTACTAGAAAAATAAAATGACGGCTTATTCGATGCGTGGGGCCTGTTGCGAGGAGGCAACATAGCTTCGCCGCATGAAAATTCGCCTGTTAACAGCATTTGAACCATTTTCCCCTACTTACTTATCGCAAATAGAGAAAACAGGCACTGCCGCTGTTGGCACGAAGCTTGCTGTTAAAACACTGTTAGGAAAAAAAGGGAAATACAATGCGCATATTATTACTTGGCACTGCAGCGATCGCACTATCAGGCTGCTCTTGGTTCGGCGGCTATAGCGGCGGACATCACGGAGCGCCAGCAGGCGATGGATATGGTTACTACCCGGACGCACCGATTCAGGATGATGGATGCTGTAACACGCTCAGCCGCTGGAATTTGGAGGGCGCAGTTGGCCAGGAATTTATGGTCGGCGGTGACTTTACAACACCAAGCGATGTTGTTCCTATTGCGGGTACAGACTTACCAGAAGTGTCCATGAAAGACGCTTATGATGCGGGCATGCGTTATGAACTTGGTATATCAAAAGCTCTAAACCCCAACCGTAAATTTACACTGATGGGCTCTTACGCGACAGCAGGAGGCAAAGACGTTGCCATTGCTTCAGCTACCGGGGTTCCGGCCGACCAGATCAGAGGAACCGCCAGCGATTATAATAGCTACGGCATTGAGGCTGGTTTGCGTCAATATTTCCAGCCAATGCCGGCTCCACTTGTAAAGGGCCTTCGCCCCTATATTGAGGGCCGCGTCGGCGCTGCTAAAGTCGACGACATCACACTAACAAACGCACGCACTGTTGGCGGCGCACCCGGCGTGTTTAACGGCGGCACAGTCAACATGTATGAAGGCGGCTGGGTTCCAACAGGCGCTGGCTTAATCGGCGTCGAAGCACCGATCTTTAAGCGTGCCACATTGGGACTCGAAACCGGTATCCGTTACCGCGGTGCCTTAAATAGCGATCCAACACATCTGAGCGCAGCGGGTACGCAGCCTTTGTTGACAGGACTGAACAATGGCAGTGAAAACTGGACCGTCCCCGTTATGCTACGCGGTCGTTTCCGTTTCTAGCACAATAATCACATAGGCTTACGAACCAACCGATCTATAAAACCCGGCGCGCACAAAACTGCCTGCCGGGTTTTTTCATGCCTGATTATCGCAAAATCATGCGCGATCATTAGAGCAGCATCAGCTAATGCTCGGACGTGATCGAAGCGTGTATATTCCGCTTCACAGCAAGCATTTTAATCCCGATTGGACAAGAGATGCACGGCTCCCTAAGCCTTTTTCTCCCAGCCTCCGCGGTCTGTTTGTTGCCAATAGGATAAGGTCTCGCCCGCATCTTTCAAGCGTTTCCATTGCGAGCGGGCGCGGGCCACGTCGGTTTCGCTGCGGCCATTGATCATCACAATACAGCGCTGCGTCTCAGCCGCCATATCCATCTGCTCGCCGTCCAAAAGGAACGCGCACTGCGCGGATTCGCTGCTAGCGGCGGTTGATGTCAGGATAATCGGTTGTTGGTCAGCCATAGGCTCGTCGTCGCGGCCGTGCGGCAGGAAGCTGTCATCCTTATAGGTCCACAGATAACTATCGAGCGCGGCTAAGCCCTCTTCCGGCATTTTGACAATGGCCCGCCAGCCGCGCGCACGGGTTTTCTCGAGCAATTCCGGCAAAACGCCTTCCAAGGTCGAGCCTTCCAAATGGTAAAACCAATACTCAGTCATGGGAGCAACGCGGCACGCCGCCAATAATAGCGCGCCTCCCTCCCCCTTGCGGGGACGGCAATCGCATATAAGAAAAATTCTTCTCCCCCCTTGTGGGGGGAAGTGGGCTTTGGGCGAAAGCCAAAAAGTCGATGGGGGCCATGGCCAGCGAAAACCGTGGAAAACCATACGTGCAGAGCCCCCCATCCCCCACCGCTACGCTCCGGGTACTTCCCCCTACAAGGGGGGAGAAGAGGATTCTCATTATATGCATTTCCATATGCGACAACCCTCCCATCAAGGGGGCGAGAGGGACATTCAATCTAACGGTGAGGACTATAAATGCACTAAGAATCATAAATGCTAGTTCCGATTGCCCTACCCTTCGAAATTATCGGCGACCCAATGGCTGAGCAGGCGAACGCCGTATCCGGTGCCAAATGTGGTCTCGCGCGGGTCATGCCGTTTGTTCTTCATACCTGTGCCAGCAATATCAATATGCGCCCACGGGGTATCGCCGACAAAGCGCTGCAAGAACTGCCCGGCCGTAATCGAGCCCGCCTCGCGCCCGCCAATATTTTTCATATCCGCGTTGGGGCTATCAAGCATTCTGTCATAATCGGCGTTGAGCGGCATGCGCCATGTCTTCTCGGTCGACGCCTCTGAGGCAAGCGAAATTTGCTCTGCCAGCCCGTCATCATTGGAAAACACGCCGGCATGTTCATGGCCCAGAGAAATAATAATCGCCCCGGTTAATGTGGCCAGATTGATCATCGCGACGGGCTTATATTTCGTGCGCGCATAATGCAGCGCGTCCGCCAGCACGAGACGGCCTTCCGCATCCGTATTTTGCACCTCAATGGTTTGCCCGGACATAGAGGTCACAATATCACCGGGGTTTTGCGCGCGCCCGTCCGGCATGTTTTCCACAAGGCCGACAATGCCGATAACATTGGCTTTGGCCTTGCGTCCAGCCAGAGCATGCATCGCGCCAACAACCGCCGCCGAGCCGCCCATATCGCCCTTCATATCCCACATGCCCGCGCCAGGTTTGAGCGAGATACCGCCGGAATCAAATGTCACGCCCTTGCCGATCAAACAGGCAGGTTTGGCGCCTTTTTTCCCGCCGTCCCAGCGCATAATCACAAGCTGTGATTCGCGCTCAGAGCCCTTGCCAACGCCGAGAAGCGCTTCCATGCCCAAATTTGTCATCTTTTTTTCGCCGAGAATTTCAACCTTGAGACCCATGCTCTCAAGCGCCTTAATCCGCGCTGCATAGGCTTTGGGGAACAGGACATTCGGCGGCTCGTTGACAAGGTCGCGGGCAAAAATCTGTCCATCACAATTCGGGCCGTGGAAGTTCTTATAGGCCGCCCGCGCCGCTGGAGCATCACTGCAAGCAATGCGCAGTGTTTTGAGGGCCGGTTTTTTACTCTCTGCGAGTTTCGTGCGGTATTTATCAAACCGGTACGCCGCAAGCCGGATGCCGACAGCCGCCCGCGCCGCATCATCCGGGGAGAGGTCAAGCCCTCCCAAATGCAGCGTTACCGTGGTTTCGCGGCTGGAGAGTAGAGATTTAATGGTTTTGGCCGCAAACATTTCCGCATCAAATTTATCTAAAGCGCCCGCGCCCGCAAAATGCAACCGCGATACGCCCAAACCGGCGGGGGCGTAAATATCGAAATTTTGCCCTCCGCTGCCCTCGCATCGGGCGGCCTTTTTCGCGTCTGTGAAGCTATCGCCGAGCGTATCGGCATAATCTTTAGCTGCGCCAGACAGCGTCCCGCCTGTAAAAATTGGGACAATGGCTGTTCCGCTACTGGCGGCACTCTCGGCTACAAAACTCACTTTCACGGGGCATTCTCCTTTGCGTATATGACGGCTACGCTTTTCCTGTTTTTAATGACCGAATAAGTGGTAAACCAAGACGGGGTGTAATAGAAGCCCCCCAAAGGCCGCAGCGTTAATATATTTTGCGGTCAATATAGGACACCGACGCAGTATGAGCCTTCTGCAACGATATTTTAGAACGCAGGCGCTCTGGCCGTTGATCATTTCGCTCTCGGCGCTAGCTGCCCTTGCGCTGCTTACGCAGAGCCTCTCGACGCTGGATTTGATTGTAGAAAACCGCCAATCCGCGTTTACTTTCTTATACATCACTGTGCTCGCCCTGCCCCAACTCATCGGGATCATTATGCCGCTGGCCGTTTTTATGGCCGCGCTTTACGCGCTCAACCGCCTTAATGTTGACAGCGAGCTTGTGGTCGCCAAATCCATCGGCACCAGCCCGTGGCAGATTTCCAGCCCCGTTATGCGCGTTGCCACCAGCGCGATGATTGCGCATCTTTTGATCAATCTGTGGATACAGCCCTTTTCGTTCCGAGAAATGCGCAAGGAATTATTATCCGTGCGCACAGATGTTGCCTCGCAAATGGTGCGCCCCGGAGAATTTGTCACCCCAACGCCGGGCCTGACCGTGTATGCCCGCGAAATTCTGCCAAATGGCAATATGAAAGACGTGATGATCCGGGACGCGCGCGGCGACAGCAACCCATCCACCTACACCGCCAAAGCGGGCATTCTCACACGCGGTGAAGACAGCGCACGGCTGACGTTGAAAAACGGCGTGATTCAACAATTAGAAAATGATAATTCGCTCAAACCCATTAGTTTCGAGAGCTACCAAATCAACCTGACTGAGATTATGGCGCTTGACGCCGTTTTGCGCCTGAAAACCTCCGATAGGTTTTTGCACGAGCTTTTGCGTCCTGACCCGCGAGAATATGCGAGCCGGCAATTTCGAAAATCATTGCTCGCCGAAGGCCATGCCCGGCTGGCCACGCCGCTCTATAATATTGCGCTCGTGCTCTGGGCCTTAGCCTTTATGGTCAGGGGGCAATTGCAAAAACTGGGATATGGCCGCCGCATAGCAATTTGTGCTTTCACAGGTTTCGTTATCCGTTTGAGCGGGTTTGCTGTGGCTTCAGCCGCAGAAGGCGATGTGGCGCTTAATGCATTTCAATATGCGATACCCATACTGGTTAGCACGCTCTCGCTTGCCTATATTTTGCAGCCCGCGCGGGCGCGCGGCATCCGCCATATGTTCAAACCCGTCCGCAAACGCGAGCGAGTATCGCCGACATGATGACGACCACGCTCGGACGGTATATTGCGTGGCGCATCTTAAAAGGCGTCCTGATGGCCTTTTTGGTTGTCATCAGTATTATTATGCTTGTCGACTTTGTCGAGGCCAGCCGCAACATTGGCGCCGATGCGGGTCTGTCCCCGCTCACAGTCATGTTTTTGACGATGCTCAAAGCGCCGCAGCTTATTGAACAAACCATTCCATTTGTGGTGCTTTTCGGTGTCATGGGCTCGCTCTACTCGCTTAACCGCCGCAGTGAATTGACAGTTCTAAGAGCCTCCGGCCTATCAGCCTGGCGGTTCCTACAGCCTGCCATTCTGGTCACGGCCATGCTCGGCGTGTTGTGGGCCGCCGCGCTCAACCCGCTGGCGTCTAAGTCCATGGCCCTGCGCAACCAAATTGTCGCCGCGCAAACCCAAGCCCCGATCACAGCCCGAAAAAGCCAGGAATTATGGCTGCGAGAAGGTACGGAATTTGAACAAACTGTGATATATGCGGCCAATGCCGATATTTTCACCTACACGCTTTATGACGTTACATTCACAATGTTCGAAGCTGATACGGACGGCGAATTAGTGTTTAAACGCCGTTTCGATGCCAAAGAAGCTACGCTGCTCCCATCTAAATATTGGCAGCTCACAGATGTGATAGAGAACACGGCGAACGCAGAATTCCGTCGCAATAGCGCAACATCATGGCCAACCACGATCACCATCCAACAGCTCCAGGATCATGATAAAGACGCCACCGCACCGCCGTTTTGGGAACTCCCGCGTGAAATTCAGAAACTCAGTCAAGCCGGATTTTCCAGCACGGCGCTTAAGATGCAGTTTAACAAATTACTAGCCTTACCGCTTATGCTAATCGCGATGACCATCATCGCGGCGGGCGTGTCCATGCACATGACTCGCGAAGGCGGCACGCTCCGGCTTATGCTGATCGGCGGCGTCTTAGGATTCGCGGTGTATTTCGCCGATAATATGATTGGGGCCTTCGGCAAAGCCGGCACAATTCCGACCACGCTCGCCGTCTGGGTGATCCCGTTTTTTGTCCTATTTTGCGGCCTTGTTTACCTCAGCCGCGTCGAAGATGGCTAAGATTATAAAAGTTTAATGCCGCAAACGCCCATCGCGGCCTATAAGGCTGCGAACACGAATTGCGCAGTGTTCAAAAATGCGTATATTGCGCACCGAAATAAGGCAAAATTCTATGATACGCAAAGCTCTGACATCAACCCTGCTCACCGCCATTATCAGCTCAGCGGCCATTTTGACCGCGCAAGGCGCGCAGGCTCAGGCATTATCCCACGGTATCACCGCTGTTGTTAATGATGATATTGTCACCACCCACGATCTGCGCCAGCGGGTTTTGTTTATGCTGGTCACGACAGGCGTAGAGCGCACCGAAGAATCC
>CAYGRF010000011.1:0-19629 GCA_964352275.1 uncultured Caulobacterales bacterium
CGCATGACGAAAATGACTATCAGGTGTGGAGCCGAAACAAAGACATCATTGGATTGCATATTCTAATGGATAAATCCGGCGCCATGCGAAATGACGGTTTTTCTTATGAAAAATCGATTCACTCATTGGAATTATTGGAGACGCTTGATTCCCAAAACCTAATTGGGGGGAACGATATAAATTTAGTTCCTGAGAAGTATCGTGGAATGGATCGATTTGTGGCGCGCAAGGCTGTGGTCGCCGATATTGATGCCGAAGGCCTCTTGATTGCTGTTGAGGACAAAAAAGTCATGCAGCCCTTTGGGGATCGCTCCAATGTTGTCATTGAACCCATGCTCACTGACCAGTGGTATGTGGACGCGAAATCTCTCGCGGGCGAGGCCATAGCCGCGGTTGAAAGAGGGCATAACACTTCAGGCGAAGAGGCTCCTCAGGATAAGGCTAGCCGGAAGGATGGCGGTAAGCACAATCCTACAACCCATCATCCCGGCGAAGGCGGGGACCCATCACCGGAGAGCGCCGCAAGCGGTGAGGGCGGTAGATGGGTTCCTGCGTCCGCAGGAATGATGGACGGAAAGGGCAGCACCCGCTTCTTCCCCCCGACATGGAAAAAAACCTACGATAATTGGATGAACGACATCCAGCCTTGGTGTATTTCACGCCAGCTTTGGTGGGGGCACCGGATTCCGGCATGGTTTGGTGTTGATTTGTCAAGTCATGATCGCTCAGGAATAAAGCCATTTGTTGCTACCACCGCTGAAGAGGCCCTAGAAAAATCGAAAGCTTAATAACAAGAGAAGTATCCTGAAACAGAAGTGGGGGTTGTAAAGGAAGAAAGTAAACTTATCGAGATGGGCCTTAAGAAAGGGGAAAAGCCGTGGTTTGGTATTGGCCAAGACCCCGACGTTCTCGACACATGGTTCTCATCCGGCCTCTGGCCGTTCTCCACCCTTGGCTGGCCGGACGAGACGCCGGAACTGGCGCGGTTTTATCCCGGATCTGTTCTTGTTACCGCTTTTGATATCATCTTCTTCTGGGTGGCGCGGATGATGATGCAGGGGCTGCATTTCATGGGCGAAGTGCCGTTTAAGGATGTCTATATTCACGCTATTGTTCGCGACGAGAACGGACAGAAAATGTCCAAATCCGAAGGCAATGTCATCGACCCAGTCGATTTGATTGAGGGCATCGATGTGGATACGCTGGTTGCTAAACGCACAACCGGATTGCGCAAGCCTGAAACCGGGCCAAAAGTTGCCAAAGCTACACGCAAACAATATCCGAGCGGGTTCGAGCCCTACGGCGCGGACGCGCTGCGCTTTACGCTGGCGGCCATGGCAGCGGCGGGGCGTGACATTAAGCTCTCGGTCAAACGCGTTGAAGGCTATAGGAATTTTGGTACCAAGCTTTGGTCTGCGGCCAGCTATGGCCAGATGAAAGACTGCCATTTGTATGCCACCTACCAGCCTGAAAATCTCAATCTCCCGCTGAACCGCTGGATTGTTTCAGAGACAGCCAAAACGCTTAAATCTGTCACGCGCAACATCGAAACTTACCGTTTCAATGATGCGGCGGACGCGATTTACAAATTCACATGGGATACGTTCTGTGCGTGGTATTTGGAGCTGACCAAACCTGTGCTCAGCGGCGACAACGCGGCGGCTGCGGCGGAAACCCGCGCGGCTTATGCGTGGACGCTCGACCAGATCCTGCGCATGCTGCATCCGTTTATGCCGTTCATCACCGAAGAAATTTGGAGCAAAACGGGCGATAAACGGAGCTCAATGCTGATCCTTGCGGACTGGCCGGACTTGCCTGAAAGCCTGATTGACGCGGCAGCGAGCTTTGAGATTGAAACCCTGCAATCCATTATCACAAACCTTCGGTCCGTACGCGCGGATATGAATGTTCCGCCGTCCCGCAAAGCGCCTCTGATTGTGACGAATGCGCCGAACAAAGCCATTTACCGCGATTATGCCGAAAGCCTCGATATGATGGGTCGTGTGAGCGAAATTGAATTTTCCGATACCTTGCCTGACGGTTCTATTCAAATCGTTGCCGGAGAAACCACGCTTGGTATCATGATCGCCGATTTGATTGATTTGGACGCCGAGCGTGCGCGCTTATCCAAAGAGATTGAAAAGCTAGAGGATGAAATCGCAAAGGTCGATAAAAAACTGTCAAATCCGAACTTCACGGAGCGGGCACCCGAAGCCGTTGTCGCAGAGCAGCATTCTCGGCGGGACGGGTTTAAAGCGGAACTGGCGAAGCTGACAGAGGCTTTGGCGAATTTGGGCTAATCCAGCAAAGCTTCCGCGCGGGCGGTTATTTCCGGGTCGACATTGCCGCCGGATAGGACAATGCAGATTGTTTTGAGCGAAGGGTAGGCGTCAAATGCGCCGCTGAGCACTGCGGCCATGGCGACAGCGCCGCCAGGCTCCACGGTCAGGCCCAAATCACGCCGGGCAATGGCCATAGCATGTAGGCACTCTTCATCACTGGCGGTGAAAACATCCGTTAAGGCCTTTCGGTTGATGGCAAATGTCAGCGCGCCCGGCATCGGCGTCATCAGCGCATCGCATAGGCTATGCGGGGCTGCTTTAAAACCTTGGCGTATGCCGGAGCGTAGCGATATTTGATGATCATTATAGTGCTGCGGTTCGGCGGCGAAAATCTTCGTCTTTGGCGAGAGGGCATGCAGCGCGAGGCTTGAACCCGCGCACAGCCCGCCGCCGCCAATGGGCGTAATGAAAGCGTCAATAGAAATACCTTTATCGGCGGCTTCCTGCGCGATTTCCAGACCTGTGGTGCCTTGTCCTGCAATGATATACGGGTCGTCATAGGACGGCACGATAATGCGGCCATCGCGCGCGGCAATCTCATCCGCAATGTCTTCGCGGCTTTCCGTGTGGCGGTCGTAAAACACAATCTCTGCCCCGTCATTTTTTACGCCTGCGACTTTGATAGCCGGCGCGTCTTCTGGCATGACAATGATTGCCGACATGCCGAACTCTTTGGCGGCGCGCGAGACGCCCTGTGCATGATTGCCGGAGGAATAGGCGACAACGCCGCGCGCGCGTTCTGCTGCGTTCATAGCGGATAGGCGGTTAAACGCCCCGCGATATTTAAACGCGCCGACTTTCTGGCTGCATTCCGGTTTGAACCAGACCGTGCGACCGGTCAAAACGTCAACCGCGCCGCTGCGGATCATCGGCGTTTTGCGCGCATGGCCTTCTAACCGCCGGGCCGCCGCTGTCACATCGTCAAAAGTGGGTATGTTTTCCATGACGCTTCATGAATTATGTGTGAGGAAAATGCAATCCTGTTGACCCCGCTTCTAAAGTTTGGGAAGAGACTTGAAACCAAAATCAAACACAAGATGGGGAGAGCCAAATGCTCGGACTGATGATGAAACATGAGCTGATGATCAGCGACTTAATTGAACATGCCGCCAAAGTGCATGGCATGCGCGAAATTTATTCACTGAACACGGACATGACCGAGCATACCTATACTTGGGCTGATTGTGCGCGCCGCTCCCGGCAATTGGCCAATGCTTTACTCAAAGCTGGCGTCAAGCCCGGCGACCGCGTGGCGACCATCGCGTGGAACAATTACCGCCATATCGAAATATACTATGCCGTCTCCGGCATTGGCGCGATTGTGCACACGATCAACCCGCGCCTTGATCCGAAACAAATTGCGTGGATGACTGGCCACGCCGAAGACAAATTCCTTTTGTTTGATAATACATTCGGCCCGATCATTGACGGTATTTCTGCCATGTGCCCAACGGTCGAGAAGTGGATTGCGCTGTGTGGTAAAGACGGTCTGCCGGATTATAAAACCGATGTTGAAGATTATGAGAGCTTTATCGCGGGCGCATCGGACGCGATTGAATGGCCGCGTTTTGATGAAAATACAGCGTCAACGCTGTGTTACACGTCCGGCACAACGGGCGATCCTAAGGGGGTTTTATACTCTCACCGCTCTACTATTCTCCACGCTATGGCGGGATCGTTTAATGACGTGATTGGCGGCGGATCCAATGACGCTATTTTGGGCGTTGTTCCGATGTTCCACGTTAGCGCTTGGGGGCTTGTCTATTCCGCCGCTATGGTCGGCGCGAAACTCGTCATGCCCGGACCGGGACTGGACGGGGCGAACCTAACCAAAATGATTAAGCAGGAAGGCGTCACATTGATGGCGGGCGTTCCTACTGTTTGGCTGGGTATTTATAATCACCTGAAAGCCACTGGCGACAGTATTCCAACCGTTAAAAAGGCGCTTGTCGGCGGCTCGGCCCTGCCGGAATCGCTCCTGCGGGCTTATGAACAAGACCTTGGCATTCCGATGCAGCAGGGGTGGGGCATGACAGAAACAAGTCCGCTCGGCACCACTTATTCGCCGTTCCCCGGCACGGATTTGTCGGATTATGAGAGCACAGTCAAACATAAGCTCTTTGCAGGACGCCGCATTTTTGGCGTCGATATGCGCATCATCGATGATGAGGGCAATGAACTCCCCGAAGACGGGGAAACCTCCGGTCATCTTCAAGTGCGCGGCCCATGGGTTGCATCCGGTTATTTCAAAGGCGCGGGCTCAGACGCGTTCACCGATGATGGCTGGTTCCAAACCGGCGATGTCGGTGCGCTTCATCCCGAAGGGTATCTTGAGATTACAGACCGCTCGAAAGATGTGATTAAATCCGGCGGAGAATGGGTCAGCTCCATCGACGTTGAAAACGCAGCCTGCGACCACGCCGATGTGGCTATGGCGGCCTGTATTGGTGTTCGCCATGAAAAATGGCAGGAACGTCCCATGCTAATCGTGCAAGCGGTTCCCGGGAAAACACCTGATATTGACGAGATCAAAGCCTGTATTGAGGCCAAATGCGCCAAATGGTGGATGCCGGACGCGATTGTATTTGAAGACGCTCTGCCGCTCGGCGCGACAGGGAAAATTCTCAAGCGTGAGCTCAAGGTCAAATATAAGGATTTTGACTTGGAAGCTGCCAAACAGCGTAATATTTAAGGCCTTAATTGAGTTTAAAAAACACGAAACCAGTCTCAATTTTGAGGCTGGTTTTTTATTGCCCGATGACACCAAGACTGCTTTATTAGAGCGCGTTCTTTTCCAAAAACTCATCAAAGGCCTGAAAGAATTGATCTCTATACTGGTCTTGCTCTAGAAAAACTTCATGTAATGCGCCGGGGATAACCGCGTAATCAATGCCTGCGGCTTCGGCGAAGCGCTGATTGGAGGCCGGGTCGACAATGGGGTCTCCGCCAGCAGCGACAATCAATCCGGGGATTTTGAGGTCGGAGGCATTACGGTTAACATAGGCCATGGCCTTAAGCGACGCGCATATCCATGCAAAAGTCGGCGGGCCGACACGAAGCTCAGGAACATTTTGGAAATATTTCGCCCAATTCTCAAACCGTTTTTCATCAGACGTCAGCTTATTGGCCTTAAACGGTACGGGCATGCCGCCTTCCTGTTTTTGAAACGGTATGGCTTTCTTGGAAAACCCAAGCGCCGATGCAATCCGAATCATATAGCTCATAAGGGATGTTTCGATATCGAATAATCCTAGCATCGGCGCACTGCATATAACCGCTGACGGGTTCATAACGCCGGATAATACTGCCTGGAGCACTACGCAGCCTCCCATGGAGTGTCCAACAAGGATATGCGGTTTTGCGATGAGCGGTAACAACTGCTCGGTTACATAAGCCAGATCATCTGCGTAATCCTGGAAGTCTTTGACGTAACTTTTTAGCGGGTCGGGAACCAGCCGGGATGACAGGCCTTGGCCGCGCGGGTCCATCACAAGAACATTAAATCCGCGTTTGAGTAGGTCCTCAATCGTCTCAAAATATTTCTCAATAAATTCCGTACGGCCGGGACATAGTATAAGCGTCCCGCGCGGGTCGTCCTGCGGTGATGTCGCCAACATGACCCGCAAATCAACAGCGCCGCGTTTGATCATGTAAACACGCGCTTGCGACTCGATCATCTCTGGGATGGCGCGATCAAGCGGGCGGACAAAACGCCCCGGTTCGAATTTTGGCAATGCCGCTATGGTTTTGTCCCTTCTCAGAATATTTGCTTCTTATCCTGTTTAGTTTTAAATGCAAAACACAAACCAAGTCGGGTCTGAGCCGGGCGCGTGTTCCCGCAGCTACATTTTTGCAATAGGAACAACTGGCCTCAGGTCTTTCGCGGGTTTGGCCCAATCAGCCTCTATTTTCCGTATGGCCTCAAGAGCCGTTTCAGCCGTAAAAATATCATCCAGCATCCATTCCGGACTAAGCCGCGCGTCAATTGTGTGCTGTATGAGATCCAAGAGCGGAGCCCAGTAATTATCTGGTGAAACAAACACAATAGGTTTTTGGTGAAGCTGTAGCCGCATCCAGCACATAATTTCAACCGCTTCTTCTATTGTGCCAATGCCTCCGGGTAGCACAATAAAGGCGTTTGAGGCTTCAAACATTTGCATTTTCCGCTCATGCATATTGGGCACAATGCGTTGTTCGCCTTGGCAATTGGCCCGCTCCGGGGTCATGAGGAAATCAGGAATGATGCCGAGGACATAACCGCCCGCTTCAAAGGCCGCATTTGCCGTAGCGCCCATCAATCCCGCGCCGCCGCCGCCGTAGACAAGTCCGTATCCGTTTGACCCTATGGCCGCGCCTATTTGAGCGGCGAGTTCTATGTAGCGGGGGTCAAGGCCGGGGCTTGATCCGCAAAATACGCATATGGATTGGGTGGGTTTTTGTATTTTTGACATCTCGTCCCTTGTGAGTTCGACTCGGCTGTGTTTCACTTACCTTATAGAGTTCTAAAGGTCAGGGCCATGAAATCACGTTTGTTGTCTATTTTACTGACGGGCATTGGGTTGGCTATTGGGATGATGATCATCATGCAGATCGCGCAGTCTTTGAGGGGGCAGCCTACTGGCCTAGAAACCCCGGAGGCCTCACTGCCCGCTGATTTGAACCGAACGGTTGCGCCGGTTATATTCAAGACCATTTCAGAGCAAAATGGGATGTTGCGCCTGTCAGGCACAAGTGAGCCTGAAGCGGTTATTACAGTCCGGAATCAGGGCGAAAACCTGCGCCAGATTAAAGCCGGTAAAGACGGTAACTGGAGCGCTTTGATTGCCGTCAAGGATGTCGATATTTGGGCGCTTGATCTTATGGCTTTTGTTCAAGGGAATACAGCTATTCGGTCTGATGAGACAGTATACAGGATTTTACCCAAAGCCCTTGAAGCGGATGAGGAGGGGGGCGAAACGGAGGGTAGCATTAAGAATCTCTCCGCTCTGATTATGGTAACAGCGCCGGGCGGGCCGTCACGGATTGTTCAGTCACCTTTTGGCGGGCAGCCAATGTCCGGAGGGCTCTCCCTCGGGCCATTGGATTATGACTTAAGTGGCAGCGTTATCTTTTCAGGCAGTTCCTCGGTAAACGGTGTTGTGCGCATTTATGTCAACAATGAAATTGTCGGCCAGCGCCCTGTTAGCGCTAATGAACGATGGTACTCTATTGCCGCAGAAGCATTGCCGACTGGGCAATATAATATTCGCGCGGAATTACAGGACGAAAGCGGCGAAACCTCGGCGGTTATTGTGCCGTTTGTGCGGACAGTAACGGAGCCGGACGCGCCTTCGGTTGTTGTGGCTTATAGCGCAGACGTTTGGCAAGTCTCGCGTTTGATCCATGGAGGCGGACGTCAGGTGACGGCGATTTTCGCGTCGCCGCCAGTGTTAGAGGGTGAGCCATAAACGCTTTATTCAGCGGGGCGCACTTGCATTTTTTCAGGCCTCATTTTCCGCCATAGGAGCGTAATACGCTGCTTCCAGATTGTTGGTGCGGCCAATAAGACAGGCGTCAGGATAAGCGTCAGGCCTGTGGCAAAGGCTAGTCCGCAGGTAATGACATAGGAAATCGGCGCCCAAATCTCAGACGTTGAAGTGCCTCTTGTTGAAAACTCCCCGGAGAATATATCGGCCTGCCAGCCAAGAACCAATGGCATCAGACCTGCAACGGTTGTTAGGGTGGTCAGGAATACGGGCCGCACACGCTGCGCGGCTGTTCTTACGGCGGCATCAATGGGATCGTACCCGTTGCGAAGCAAATTCTGATAGGCGTCAATCAAGACTATATTATTATTCACGACAATGCCGGCCAGAGCGATGACCCCCGTTCCGCAGAGGATGATGCTGATATAGGAGTAAAATGTGAGGCCGAGCAAAACGCCGAACAATGACAGGATAACGGCTAATAATGTCAGGAACACATGATAAAATGAATTAAACTGCAAAAGCAAAATGATGCCCATCATAAACAAAATAGCGACTCCGGCGGCTTCAAAAAAGCGCCCGGCCTCAGCATTTTCTTCTTCCTGTCCGAGAAATTTGACATTCACGCCAGCCGGTATGTCAGCCTCAGTTTCGAGCCATTTTTTCACGATTGCGACTTGTTGGTTGGTCGCATATCCATCTCGTGTATTGGCTTTGACCTCATATACGCGGAGTTGATCGCGCCTATTAATTTGGTCCAGCTTGGGCTTGGCCTTAATATCGACGACGGATGTGAGCGGTACGGAGCCTTGCGGCGTTTGAATGCGCAGGGTCTGGAGCTCGCGTAAATCACGGCTTGATTGCGGGTAGCGGATCCGAATATCGACTTCTTCATCATTATCAAGCGGGCGGTACTGAGCTGCCAAAGTGCCCTCAGTAATAAGCTGCACGGCCGCGCCAATTCTTGACACGTCAAGTCCTAAGCGCCCAGCTTCGGCCTGATTGACGGTCATTTCCCATTCAATGCCGGGTAGAGGCAGGGTGTCTTCTACCTCAAATAACCCTTCTAGGGATTCGAATTTTTGCCGTACCTTCCGCGTCACCGTTTGTAAGAGTTCTGGGTCGTCCGCTGTTAACTGCACTTCCATATCTTTACCGATTGGCGGCCCGTTGGCAATTGAGACAACTTCTGTAAAGATGCCGGGAATGCCCGCAATAGACTCTCGTATATCAGCAATAATATCCGCTGTGGGCGGACGCATAGCGAACGGTAGCAGCTCAGTATAAACTTTCACAATTGTATCGGAGGGTACGTTGTTAGGCCCGGTCATCGAGACACCGCCAGAACCGCCTGCAGCCGACCCTGTGACAGTATACACCGATTGAATGCCATCAATACCGTCAATGCGCCGCTCTATATCCAGAGCGATTTGCAGATCAGACAGCGCCGTATTATTGCCGCGTGAGCGCGCAAGAATATAGACCTGTTCACCCGCTGAGTTAGTAAAAAACTCGACCGGTTTAGGATTAGGCCCTGACATAACGCCTGTGAAGCCCTTGAAAATCACAAAGGCTAAAACGAGCGTTGCAAGGATGACAAATTCAGGAAACCGGATGAGCGTATTGATAACGCGCACATATATCCCCAGCAAACCTTTGGTTTTTAAGGGATCGCCGCCTTTGCCGGATACGGCGCGTAGGTTTTCGGTCGGTTTTGTGATTTTACGCGGACCAATGAGCGTGCCCATGGTTGGCAAAAATATCAGAGCCATCAAAAGCGATGCGCTCAAAACATAAATCATCGTGAGCGGAAAGTATGACATATATTTCCCGGGCACAGATTCCCAGAAAAGGAGCGGGATAAAGGCCGCAAGTGTTGTCGCCGTGGACGAAATAATCGGCCAGAACATGCGCTGGCCCGCTTCAAGAAAGGCTTCGCGGCGCGGTAGCCCTTCGGCCAGTTTTCGGTCAGCAAATTCGACAATCACAATCGCGCTATCAACCAGAACCCCGACCGATAAAATTAGTCCGAACATGATCATCATATTGATGGTTTCGCCTTGAACGAGGAACATAAACAAGGCCATCAAGAAGCTCGCCGGGACAGCCCAGCCGACAAACAGAGCGGAGCGCAGACCGAGCGCCGCTATACAAACGATAAAGACGAGGATAACCGCATTGACGATGGACGAAAATAGGGATGTGACCATATCAATGATTTCGCGGGAGCGGTCTTGACTATAGGTCATATTGACTGTTGCGGGCCATTCGGGGTTGGCCACGATGTCATCGACAAGCGTGCGCACTTCCTCAATCGTCAGGATAATATTTTCGCCTTGCCGTTTTGTCACTTCGATAGACACGGATTTATTGCCCTCAAAGCGTGCATATGAGGTCACATCTTTGTAACCTTTTCGGATTTGGCTAACCTCGCTGAGGCGAACAATGCTGCCATTGGCATTGCGCCGAATGACAAGAGCACCCAAATCCTCAGGTCTTTCAATTAGGCCCGGCAGCTTGACGCCGAACCGGCCATTGTCCGTTTCAACCGCTCCGGCTGTGATAAGGCTATTATTGCGGGATATGGCCGCAGCGATTTCGTCAAACGTGATCCCTGCGCTCTCGACAAGGGCCGGATCAAGGATTGCCTCTAAAACATCGACGCGCTCCCCGGAAATGTTGGCCGCTAACACAGATGGTAGCCCTTCGATGCGGCGCTGAATATCTTTGGCCCGGCGCTGCAATTCCCGCTCGGGCGCATCACCATAAAGATTGACAACAACAATTGGAATGTTCGAGGTGTTGATTTCTTTGACAACGGGTTGTTGCGCTTCTTGGGGGAATTCGCTGCGCGCTTTGTCGACGGCTTCGTTCACATCCAGCAATGCCTGATCCTGATCAAACGGGAAGTTGAACTCAAGTACCACATAGCCAATGGAGGTGGATGAGACGCCGTCCATACGTTTCAAGCCTTCAATGGATTTCAATTCTGTCTCCATGGGGCGGACGAGTAGGCGCTCCGAGTCTTCGGGCGAAACGCCGGGCAGAATGACTTGGACATTGACAAATGGCACAGGGACGTCTGGGTCACCGTCAAGCGGCAAGCGGTCAATCGCAATCAAGCCGCCAATGACGGCAAATATCATAATGCCGATGGTCATGCGCCAATTATCAATGGCGAACTTTACGATGCCGTCCATTTTAGAGGCCATCCATGTTAGAGAGCAGTTTCGTCAGCGCGGACGTTGACCTGTGACCCAATGGCTACGTATTCTTGGCCCTTGGTGATGACTCGGGTGCTTTCAGGAAGTCCCGTCACCCAAATGCCTTTTGGGTCTTCATCAATTGTGACGACCTCGGCGAATTTCACGACATTATTGTCATCCAGATACCGCACCCCGACACGGCCTTGATCGTCAAGCCCTAAAATTTGCGCCGGTATATGCTGCGCCAGCGTTATACCCGCATTAAACCGAACGGTTGCTGTGACGCCCGCTTTTAGCTCGCCATTGGGGTTGTCAACAATCACTTCAGCGCGAAAAGTCCGGGTGGACGGGTCTGCTCTGGCTTCAACAAACCGAACTTTTCCGGTGATGGTTTCGCCTGTGGCGAGGCTTACATTGGCGTTCTGGCCGGGCTTAATGTCTTTGATCTGCGTTTCTGTAAGCTCACTTGAGATCACTAAAGGGTCAAGCTCAACGAGTAAGCCGCAGGGTTGACCGGGGCCAAGATAGTCGCCGACTTCTGCCATTTGCTGTTCAAATATGCCAGAGAACGGTGCCCGCATATTGACGTTGTCTAGCTCGATTTGCGCTTGTTTGACGGATGCCCGCGCGCCGTCAAGTGCGGCGAGGGCCGTGGCAGCCTGTGTTTGCGAACGATACCCCTTTTCCACAAGCGTTTTTGCTGCCGTATATTCAAGCTCCCGAGTTTTAAGCTGCGCGAGGGCCTGGTCAACTATGGCTTGGCGGGCATCAATATCCTGGCGGCATATGACTGTGCCGCGCCTTATGGTCTGCCCTTCAGATATGGGTGTGGATACGACCAAGCCGGCTGTCTCTGCTTTCACGGCAACCTCTCGGTTAGGTTCAGTGCGGCCATAAAGACTATAAATGATTTGGTGCGGCTCTGCCGTTCGGCTCATGGCAATTACGGTCACAGATTCGTCTTGCGCGTCAGATGATTGCGCGGGCGGAGGGGCTGAGACATCACCCAGTGCAGAGTTGAAGGCGAACCATGCGGCAATCATGATGACCGCGCCGAGGGCGATAAGAATGGAGCGGTTGATTTTCATGATGTAATTACGGTGTCCGGTCTAGGAAAGATTGTTTTCGTATATTTAAAGTCACATTAGAAACTCTTTGTTTGAATGCAACGCACATTGTTGCAATTCCGTCCATCATATTTGAATGATTGCAGTGCAGCACTTTTGATTTTACACTTTACGTCATGACAATGGATTTGAACACCATACCGCCTTTTAAGCCAAGATTTTGGCTGCGCCCGGCCTTGATGCAGACATTTTTAGCTAGCCTTAAGTTTCGCAAACGGGGCCGGCACGCCATGGAGACCGAGGCCAAGCCTATCGTACTGGAATGCTCTGACGGCGTGAGGCTCCAAGGCTCATTCAGCCGTCACACAGAAAACAAAGCGCTATTGATTTTTCTTCATGGGTGGGAAGGGAGCGAGGACTCGACTTACGTTATGTCCTGCTCGCGGTACATGTTTGATCGCGGATATTCGATATTCCGGCTCAATTACCGCGATCACGGCGATACGCATCACCTTAATGAGGCGCCCTTTCACTCGGCGCGGCTCACTGAGGTTTTTGAAAGTGTCCAACATGCCGCCAATATGTCAGAAGGCCAGCCGGTCTATATAACAGGGTTTTCGCTCGGCGGTAATTTTGCATTGCGTATTGCCAGCCACCTCAAAGAGCAGCCGATTAACAATCTTAGGCATATTTTCGCAATCAGTCCCGTGATTGACCCGTGGCGCGCTAGCCCCATGGTCGATAAAAGCCCCCTTATTCGCCGTTATTTTTATAAAAAATGGACCACGTCTCTGGCCAAAAAACAGACGGCTTTCCCTGATTTGTATGATTTTTCTGATATGCTTGAAATCGACACAGTCATGGGGATTACCGAGAAGTTCCTACCGCTTTACACGGAATTTGATACACCAGAGGACTATTTTACCTCTTACGCCGTTGAGCCTGCTGACTTGAAGGGATGCCCCATCCCCATCAGCTTGATTATGGCCATGGATGACCCTGTGATTCCGGCGAATGATGTCAAAACTCTTTTGCCGGACGCCTCGCTGACGATGATTTTACATGATCACGGAGGGCATAATGGCTTTTTCCAGTCCCTTAAAGGGCCGACCTGGTATGATGAGTATATTGAAAAGGTTATTGCCGTGGACACTGGAAAGCTTTGACGGTTAAAGCAGCTTGCCCTAAGGCTATTGAAAATTCGGAGAGAATGATGTCTGTCTATAAAATTATTCTTCTTGTTTTTATTGGAGTGTTTGTCTTGTTCTTTTTACTCGGTCTAAAATCGCAAAAAGGCTCGGCACCCGGCCTTAAAGATGGCAAATTGGCCCCGTGCAGTTCGAAACCCAACTGTGTATCGAGCGAAGCCGATACTCAGCCCGAAAAAATTGTTAGGCCGCTTGAGACCACCATAGGTCAAGCCAAGGCAGCCGTTTTGGCGACCGGCGGCACCATTGTGACTGAAACCGATGATTATATAGCCGCAACTTACATGTCCAAAATCTACAAATTTGTTGATGATGTTGAGCTGCGTGATAGCGGCGACGGCGTCATCCACATTCGTTCGGGCTCCCGTGTCGGATATTCTGACCGCGGCGTTAACCGTAAGCGCGTTGAAGCTATCCGCGCTGAGATAAAATAGTGATTTGATCGCAATCGAAATCATCATCTGCTGCGTATAGTAAGCAACACCTAAACTAACTGAAGGCTCACTATGGCAACCGTCGATCATGACCGCATCAAATCTCTCGTTACAGAGCTGCTTGAGGCTCTCGGAGAAGACCCGACACGGGAAGGGCTGCTTGAAACGCCGCGCCGGATTGCTAATTTTTGGCAAGAGTTCATCGAATATGATGCCGGGAAAATTGATACGACATTTTCTGCTATACGGCACAATCAAATGGTATGCGTAACAGGCATGAAGGTTTGGTCAATGTGTGAACATCATATGCTGCCTTTCTGGTGTGATGTGGCGATTGCCTATATTGCTGATGACAAAGTATTGGGCCTCTCCAAGTTTGCGCGGATCGCTCACAAACATGCTCATAAACTGACGTTGCAAGAGCAACTGGTTGCAGACATCGCGAATGATTTGATTGATATTCTTGGGACTGAGAATGTGGCTGTTATGGCCAAGGGTGAACATCTATGCATGACAATGCGCGGCATTAAAACACCGCACCGCATGATTTCATCCGCGCTTAACGGGGAATTTCATCAGGCGGAACAGCGCACGGAGTTCTTAAGGCTCGTTGAATTTGGCGCGGGTTAGTCAGCGACACGCCCGTTCTGTATAAAGAACACCCGTTTTTTATATTGGATATTGAATTCTCTCTCCTAAAGCCTTATGTGCGTCATGAAAATGACTGCCTATAACTCTAGGATGAAACATGACCGCGACCATACCGGCGACTAAGCCGCCCGTAAATCCCAACGCGCCGACACATGAGACTGTTCTTTCTGTGAAACATTACACAGACCGGCTGTTTTCTTTCTCCATAACGCGGCCTGCCTCTTTTCGGTTCCGCTCAGGCGAATTTGTCATGATTGGTTTGCAGCCTGAAGGCGCGAAAAAGCCCATCATGCGGGCTTACTCGATTGCCAGCCCGTCTTGGGATGACAAGCTTGATTTCTATTCGATCAAGGTTCAGGACGGCCCGCTGACATCACACCTTCAAAAAATTCAGCCCGGCGACACAGTTATTCTTGCCAAAAAGTCTGTCGGTACTTTGGTGCTCGACGCGCTTTTACCCGGCAAACGTCTGTATATGTTTTCTACAGGCACAGGAATAGCGCCGTTTGCCAGTGTTATCCGTGACCCCGAAACTTATGAGCGTTATGATAAAGTCATTCTTACCCATACATGCCGGGAAATCGCAGAACTTGCCTATGGTCAGGAATTGGTAGGCAATATGCGCAATGATCCGCTAGTTGGCGAGATGGTCGAGGATAAATTGGTTCATGTCACCAGCATCACCCGTGAGGATTATCCGCTCAAGGGCCGCATAACAACGCTCCTAGAAACCGGCAAGCTGTTTGAGGTTGTCGGCGTTCCGCCGCTTAATCCGCAGGATGACCGCGTTATGATCTGCGGCTCTATGGAGATGATCAACGATACCAAAGCCGCCGTGGAGACCTTTGGTCTCACCGAAGGCTCTAACGCTAAGCCTGCGGAATTTGTGGTTGAGAAAGCCTTTGTTGGCTAAAATTTGGTCTATTCTTCGCCGAAATCACCAAGCGTAGCGAGGGAAAGACGAATGCCAAATCCTTGCGAGTCGCGAATAACATCGCTGTCGAAATTGCTTTCATCATAGACAAATTCAATGCGGGTACAGCAATCCCCAAAAATCAGCGCCATCTCTTGTCTGCGGGTAATGTCCCGGCCAATGTCATGATAGGCAGTGTAACGCGTACTCCAGCGGTCTGTAAGCTTTAGCGTAAAGCCGCCGGATATTTCTTCGGCCGGAATGGTCGGATCAGAGGCTTGGCTTAGAGTTGCCGCGTCGATTTTATAGTAACGCCAATTAGTGGACAGGCGCTTGCCGTAATAGGAAAACCCGGTATCGATACGGCGAAATTTGCTTGTATCATCATCATACCGAACGCGGGAGGTCAAAACGAGCCGTCCATCCAAATCAAGTTCAAAAAGCCCAATCAAATCAGAATTATCACCGGAAATCCCTGTTGTCTGCCCAAAGCTATCTGTATAATCGCTGGCGAAAGATTGCCCCAAAAACAGAGAAGTCCGGCTATTACCCCAGAGAGCTGACACTGCGCCGCCTACATCGGCGCGAAAGCCTTCTTGCCAGAAATCATAACCTGTTGATTTATTATCCGCCCAAAACAAAGCCTGATCCAAATCGATATCGATACTGTCTTGGAAGAGAGAGACATTTTGGTTGTTACTGTCAACCGCCGTGAAGTTCGCAATTTTACCATCGCCAAAGTTCTGCGTAATCAGCGCGCGAGGCTCGACGATAATGCTAACATTTTTGCCGGCATTGATAAACGGCCAGCGCACATCCAGCCCGACTTGGCCGAGGGAGCGGCTGAAATCTGCTTGCGGTGCATCTTCGGGGTTAATGTCAAAATAATCATAACGGACTTCGCCAAAAGGCTTGGCTTCAATGCCGCCGGGCACAATGAATGTTTTGTTCCAATCCAGAGAGGCAGTTGCGCGCGTGTAGTCGGTTCCTAATTTGCGGGTGAGAACGGTGACATCACTGGCGGCCTTGAGACGTCCGCTTAGAACCGGATCTGTGAAATACTTAGTTAGCTCGATTTTAGGCGCAATAACCGGCAGGACACTATCATCTTCACGGGAGATGAAGAAATTATTCGGATCATTGACGTCTTCGCGAATAGCGGTGCGTAGGCTCTGGAAACCGTAAGCACTGGCGGTCACACGGAAGTCATCATCTTGACCGACACCAAAAATTTGAGAGACAAGCCGCTGACCGTCGCCTTCATACAGGCCAAATTTCGCCGGATTTTCTTCGAGATCATATCGGTTCAAATATAGATCGTCTGTCGTGCCTTGGACACCAAAGCCCCAATCCCAGTTTTTTGACACCTCAAAGAGACCGTTTGCAAACATATGAGACCTCACACGTTTACCAAGCGGAGCCTGTGTTGGGTCAGAAAATGTATTGGCGGTTGTGAACGGGTCGCCGTCGCGGTTGAAAAAACTGGAATAGGTGAAGCTGCCCTCAACATTAACTTCGCCGGAATAAAACTTGCGGCGATAAGCATATTCCATGATCGGATTGACTTTTTGGAATACGCGCGGCGTCAGGGTCATTTCCGAATAGGGGTCGAGCGCAAGGTAGTAGGGGGCTTCAACATTAAACCCTTTACTATTGGACAAGCCGAAAAACGGGCTAAGCCAACCGCTTGCCCGTCCAGCCGTTGGGTCTGGATGGGATAGGTAAGGGGTATAAAAGAACGGTACGCCCATAAATTCAAATACCGCGTCCCGGTAACGAATCATGTTGCGGTCTTTATCCTGACTTACGCGGCGGGCTTTGATTTGCCATGTTGGTTTTGAACCGGAGCAGGCCTCGCAAGCTGTGTAATAGGCGTTGTAAAGTTCGACGCCTTGGTCAGTGCGCCGCGTCGCGAAAGCGGCCCCCATAACGCCGCCGCCCGGCATGCGCGAGGTAAAGCCTGAGGCTGTACCGGCCTCTAGCTCATCCGACAATTCAAGTTTTTCAGCAAATTGCGCAGATCCATTGGCATCGATCAGTACAACATTGCCTGTGGCAATCACTTGGCCTGTGCTGAGCGTGTAAACCACTTCATCGGCCCGGAGTGTTCTGTCTTGGTAGCGGCCTTCAACCTCTCCGCGCGCAGTCAAAATGCCATTTTCATCATTATTAATGAGCTCGTCGGCTTCCAAGTAAATAATATCGGGGTCGCGGTACGGGCTGTCCGGTGCCAGATTTAACGGTCTTGACGTTCCCGCTTCCGTTTGCTCCGAAATTGTCTGGGCCTGAACCAATGAAGGCATCGACAGTAGAGCGGCGGATGTCATCAGCGCAGCAAAAAGGGGCTTAATACGACTTGCCGCGATATGTCTTGCAATGTGAGGCAATGGAGGTCCACCTTTTTCGATGCGTATATAGTTCACGCTGAATCACTGAATAGACAAATGCCAGGAAAGCGTCCACGGAATAACCAAATTTATCTAGGCTTTTTCGTGAATTTTACGATAGGTTTAAGCTTGAAATCGACTAAGCAGAGTGCGACATGATGGAATGGCATGAATGATGCCTCTCTGAATGGCTATAGGTAGAATCACTTCGCTGGATAGTTAAGGCCGCGGGCACCCAATAATGCCACGGAAAAAAGATACCACGACAGCGCCCAATGCCACAGGCTTGCGCTCGGCTGTGGGCGAGGTTCTCGCAAGAGCGAAGCGTGCGTTTACGGGCATTGGCATTTTTAGCTGCGTGATCAATCTTTTGATGCTGACCGGCCCGATATATATGCTACAGGTTTATGATCGCGTCTTGATCAGCCGAAGCGTCTCAACATTGCTCGCATTATCGGTATTGATGGCGGCACTCTACGCCTTTATGGGGTTTCTTGAGTATTGCCGCACGCGAATATTGGTTCGCATCGCAGATAATGTCGAGCGCGATTTGGGCGCGCGGACATTCAATGGATGGCTTAAACAGGGGCTTTACGGCAAAGGGGCAACGCGCGTAAACCCGCTGAACGATTTGGCTTCACTTAAGCAATTTCTGTCAAGTCCTGCTCCCGCAACATTTTTTGATATTCCTTGGGCACCATTATACATCGCAGTTATATTTTTACTGCATTGGACGCTGGGTGTTTTAGCCGTCATCGGCACTATCATCATTGTGATTGTCGCGCTCTATAATGAGTTTTCAACCCGCAAGCCGATGATGGAAGCTATGAAAATTCGGCGCGCGGAACAAGCCTTTTCCCAGCAAGCGTACCATAATACTGATGCGATTACGGCCATGGGTATGGGCGAAAATATGCGCCAAAAATGGTCAGATATGAATGCAAAGGGCGCTGAGGAGTCTCTACTTAGCGTTGACCGCGCGGGTAATGCCACAGCCTTTACAAAGGCTTTTCGTATGTTTTTGCAATCGGCAATTTTAGGTGCCGGCGGGTATCTGGCTGTCAAACAAATCATTACGCCCGGCGCTATGATCGCTGGGTCTATCATCCTTGGCCGCGCGCTTGCACCTGTTCAGATGGCAATCGGGCAATGGCGGGGCTTTAACAGTGCCCGTGATGCCTATGAGCGCTTGAACAAATTTTATGAGACCATCCCCGAAGATGAGCCGAATATGAGCCTGCCCGTACCAACGGGGCAGTTAAGCGTGGAACAGGTCACAGCAGGCCCTCCCGGTGCTAAGGCGGCCGTGTTAAGCGGACTAAATTTCAGCCTGTCACCCGGTGACGGTCTAGGTGTGATTGGGCCGAGCGCGTCAGGCAAATCGACATTGGCAAGGCTTTTAGTCGGCGTTTGGTCGCCGCAACGCGGCGCAGTCCGTCTGGACGGGGCGAGTTTCGATCAATGGAACCGTGAAGAACTAGGGCCGCATATCGGGTACTTACCGCAAGATGTTGACCTGTTTGACGGAACGATTGCGCAGAATATTGGACGGTTTTCTCCAGATGCAACGGCTGAACAAATCGTGCTGGCCGCTAAATATGCGGGCGTCCATGAGATGATTTTGCGTTTGCCGGATGGGTATGACACCCAAATCGGCGAAGGCGGTGCTGTTCTTTCTGGCGGCCAAGTTCAGCGGGTCGCACTTGCGCGGGCGCTCTACGGGGATCCGGCTTTGATCGTTTTAGACGAACCAAACTCCAACTTGGACGCGGAGGGCGACGCCGCTTTATCAGCAGCGATTGCGGGCCTCCGGGAGCGCGGGAAAACCGTTATTGTTATGGCTCATAGGCCGAGCGCTATATCTGCGGTAGATAAACTTTTAATGCTAAGAGACGGAAAACAAGTCGCTTTTGGCCCCAAAGAGCAAGTTTTGAAAGAGGTCACAAAGCAGGTGAA
>CAYGRF010000011.1:19729-33030 GCA_964352275.1 uncultured Caulobacterales bacterium
CTTGATCCCACTGTGCTCGAGGCTAGCCGCCAGATCGTCGAGACCCGTTATTTTGAGACACTGGCCCGGGTTGCCCGTCTTCAAGCCGAAAGGGATAATTTAGATAGTGTGATTTGGCCGGAAAGATTAAGCCAGCAGGCTGATAATTTGCCCTCAGTCAGATCCGCCATGGCCGGACAAAACAAGCTGTTTGAAACCCGCCAAGCGACAAGCCAGGGCACAATCAATCAACTCAACCAGCGCATAGCGCAAACACAAAACCAGATAGCCGGTCTGCGCTCGTTAATTACCTCGCAGCGCGGACAGCTTGAATCTCTAAATTTGGAAATTGCAGAGTTAAAGCGAGGCGTCGAAAAAGGCGTTGTCTCCCAGAACCGCTATAATGCCATGATCCGAGAAAAAATTCGGCTTGAGGGAGAAGTGCAGCGTAATGGTTCTGAAGTCACGCGATTTCAAAACGTCGTGTCTGAAAATCGCGTAACGATGCTTCAAGTCAAACGGGAGTTTGACGAAACCGTATTATCAGAATTGCGCGCCGCGCAAACAGAAGCCAGCGATTTCAAAGAACAACTGACCAGTGCATCCGACCAAACCAAGCGCATAGATGTCCGCGCTCCGTCTGCCGGAATTGTTCATAATTTGGCCATCACAACCATTGGCGGTGTGGTTCGTGCGGGCGAAGAAATCATGCAAATCATTCCTCAAAATGAACGCCTGCTCGTCGAAGCGCAGGTTCAACCCCAAGATATTGATCAGATTTACACAGGCCAAGTCGCCACCATACGTTTGTCTGCCTTTAATCAGCGCAAAACCCCGGAACTTAATGGCCGGGTTCTGCAAGCATCTGCTAACAGTCTGACCGACCCGGTGACAGGATTTCCATATTACTCTGTTCGCCTCGAAATACCTGCTGAAGAGCTAAGCCGTCTTGATAGTAACCTGCAACTCTTACCGGGCATGCCAGCAGAAGCCTTTATGCAAACAGATTCGCGCTCTGTCTTAAGTTACCTTATTAAACCCGCAAGCGATGCTATGAGCCGCTCTTTTCGCGAAGAATAGACCGCTTTAAAACGCATAGTATAATCCCTATATGCACATTGCAATGCGACGAACACAGGAGTTTTCATGTCAGCCCAAGTCTCAATAAAGCGCATGACTGCACCGCAGATTACTGCGCGCAAAGGTGGTGAACCTATCGTATGCTTGACGGCCTATGACGCGCCGACGGCCGCTTTAATCGACCCGCATTGTGATTTAATCCTCGTGGGTGACAGCGTCGGTATGGTTGTCCACGGCCTCTCGACCACTGTTGGCGTCACCCTTGATATGATGATTATGCATGGCCAAGCTGTGATGCGCGGGGCGCATTCGTCGTTGATCGTTGTTGATCTCCCGTTCGGCTCCTATGAGGACAGCCCGGAAACCGCCTTTAAGAGCGCTTCGCGCGTCATGATGGAAACTGGCTGCCAAGCGGTTAAGATTGAAAGCGGATCTTACGCAGCAGAAACTATTGCATATCTTGTTGAGCGGGGCATTCCGGTTATGAGCCATGTCGGCCTTCGCCCGCAAAGCATGAATGTACTGGGAGGGTTTCGGGCCCGGGGACGGAGCAAAGACGTTGCAGACGAGATTATTAAAAACGCGGTAGCCGCCGACAAGGCGGGCTCGTTCGCCGTTGTCGTTGAAGGGGTATCAGAGGAATTGGCAGACCGGGTTACGCAGGCCGTTTCTGTACCAACCATAGGCATTGGTGCATCAGCCGGATGCGACGGACAAATTTTAGTCACTCCGGATATGTTAGGATTGTTCGACCGCGTACCCAAATTCGTCAAAAAATATGGTGATATGAAAGGCCTTATCACCCAAGCGGCCTCTGATTATGCCGCGCAGGTCAAAGACCGGAGCTTTCCCAGCGATGAGAACACATATAAATTTACGAAATAGTCTCCGTGCCAACGCGGGATTAGCAGAGGTTAAACCTGTCTGTTTCGTCATGCCGTTTACTGTTGCGATTGCCCATCGGTATGGTTAGGTTGCGCGAAAATTCGAAGCCGACTCTGTGCGGTGTAAAACAGGATTCCATACGTGGTTGATTTCATCTCAGAAGTTCAAGAAGAGCTTCGCAAAGACGATTATAATCGGTGGCTGAAAAAATACGGCCCTTTTGCGCTAGCCGGAATTTTTGCTGTGATCGCTGGCGCGGGCTATATGGAATGGGATAAATCACAAAAGGCCAAAAAAGCCCGTATTACATCGCAAGCCTATATTGCGGCTTCTGAAGCCGCGAGCGATGGTGATATTGAGACGGCTTTATCCCAGTTTTTGAGCATAGCTGAACAAGCACCCAGTGGTTATTCTGGACTATCAGTCATGCGGGCGGCAGAACTTGAACTGGATAAAGGTAATACATCCCAAGCTGTGGCATTATTAGACCGGGCTGCTATGACGTTTGATCATCCAAGACATAAACAACTGGCGCAAGTCAAAGCGGCTTATATTTTATCCGGGCAGGGCGCATATGCTGAAGTCATGACCCGCGCGGCCCCTCTGGCTGAAAAAGATCTGCCCTATGAATATTTGGCCCGTGAATTATTGGGATTTGCCGCAAAAGAGTCAGGCGATATATCTGTTGCTCGGCAACAGTTTTCCTATCTTAATACGGTCCCCGGCGTGCCGGAGTCTATACAGCAACGCGCGAAACAATATTTGGACTTGATTAGTCTGGAAACGGCCAGCACACGCGAGGCGCAGGAAGCGGCCTTGGACGCACAATCGGGCCAGGGCGCGGTACCCCCTGCGGAGACGTCGCCGGACGAAACGCCCACAACTGATGAAACCCCTGATGAAAGCCCTGCGGATAGGATGACGGAGACCCCTGATGAAAAATAACGCATCGATACGTCTACTAGCTACGGCGTTTGCCGGCATGGTGTTTCTAAGCGGCTGCGCGACTCTCAGCGGCGTCGGAGATGCGGTTAGTAACATTAACCCGTTTGACAAAAGCGATGAAGAAAAGGCAGCGGAACAAGGCAATGTTGCTGGGGACGACCAACGTATTTCCTTGCTGGCACTGGATGACACTCTTGTGGTTTCCACCGATATACCGCCGGATAGTGTTGTATTGCCGGAGCCCTATGTGAATGCGGATTGGCCTCAAGTTGGCGGCAACGCCGTTCACGTTATGCAACACACGGCGGCCAGCGGAGGCCTTGATCGCCTGTGGTCTAAAGATGTAGGCAAGGGATCATCGCGTAAGGGCCGCGTATTAGCCCCTCCGGTGATTGCGAGTGACCGCATATTTGTTATGGACGGGGATAACCGCGTATCTGCTTATGATGCGGGTAACGGCTCCAAAATTTGGGATTATAAAATAGAAGTCGAACTGGACGGTAAAACCCGCGAGGGCAGAACCAGCATCATTGAACGCGTGACCAACCCACTCAATTCGTCAGATAAGGGCGGCAAGGATAAAGAATCCGTAGGCGGCGGCGTTGCTGTGGCGGGCGGAACGCTTTTTGCTACCTCCGGCCTAGGCGTTATTGACGCTCTGGATGCCCAGACAGGCATGCTCAGATGGCGTAAGCGACTTAGCACCCCCATGCATTCTGCCCCTAAAGCCGTTGGCGGGCGTGTTTTTGCTGTCTCTGACGATAATGAGCTTTTTGCGCTAAATGCCCAGACCGGCGACGTTCTTTGGACGTATCAAGGCATTGTCGAGAGCGCGCGCATGCTGACGGCTCCAAGTCCGGCTGTTATTGATGACGTTGTCATCGCGCCGTTTGCGTCCGGGGAGCTTGTTGCCCTACGCGTTCAGAATGGCGGCGTATTGTGGCAGGATGCTTTAACGTCATCGGGGCGTCTGACTCCGCTATCGTCACTGAATGATATTGCCTCAGGTCCTGTTATCGCGGACGGTTTTGTGATTGCTACGGCGCAAAGCGGTGTCATGAGCGGGTTTGATCTTCGCACAGGCCAGCGTATCTGGACGCAGCCTGCTGGCTCGCTCGGGTTTCCATGGGTCGCTGGCGATTATGTCTACACGGTAACCACCGAAGGACAAGCTGTCTGCTTGTCAAAGCTTAGCGGCGCAGTTGTTTGGATTCGCCAATTGCCTGCATTCAAGAATGAGAAAAAACGGAAAAAGCGGATCGCTTGGACTGGCCCTGTGATGGCAAGCAACCGTTTGCTCACAGTGTCCTCACGCGGGCAAGCGATAGAGATAAATCCATATACAGGCGCGATCATACGGGAATTTAAAGTCGGAGGCTCCGTATTTGTGCCGCCCGTTATTGCCAACGAAATTGTATATATTTTGAGCGATGATGCCAAACTCATCGCCTTGAAATAGGCGTTTCTCATGGAGCCAAGCGGCATCGATAATGAAGAGGATTACTTGGACCTCGACGCGGATGAAGATGGTCCGCGTCCGGCCAAGGTCGCCATTGTCGGTAGGCCGAATGTCGGCAAATCAACTTTATTTAACCGTCTTGCCGGGAGAAAACTCGCGATTGTGAATGACACGCCGGGCGTCACGCGCGACCGACGTGAGACCCCAGGCCGCTTACGCGGACAAAGCCTAATTTTGATGGATACAGCCGGGTTTGAGAATGCTAGAGGCGAGAAACTCGAAGCCCGCATGCGCGCCCAAACTGAGGCAGCGGTTCTCGACGCCGATATATGCCTGTTTGTTTATGATGCACGTACGGGCGTCACATCCCTAGACCGGATATTTGCTGATTTCATCCGAAAATCCGGAAAACCAGTGGTTCTGGTCGCCAATAAATGCGAGTCGAGCGCTGGCGACACCGGCGTCACTGAAGGCTACTCGCTTGGGATGGGCGACCCCATCGAAGTCGCCGCCGAACATAATATCGGTATGTATGAATTGAATGACGCCATGGAAATGGCGCTTCGCAGTGTCGATTTATCACCGGTTCCAGATGAACTTGACCGAACAGATGCGCCAGTACGGATCGCGATTGTTGGCAGGCCTAATGCTGGCAAGTCGACTTTGATCAACACGTTAATCGGGCAGGACAGGCTTTTGACAGGCCCCGAAGCCGGCGTGACCCGTGATGCCATCACGGTTGATTTTATGTGGCAAGGCCGCCGAGTTCAGTTTCACGATACGGCAGGGATGCGTAAAAAAGCCAAAGTCCATGAAACCCTTGAAAAATTATCTGTTGCGGAGAGCTTGCGCGCGATAAAATTTGCGCAAGTCGTCGTGCTCTTGATGGATGCGACAAAGCCGTTTGATAAACAGGACATGCAAATTGCCGCCCTGTGCGAGCGCGAGGGACGCGCCATGGTTATAGGCGTCACCAAATGGGACTTGGTGCCCAACAAATCAGAAATGTCGAAATCCCTGCGAGAGCAAGCCTTACGCCTTTTGCCTCAAGTCAAAGGTATTCCGGTTATAATGTTTTCTGGTTTAACCGGCAAAAGTGTCGATCGGTTGCTGCCCGCTATTGAGCGCGTCCATATTGATTGGAGCTCAAAAATCAAGACCAGTGATTTGAACGAATGGCTCTCCGAGAAAATACAGCGGCACCCGCCGCCCGCCGTGAATGGGCGTCATGTTCGGCCAAAATATATTAGCCAAACTAAAACACGGCCACCAACTTTCATCCTAAAGTGCTCGCGCGCGACCAGTATCCCGGAGAGTTATAAGCGCTACCTTGTTAACGGTTTGCGCGAAGATTTTGACATTCCCGGCGTCCCTATCAGGTTGTTAGTCCGTGCGGACAAAAATCCGTATAATGAAAAAGACCAAAGGAAGATGTCATGACATTACTGCGTACAGCCGCTATCGGCGCAATCGCCGTTTCACTTGCCGCTTGTGCAAATATACCGTCATCCGCAACGAAGAATCCCGAGATGAAGAACGCGGTGAGCGAAGTTACGGTTAAAATCATCAAGGATGATAAATTTACTTACGCCAATTACGATGAAGTGCGCATGACCCATCTCGCGCTTGATCTGGATGTTAATTTTGATAAGAAAATTCTCGACGGGACAGCGGTTATTGATTTCGACGTAATCGACTCCGCTGCTACGTCTTTCATTTTGGACGTTAAAGATCTCACCATAGACGACGTTAAAATTCACACAGGCGGAGCATGGCGGGACGCGGTTTATCAACTCGGCGCGGATGATCCAGCTTTAGGGCAGCGGCTGTCTATTGATCTTATCGCAGGTGCTGACAAGGTCATGGTTGATTACCAAACTTCGCCTGAGGCAGAGGGGCTGCAATGGCTGTCGCCTGAGCAAACAGCGGGTAAAAAGCACCCCTATCTGTTCTCGCAAGCCCAAGCGATCAATGCCCGCTCGATGGCACCTGTCCAAGACACGCCAGCCGTTCGAATTACGTATGAGGCGACCTTGCGCACGCCGCCGGAACTGCTGGCCTTAATGAGCGCAGAGCAAGACCCCTATACCGCGCGTGACGGGGAGTATAGTTTCTCAATGCCGCAGCCAATCCCGGCATATTTGCTTGCGATTGCGGTTGGGGACATCAATTTCAAGCCGATTAACGATCATATCGGCGTGTATTCGGAACAGTATATTTTAGACGCCTCTGTCGAAGAGTTTGAAGAAACACCTTTGATGGAAGAAGCCAATGAGCGCCTTTACGGGCCTTATCGTTGGGGGCGCTATGATCTGATTGTTTTGCCTCCGAGCTTTCCCTTTGGCGGGATGGAAAACCCGCGCCTATCATTCATGACGCCGACCTTGATTGCCGGCGACAAGAGCCTGACAAATGTCGTAGCGCATGAGCTCGCCCATAGCTGGTCGGGGAATTTGGTAACAAATTCAAGCTGGCGGGATGCGTGGCTCAATGAAGGATTTACCTCCTATGTTGAGAACCGGGTTATGGAAGATTTATACGGGGAAAGCCGCGCCGTGATGGAGCAAGCGCTGGCGCTCGAAGATCTCAAGCGCGACATTGCAGGAGTTTCTCGGCCTGAGCTGACACAGCTCAAGCTACCCGCAGATATAAGCCATCCTGATGAGGCGTTTACCCAAGTAGCCTATGTAAAGGGGCAGTATTTCCTTATCTTTCTTGAAGAGCGATTTGGCCGCGAAAAGTTTGACCCTTTCCTCAAAAACTATTTTAATGATTTTGCCTTTCAGAGCGTCACGACAGAGGACTTTCTCGGCTATCTTCAAACGGAGCTACGGGATGCTAACCCAGACGCAGTATCAGATGCAGAGATCACGGAATGGGTCTACAAACCGGGACTGCCTAGCTCGGCCAAAGATCCTATGTCGGACGCGTTTGCCAAAGTCAACGCGCAGTCACGGGCTTGGCAAATGGGAATATTTAACGCCGCGGACATCCAAACACAGGATTGGTCGACACATGAGTGGCTGCATTTCCTGAACACATTACCGGGTGATTTAAGCCAAGCGCAATTTGCCGAACTTGATGAACAATTCAAGCTGTCTGGCACGCAAAATGCGGAAACAGCGTTCGCGTGGTATATGCAAACCATAAAGGGCGGCTATATGCCCGCAAAAGATGATTTAGAGAACTTTTTGATGACGGTTGGGCGCGGTAAATTTATCTATAGGCTTTACGGCGCTTTAGCCGCGCAGCCGGATCAAAAAGACTGGTCAGCGGCGGTGTATAAAAACGCTCGCCCAGGATACCATCCGATTGCGCAGCGCAGGATTGATGCGGTATTTGAAAAACCCTAAACCTCTCGATTAAGCCGACATTGATTAAGCCGACATTAGCGCGGAGGCTTGAGCATCATTAAAAGCTCTTCATCGGTCAGCGTGTCATTAAGGACATCACTGGACGTAATGGTTGCGTCCGCCATAGCAGCATAGTCTTTGGCGCGTGACATGAGCAGTTTAGGGTAACACTCAAAAATATTTTCCCGATCCGTTAAGCCCGCTTTGGGACGGTAGTGCCGAGACCAAATAAGCGGTTTCGGATTATCAAAATAATCCCATTTCAGACGTTCGACATCTGAAGTTTCAGCTTTGATGTGAACGACATAAAATGCTTGTTTGAGTTGCCGCCTGACCGCAGGGTCAACATAAACAACACTCCCTGTCGTATCCAAAAGTGTTTTGCCTTTTGCCGAATTCACAGCCTTTTCCGTGGCTTTGGTTTCAAGGCTGATCAATTCCGCTTCCCGTTCTTTGTACCCTTCTTCATAGGGTTGACCTTGCCAGTCCGCAAAATCTTCCATGGTATCAAAACCTAAAGATTTCCAAATCATCTTGTCGACTTCGACGACTTTGAATTTGTAGGTTTTGGCAAAGCGGCTAGCCAGATAGGTTTTCCCAATGTTAGACATGCCGACAAACGCAAGCTTTAAATCACCCGCATCAAGCTGGGTGAGGAATTGTTTAGATGATAATTTCATTATATATATGTTTCCAAGTAATCCACGAGTGCGTCAAGGGTGGGTTTCATATTAAACACCACTTTCGTATGACTCATAGCAGCTTTTAACTGTTTTGGCATCGGAATGTCCTCAGACAAGATGCGTTCGACACTATCAGCGAATTTCGCCGGATGCGCTGTTGCAACAGTCACTTTGATAAAGTCACGGGAAATATCTCTGGCAAATTCCTGCATTGCCATATGTCCAACCGCTGTGTGGGGACACATAACATAGCCCGTAGCGGCGTGGATGCGGCGCATATGGCGTTCTGTATCCTCATCCGAAAAAGAGGCTCCCCAACATATTTTTTGAATGGATTCGTAGTTTTTATTAAACAGATCCAAAATGCGCGGAAAATTATTCGGGCGGCCAATATCCATAGCGTTGGAGAGTGTGGGCACGGATGGGCGGGGACGATATTCTCCCGTCGCTAGGTATTCAATAAATGGATCATTGGCATTATTGCCCACGATAAACCGATCAATCGGCGCGCCCATTTTTTTGGCGATCAGTCCTCCTGTCAGGTTTCCAAGATTGCCTGAGGGTATGGAATAAACAATTGGGATGCCGGGATGGGCGGCCTTGATCTGGAGACTGGTCCAGAAATAATAGAAACTTTGCGGGATAACCCGGCCAACATTGATTGAATTGGCGGACATAAGATTATGTTTTTGGCTTAGTTTTTGATCCGCAAAGGCTGATTTAACGAGATGTTGGCAGTCATCAAAAGTCCCCTCAATGGCAATAGCACGAACATTCCCCCGGCCCTCACCAATGGTGCAGAGTTGCTGTTCTTGTACAATGCTAACACCGCCTTTAGGGAACAAGATAACGACATTGATGCCGGGTTGACCGAGGAATGCATCGCCAATTGCGCCGCCTGTATCACCGGATGTTGCCACAAGTATGGTCTTTCTGCCGCCGACTTCGTTCATAATATGGCTTGCGGCGCGCCCCATAAAACGCGCAGCAAAATCTTTAAAGGCAAGCGTTGGTCCGTGAAAAAGCTCCAAAATATATTCGCTAGCCGGTTCCGGCGTCGCGGGGTCAAGCGTGATCCCACCCAATGTGCGCATTGGCACCGGAAAATTATAGGCATCACGGCATATCCGCACCATGTCCGCATCAGAAAACCGCTTGTCGACGAAGTATCGCGAGAGATGCGCGGCGCAATCAGCGAATGATTTCGCCCCTAAAACGGCTGTTTGCGCAGGCGTAAAAGACGGAATCGCGTTGGGCATCCATAGGCCGCCATCAGGCGCGAGGCTTGCCATTAAGGCCTCACTAAATTGCACTTCGATGCTGTCGTCGGTGAGCGAGTGGTATTTCATTAGTTATTTTTCGTATCTGGATCTAAGCTCGCGCATAACCGCATTCATATCTATATTTTTGGCGCGGAGCAATACGAGTAAATGATAGAGCAAATCAGCGGCTTCTGACACTGTTTTTTCATCCGGTTCGCAAACGGCGGCCAAGGCCGTTTCAACGCCTTCCTCGCCAACTTTCTGTGCGGCTCGCCGTAGAGGGCCTTGAAGGAGTTTCGCAGTATATGATGTGGAGGGATCTGCCGTTTTTCTGCTTTCGATAAGCGTGTCAAGATAGCCTAAAAAACCTAAACCTTGCGGGCCTTTATCGCCAAAGCAAGAAGTCGTGCCTTCGTGGCAAGTCGGGCCATTCGGGATGGCTCTTATAATGAATGTATCATCATCACAGTCTAGCTCTACTGATACTAATGTGAGTGTGTTGCCGCTGGTTTCGCCCTTTGTCCAAAGCGTTTCTCTGGAACGGCTGTAGAATGTCACAAGGCCGCTGCTTTGCGTTTTCGCCAAAGCCTCAGCGTTCATATATCCGAGCATCAAGACCTGCTCGGTCTTGGCATCTTGCACGATTGCTGGGATGAGCCCGCCGCCTTTTTCAAAGTCGGGTGTCATATGCGTATCTCAATATTGGAATTTTTCAAAGCGCGCTTAAGGTCAGGAATCGCGATTACGGATTTGTGGAATACGCTCGCGGCCAAAGCACCGCTGACATCTGCCTGTTTAAACACAGCTTCAAAGTGGTTGAATTCACCTGCGCCGCCAGATGCAATAAGCGGAACATCGCAAATGCGGCGCACGGCGGAGAGCTGCGCAATGTCATAGCCTTTGCGTACGCCGTCTTGGTTCATGCAGTTTAGGACAATTTCGCCGGCTCCGCGCGACACAGATTCCTTGACCCAGGCCAAAGTTTCCCGCCCCGTTTCCCGCATTTTATCAGGGTCACCTGTATGAGAGCGCACGCGGTATGTGCCGTTATCTTCGAAACTATCAATGCCGACGACAATACATTGCCGGCCAAACGCATCGCTGAGTTCATTGATGAGGTCCGGCCGCGCGAGAGCCGGGGAGTTGACAGAGATTTTATCCGCGCCTGCGGCAAGGCGCGCGCCTGCTGCCTCAACAGAGGCGATCCCGCCGGCAACACAAAACGGAATATCAATGGCTTTGGACACGGCGCTGACCCAGTCCGGGCTGACAGTGCGGTCATCCACGCTGGCCGTGATGTCATAAAACACCAACTCATCCGCACCTTCATCGCGGTAACGCATAGCAAGGTCTAAAATCCCGCCAACATCGACATGATTGCGAAATTGAACGCCTTTAACAACGCGGCCGCCGCGTACGTCAAGGCAGGGGATAATACGCCGGGCTAGCACGCAATCGCCTCGCTAACCGTGAATTTCTCTTCATAGAGAGCTTTGCCAATGATAATGCCGTGAGGCTTAATGTCTTTAAGGCCGCGCACATGATCCAGTGTGCCAACGCCGCCTGACGTAATTAGGTCAAGATCAGGGTATCTTTTTTGAATATCGCGATACAGTTCGACATTCCCTCCAACCAATGCGCCGTCGCGGCCAATATCTGTGACCAAAATTGTTTTCAGGCCGCTACTCGCATAATCGTCCAGAACATCCCATAATGTGCGCGTGGCCGCTTCTGTCCAGCCGCGCGTGGCAGGATAGGGATGGCCGTCCTCACCAATATTCACATCCAAAGCTAATACAATACTGTCAGCGCCCAGATCGCTCAGCCAAAACTTGACCATTTGCGGATTGGTAACTGCCAAAGACCCGATAACAACACGCTCAACGCCGCCTTTTAATAGCCTGTGGATGTGGGAGATGTCTCGAAGTCCACCCCCTGTTTGTACTTTTAGACCGCTATCTGTGGCTATTTTGATGATGAGGTCAGCTTGCTCGGTTTTACCGTGCTTAGCGCCGTCCAAATCGACAATGTGAATCCACTCCGCACCTTCTTGGGCAAAGAGTTTGGCAACATCCATAGGCGTGATGTCGTAATCGGTGCGTTGATTAAAATCACCTTTATACAGACGGACGCAGCCGCCGCCCATCAGATCAATAGCGGGGAATATCATGCATTTATATCCAGAAAGTTTTGCAAAATCCGGGCTCCGGTTTGGCTACTGCGTTCGGGGTGGAACTGGCAACCATAGACGTTTTTATTCTGGATAATAGCAGAAAATGACTGACCATAGGTGCAACTCGCGAGCGTGTGCACGCTCATCGGCGCAGCATAGGAGTGAACGAAATAGGCATAATCGGCATCAGTAATACCAGAAAGCAAAGCGCTTTCGCTCTGAACTTCAAGCTGGTTCCAGCCCATATGCGGCGCAGGCGCGCCCTTTGTATCAAGACGAGTAACCTCGCCGGGCACAAGCCCGAGCCCCTGCGTAACTGTTTGGCCCTCATAAAGGCGTTCATAGAGGAGCTGCATGCCCAGACATATGCCGAGCACAGGCTGCGTCAGGCTTTGCAAAGTTGGCACAAGGTTTTTATCGTTAATTCTGGCCATGGCATACGGCGCTGCGCCGACGCCGGGCAGGACAACATGGCTGGCGGAGGTTATAACCTCAGGTATGTCACTAATGCGCGCTTTAGCGCCCAAACGGTCAAAAGCAAACGCGACAGAGGAGAGATTCGCGCAGCCCGTATCGACGATAACCAGAGACATTAAAGCAGGCCTTTGGTGGACGGAATATCGCCGCCCACTACTGTTAACGCAGGGCGAAGCGCGCGGCCAGCGCCTTTAAAACAGGCTTCAATCATGTGGTGGGTGTTGCCGCCCTCAACATCGATTTGTATTGATGCACCAAGGGATTGCGATAGGCTTTGGAAAAAATGCGGGCACATCTCCGCCGCAAATTCGCCTACATGGTCTGTTGGAAACTCGCCGCTAAATACAAAAGCCGGCCGGCCCGACAAATCAATGGCCACGCGGGCTTGGGTCTCGTCCATCGGCATCACAAAGCCGTAACGGCCAATCCCGGCGCGGTTACCAAGAGCTTTTTTCATCGCTGCGCCTAAGGCAAGCGCGGTATCTTCCACGGTGTGGTGGCAATCTATCTCTAAATCTCCCTTACAGGACAATGTCAGCCCCATGCCGCCATGTTTTGCGATCTGCTCAAGCATATGATCAAAGAAGCCAAGCCCTGTGTCGATTGAGACGGTTTTAGGGTCGTCGAGATTGACGCGAATGGCAATGTCTGTTTCATTCGTTGTCCTGAACGCCTCACCTGTGCGTTCATGCGTGGCCCGCTGAACCTCGGCGCCCATAGCTTTGAGCGCGATAGCGTTCTCTTCCGGCGTGCCAATTGAGAGCCTGAAATGTCCTTGAATTTTTGAGCGGAAATCCCGAATTTTGACGTGGCTTTGCGATAAGGCTTTGAGCATGCCGTCTTCGTTTTTGGCTTTGAACAGTACAAAGTTTGCATCTGAGAGGTAGACACACTCAACGAAGGGCGATTTTTCGAGGGCTTTCATGACGCGCTTGCGTTCGGATTTCCATATGGCCATGCGCTCCGCGTGTACGGGCATAGCGGCTGGTGCCAGCGCTTTTAAAA
>CAYGRF010000012.1:0-32901 GCA_964352275.1 uncultured Caulobacterales bacterium
CTTTTTAAGCCCGCCGCTTCTTCCCCGCGGCGGGCTTTTTTTGATTCCTTGAACGCCTGGAGCAGCCCTCCTCATATATCAGTTAGGCCATTAACACTTTGCCCCAAACTTGCCTTATTTAGGTCTTTTTGTGGCCTTACCGGGACTTATAGTCATAAGGGTAGAACACATATACGATAGACAGTCCCTCTCCCACGGCTATCGGCATTGCAAGCTCTGCCCACCATAGGCTTCCCCCACGGAGCAAAATTGACCCGCCGCTTTCCCACAGCGGCGGGTTTTTCTTGTAATGTACGACAGGCCCTAAGGTTGGTAACGTGCCGCTGCCGTAATTTTCATTGTGCCGGGTTCTTGCAGTAAAAGCGCGTAGGCTTTACCGTCTTGAGGGTTTTCCTGTGTGCTGATCGCGTGCGAACCTTCCCAGCGCCCGATATTTTTTACATCGGTAACAACATTTGTCAGTGTGATAATGCGTCCCCGGTTCTCCCCGGATTTAACGGGCACGGATTGCGGCCCGGGTACATATTCCACCAACAATACGTCATGGTTCACTGCGGGCGTTCCGGGCACGGTGCTCGCGCGTAATATACCGGCCTCTTTGGTGAGCATGATGCCGGGCTGTGAGGCGGGTAGGGACATAGAGCGCACATCGCGTTTGGAATAGCGCGAGCCGTGGGCTGACCCGTTGAGGATCATTTGCGGGGTGTAGACCTTATCATTGTCAAAAGAGCGGCCATAACTGTGCTGCCGGTCGGTAAATTCAGGTTTGGCAAACGTATCTTTCCAGCCTTTATAGTCCCAATAGGTAACCCCGTAAGACAGAACGAGCGTGGAGGGGTCTTCGGCGGCTTTGCCGGAAAATGCGTTGGCGGGCGGACATGCGGAGCAACCTTGCGAGGTGAAAAGCTCAAGGACGCGGCTGGGCTGGTCCGATCCGGCCAAGGCGGCGCTAGCCCACAGGGCGCTCAAAGAGCATATAAGCGTAGCAGTAATGGGTCGTCGAAAGTTGATCATGAACTTGTCATACACGCGCGGCGCGCGCGCGGCCAGCCAACATCACATCACAGGTGCGTGAGGGCGTGTTTTACGCCCCACGCGTTTGTCACATGGACGGCGTAGCGGCTTCGCGTTTTTTATCCATTTCGTCCACATCGGGCTGCCCGTCGGATGAGAGCATGACCGCCATCCACCGCGTTGTTGGGAACTGGGCCAAGACAATCATAATGATGACTGTAAGCGGGGCCGATAAAAAGGCCCCGACGCCTCCCCACAGAGCGCCCCAAAGGGTGATCGACAGCACAACTACAAGGGCGGAGAGGTTCATACTATCGCCCATCATTTTGGGTTGTAGCGTGTTGCTGATGATGGTCTGCGTGGCAAAGAGCAATCCGCCCAAAAGCAGAATTCTGCCCGGCGAGTCAAACTGGACGATGGCGAATAAAGTCGGGAGGAAAAACGCAGCAAATCCGCCAATAATGGGAATGTAGTTCAGAATAAAGATCACCAGCGACCAGAACAGCGCATTATCCAGTCCCATCGCGGTCATCACAATATAGCTCAGAACCGTCTGAATGAGGCTGATAACCGTTTGTACGCCGAGATATTTCTCAACTGAATGACGAATGCGCGCGACCACCTTTTGTGCTTGTGCGCGGCGTGCGCGGTCAGGAAACAGATCATCCATTTTCTTAGGAAAAGAGGATTGGGCCGCGAACAAAAAGGCCACATACAAAGCGATAATCAGGAAGTTGGACAGAACACCTTGGATTGACGATGCAAATCCGCCAATGGCGCTTGTTAGTTTTGTTTGAATGTGAAACCGATCATCAAGGCTGTTCCACGATAATTCTGCGCCGCCTGTCATTCTATCGATACCAGGGATGTTTCCAATCCATGCAAAAATATCACTAAAGCGCGCGCTATATTGGGGTGCCTGCTTGGCCACGTCGCTCACTGTGTCCGCGATAATAAAGCCGATTCCAATCATGCCCGCGACAACGGTGAGAACCGCTACGGTCAGGGCCAGCGGATATGGCAGGTAAGGCGAGAGACCGTCGAGCCAGCGGGCAAACCCGTCAATGATGAGCCAGATAAAGACGGCCAGCGCGAAAGGCGCGATAATATCACGGGTGATATAAAGGCAGGCTGTGGCCGTAACAAAGGCGAGAAAAAGGAGACTTGCGCGTACCGTGTTATCCATTTCCCGCCTTTATCCTTATACTTTTGACCCTGTCGATATGAGCGGCCATAAAAGCTGCTCGCCGGGCGTAGTATCGGGTAGGTTCTCAACGCCGTGTTCCTCTGGATATTGCCGCGTAATCTTGGCTGTGCCAAACAAAATATCCCAAAAGAACAGCATATTGCCGAAATTACCCTTATAATGGGTCACGCCGTCTGATGCATACTTGCCGTGATGGGCCTGATGGGTCGCAGGTGTGCTTATCAGGCGTTCAACGACCCACATAACAGGTGAGAGCGCTTTAATCTTATAGAGCGGCTTGTCCCACGCTAAATCCGTGTGCGCGCCGTAAATGATTGTCATTTTGATGACGAAATACACGGCGTAAACCCATCCGAGGCCTAAATAGATCAGCACGCCTGTAAACCAAAGGGATGGCATGAAAAGGTAGTAAAAAATATTGTTACGATAAACAATCCGGATGCTCATGTAAGAGGCATTATGATGCGGGCGGTGAAGCTTATAAAGCCACGGGACGGAATGAGAGGCGCGGTGCCACCAATATTGAACCATATCGTCAAAAATTACGAAGAGCAAAAAGCCAGCCCAAAACGGAATGCCTTTCAACACGTCTTGCTGTTCGGGCAGCATAAATAACATGCCCGCATAAGCGAGGAACATTATAAAAGGCTGCGTTAATCCTGTGAGCACCGCTGTGCTGATTAGTTCCACCCATCCATCGGAGCGCTTTTGCTCTTTTTTGTTAAAAAAGGACGAGAACACAATCTCGGCAATGATGAAGAGTACAAATATACTCAAGATGACAATAATTTCCGGTTTCATATGACTCTCCCCAGCGGTTATAAACGGTATCTACAAGAGCTGTGGTGTGAAGTCTGTCAACTAGGCGACACTTTATGGTCTGTTTTATGCGGGGGATATATGCCCATCGCTGACGCAAAACATTTGTGCTCGGCCCTCAAAGGCTTTGAACAAAGCTGCATCGGTTCCTGTCATAAAGACTTGGGTGCCCAGCGCTATGAGTTCTTCGCTCAATGCGGCGCGCCGGGCAGCGTCCAGATGAGCCGCTATCTCGTCAAGCAGTAATATAGGCTCCCGGGCAGCTTGCGCGCGAGCATGGGCCAGAACAAGCCCGATTAGGAGCGCCTTTTGCTCCCCTGTCGAGCAGTCTGCAGCAGGCATGGACTTCCCGGCATGGGTAACGCACAAGTCAGATCGGTGAACGCCCTCAAGCGTACGTCCTGCGCGGGCGTCAAGGGGGCGTTTTTTTTCAAGGGCTGCGGCAATCTCAATTTCAATGTCGGCCACGTCAGCCCCGTCTTGGGATATAGCCTCGGCGTGTCCTTTGAGATCGATAATGGCTTTGGGGAATGCGCCTTCGGGGCGGCTGCCGATTTCGGCGCTCAGGCGCTGGGTAGTTTCCACGCGGGCGGCAGCAATACGCGCGCCAAATGCTGCCATATCGGCTTCCAGCGCGCCGTACCAAACATCGTCGCGAATACCGTCCGATAAAAGCCGATTGCGCTGCGCCCTGGCTTTTTCATAACGCACGACATTTTGGCCGTGGCCCGGCGCATGAACGAGAGTGAACCGGTCAAGAAATTTCCGCCTATCAGAGGCCGGGCCGGTAAAAAGGCGGTCTTGCGCCGGGGTGAGCCACATCAGAGTCAAAAGCTCTGCGAGCTGCGGGCCTGTGGCGGCGCGGCCGTCAAGGCGCATGGTGCGGCGGCGCGGATGTTCGGGGACTTGTCCAACGGCGATTTTTACAGGCTCATCACCGCTAAGCATGGCTGTCACGCCCCATGCGGGCGCGTACCACTCCCCGTCACGCCTCGCAATATCTTCGACCTTGGCTCGCCGAAGCCCACGCCCCGGCGATAGAAACGATATGGCTTCAAGCAGATTGGTTTTGCCTGCACCGTTTGCGCCGAACAGGACAACAGGGGTCGACCCTAGCGATAGATCAAGAGCCGGGTAAGAGCGAAAATCTGTGAGCCGCAGGCTTTGAATATACGCCATGCAGCGGCCGGATTAGACGCGCAGCGGCATGAGAACAAACAGGCTACCCGGATCTTCGCTGTCTTTAACCAGCGCAGGAGAGGCGGGGCTGTCGAGCATAAACGTCGCGTCCCGGCCTTCAATTTGGCCGGCAACATCAAGCAGATATTTTGCGTTAAATCCGATCTCAAGCTCATCATAGCTGTAATCGACAACCAGGTCCTCGCGGGCATTGCCGCTCTCGGGATTATCAACCACAAGCGCCAGATTGTCCTGTGACAAGGTCAGTTTAATCGAACGGGATTTTTCAGCAGAAATTGTTGCGACCCGGTCAACTGCGTCAGCGAAGACTTTATTATCGAGCACAAGCTGTTTCTCGTTGGTTTTCGGGATGACGCGGTCATAATCCGGGAACGTCCCGTCAATAAGTTTTGATGTTAAAACTGCGTCGCCGTAATGGAACCGGATTTTTGCGTCCGAGACAGACAGGCTAATGTCGCCGTCTGAGCCGTCTATAAGGCGGCGAATTTCAGCGACTGTTTTACGCGGAATAATCACGCCGGGGAGGTCTTCGGCTCCCGCAGGAAGCGCCATTTCGGACAGCGCTAAACGGTGCCCGTCTGTGGCGACAGTCCGCAGCGCGCCGTCATGGGCGTGCATATAAATACCATTCAAATAATACCGCGTTTCTTCGGTGCTGATCGCAAAGCGGGTTTTATCAATGAGGCGGCGAAGTTCTGCGGTGGAGACAATGAAATTATGGGTAAATCCATCGGCAGTCATTTTCGGAAAATCACCGGACGGGAGAAGCGGGAGCGTGAAATGCGAGCGCCCCGCATCGATATCTAGGCGGTTATCATTATTGACTTTGAGGGAAACTTGCGCGCCGTCAGGCAGTTTTCTGGCAATGTCATAGAGCGTGTGAGCGGGGGCCGTAATGTCGCCGGGCGCGTCGACAATGGCGTCTGTGCTCTCGGAGATTTCAATATCCAGATCGGTCGCAACCAGCGTAATTTTTCCGCCCTCTGCGCTGATGAGAACATTGGACAAAATTGGAATTGTATTACGGCGCTCCACGACATTTTGAACATGTCCCAATGTGGTCAGTAGCGCGGCGCGTTCAATAGAAATTTTCATGGTGTATCCTGCGTACGGTCATGCGCCTAAGCGATTCGTTATGCTCAGGGCCTTGAAACTTGGCCGCATACAATACCGAAACCGCGTTAAATGCCAACCATTTTTCGCGCGCGGGGCGATTAAGTGCTAGCCGCGTTTGGAAAATGTCATCACCCCGTCTTTCAGGGTTCCCATGCCTAGCGCTATCTTATCAAAAATATAGTTTTGGTGGACGCGCCACGGAGCTTTTGTGCCTTGTTTCGGCAGGATTTTTTCAGCCCGGAAAATATAGCCGGATTGTAGATCCAGTGCGGGTTGGGGGATTATTTCGCCCGCCATTTCCGGCGAAATTATGCTGCTGCCTTCTGTGTCCATTGCATTGATGAGGCGGCAGGCATAGCGCGCGATGAGCTCGCATTTGAGCGTCCAGGACGCATTGGTATAGCCAATGGAGTAAAACAGATTGGGCAGGCCGGAAAACATCATACCTTTATACATATAGGTTTGGGAAATATCGGCCTCCACGCCGTCAAGGCTAATGGTCATGCCGCCCATGAGGCGCATGTTGAGCCCGGTCGCCGTAATAATAATATCGGCGGGCAGGACGTCTCCCGAATCCAGCGCGATTCCGTCTTTTGTAAATTGTGTAATCGTGTCTGTTACAATCGCCGCTTTGCTGGCCTTGATGGCAGCGAACATGTCCCCGTCCTTGTCAATACACACCCGTTGATCCCACGGCGCGTAGGTCGGGGATAAATGAGTGTCCACATCAAAGTCTGGACCGATGGCGGTTGTCGCCGCCTTTTTCAGGCCGTTTTTGACAAAGTTTGGAAATTTCCGTGCAAGATTATAATAAAAAATCGTGCGGATAATGTTCTTCCAGCGGATGAGCCCGTGTGTGATTTTTGCGCCCAGAACTTTGCGTGCGCCAATGGCCAAATTATCCCGCGACGGCATTTCCGTGATATAGGACGGGGAGCGTTGCAGCATTGTCACATGCTGCGCCGTCTCCGCGAGCGATGGGATTAGCGTGACAGCGGTTGCTCCGCTGCCGATGATCACAATGTTTTTGCCGGAATAATCCAAATCTTCGGGCCAGTCTTGTGGATGTATTATGTCCCCGGCAAACTCCGCTTCGCCTTCCCAAACGGGGCGGTATCCGGCGGCGTAATCATAATAACCTGGACACATATAAAGCAGGTTACAGGTGATGGTTTCTGCCGAGCCGCCGTGCTCTATAGTGACAGTCCAGAGGGCGGCAGCCGAGTCCCAGGCCGCGCTCACCGCTTTGCGGCCAAAGCGGATATGCTGATCTATTCCAAATTCTCGGGCCGTGTCCTCAATATAGGTTTTGATCTGCGCGCCGCTGGCAAAGGCCGTGTCTTCCGTCCATGGCCGGAATGAAAACCCGAATGTGTAGAGATCAGAATCAGACCGGATGCCGGGATAACGGAATAAGTCCCATGTCCCGCCCATAGCGTCCCGAGCCTCAATAATAGCGTAGGATTTATCCGGGCAGCGCGCGCCGAGATAATAGGCGGAGGATATTCCGGACACGCCAGCCCCAACAATTAGAACGTCAACATGGCGCGGTAATTTTGGCGATACGGCGTGCGGCATAAATCTCTCCTGCCGCAATCTTAAATACGATGGGGCACGAAAAGCAAGGCTCGCGCTCTATCAATCATGCATGCATGTTATTCAAGGCTTATGGCGCTTTCAGTGCGGTCTCAATAGATTGAACCTTAGCGTGAAAGCTATGATCTTCCTGCCGGATAGCCTCAATCCGTTTAACCGCATGCATCACGGTTGTGTGGTCGCGACCGCCAAAACGGCGGCCAATATCCGGCAAAGAGCGTTTCGTCATTTTCTTTGACAAATACATAGCCACTTGGCGCGGGCGGGCGACAATGCGCGCGCGGCGTTTGGACACCATATCATCCAGCGTAATATCAAAGGCCTCGGCAACGGCGCGCTGAATGCGGTCGACGGTCAGGCGCTGGCTGGCAATATAACGGCTGTGAGACAGTGTGTCTTGTAGCGTTTCAAGCGTAATCGGCGTGCCCAGAAATTCTGACTGCGCGATGACCTGATTAAACGCGCCTTCAAGATCGCGCGGTGTTGCGTTGATACGGGCTGCCAGATGGTCGCGGGCGTCTTGGGGAATGGTCAGCGTATGTCCCGCTTGGCGGCGGCGGTCAATCAAGCGGTCGAGAATACGCTTGCGGAGTTCATAATCCGCCGCGCCGATCTGGCAAACCAGTCCGCTGCACAGATAGGATTTGAGGCGTTCTGAGGCTTTTTCCATATCATTGGGGTGGCGGTCTGTGGCGATCATAATCTGCCGTCCGTCATCCACCAGAGAGACCAGCGTATGCAGGAATTCTTCTTGGCTGCTCGGTTTGGCGGTGATGAAATGAGCGTCGTCAATCATCAACAAATCAACATCCCGCAATGAGGCTTTAAAGGCATCAATCGCGTCGCGGCCTGTGCCGCGTAAGGACGTCACAAATGTATTGACGAATTGCTCACCGGATATGAGGTGAACGCGCCGTCCGGGTGAGCTTGATTCTACGGCTTGTTTGGCTGCGTAGAGCAAATGTGTTTTGCCCATCCCGTTCGCGCCGTGAATAACAATCGGATTATATTGCGCACCGTCAGCGGTGGCGACTTGCCGGGCGACGGCGAAAGCAAATTCGTTGGACGGGCCGACGATGAAATTATCAAATGTGAAGCGCTCGCGCGGTCCGGTCGCTGTTACCTCTCGCGCGCTGTCGGGTTTCATGCGCGTGCGCGCGGCCTCGGGCTGTTTTGCCTGTGCGGCTGCTGCTTTTACCGCCGCCGCCTCGTCGTTTTTACACAGATATACCCGGCGCGGAGGCGCGACCATATCGTGTTTTTTCCAGAGGCGCTGCAAAACATCATTATATTGTGTTTCAATTTTGGAGGCAACGAAACGGCTCGGCGCGGCCAGCGTTACGGAAAAAGCATCAGCGGCTTTGATGTGAAGTCGTCCGGTCCATGAGCGGTGGACATTAACGCCAATTGCGTGAGCGAGGTCCTTTTGAACAGCCGCCCATGTCTTGTGCGCACTCTCCACAGGGGATTCCCCTGTAAACAAGTCCGGCGCGTCTAGCTTGGGTGTGTCAGTCATGTTGCTTATGCTACTCACCTGTATAGTCTCCAAGCTTCGCCAATAGGGTTAATCGCTAACCCTTTGATTAAAATCAATAATAAATGGATTCTGCAGGTGAGCGTTTGCTTTTTGCAGTGTCCTTTGAGCCCCCCGTGCCTTGCGGCCTCCCGTGCTGTGCCCCCTTTAAACCGAGAAAAACTCATCGCGTCAACGGCGAAAAATTGTAAAGTCGACCATTTTTTTTATTGACTCGAAAAAACCTAAATCTAGCAAAGAATTAGCACCGAAAAAAAATCATATTTCTGTTATGTTTTTTACGCGGTGAGATTCTTGCCCCCACATTGACGCCTTTAAAAGCTCCAATACCGGGAGCCGCGCATAAAAAAACCGAGGGCAAGCCTCGGTCTCAGTTTAAAACGGTGTTAGGGTAGCCCTTACCGATTAGGCCATCGCTTTGACGCGTTTGTTAAGGCGGGAGATTTTGCGTGCGCCTGTGTTTTTGTGGAACACGCCATTGCTGACAGCGCGCATCAATGCGGGCTCGGCAGCTTTCACGGCGGCTTGCGCAGCGTCTTTGTCACCAGCGATGATCGCATCTTCGACGCGGCGCAGGTGTGAGCGCACCATCGTGCGGCGGGCTTTGTTAACGACCGTTTTGCGCGCCATGACGCGGACGGCTTTTTTGGCTGAAACTGTATTGGCCATAATATCCTCAAATGTCCGGCAATGTGCCCGGATTTATACATGCTGGCGCGCCCTATAACGCTGCTGCGTTGGGGCGTCAACACTTTCTCCGCGATTTCTTACGATAAAAGGCGCGCAGGGCCCCGTGATTATTTTAGGTCGTTCTGGTTATTTGTTTTTAAAATGCGGCTTTCGCTTTTCAATAAAGGCGGTCATGCCTTCGGTTTGATCATCTGTGGTGAACATGGATTGAAAGAGGCGGCGTTCAAAATGAATGCCTTGCGCCAGCGTGGTCTCAAACGAGGTATTGATCGCTTCCTTGGTCATCATCGCAATCGGCTGGCTTTGGGCCGCAATCTTACGCGCCGCGTCCATGGCTGTTTCTTGAAGCTCGTCCAGTGCCACAATGCGCGAAACCAGCCCCGAGCGCTCGGCCTCTTCGGCGTCCATCATCCGGCCCGTTAGGCACATATCCATGGCTTTGGATTTGCCGACCGCTTTGACAAGACGCTGCGTGCCGCCAATACCGGGCATGACGGCGAGGGTGATTTCGGGTTGGCCGAATTTTGCATTTTCCGCTGCAATAATAAAATCGCACATCATAGCGATCTCGCAGCCGCCGCCAAGCGCGTAGCCCGCAACCACTGCAATGATGGGTTTTCTGAACCGCTCTATTGAACAATGATGGGCTTCAAATATGTCGTTCTTGTAAATATCGAGATAGGTATTGTTTTGCATCTCTTTAATATCGGCGCCGGCAGCAAATGCTTTCTCGGATCCTGTTAAAATAACGCAGCCAATATTATCGTCATGCTCAAGCTCGCCGAGAGCATGCGCCATCTCTATCATCATCGCCTGACACAGCGCATTGAGCGCTTTGGGCCGGTCCAGCCTAATGGTGGCCACATGCCCGTCGCGTGTGAGTTCAATCATTTCGTAGTTCATAAGAGCCTCAAAAATTTTCCTAGCGCGCCGCATACACGGTTTAGTGCGCCGCTTCAAATCTTTATTGAGGTCTAAATTCCGCGATGCCTGTTAGTTATAGTTTTGCTGGTCTCCATAAGGGGCCAACCGCGACGAGGAGTATAATGACGTTAAAGACAGCATTAGAAGCGTTGCCGGAGGCTATTGAGCCTGCGCTGTCCAATGCGAACCAAGAGAGTAATCCTACCACTACAGTCTTGCGCACAGCCTCTGGAGCTTTGTCATAAACCCATATGGAAAGGCACCAGATCATCACGCCCCAACCCAAGAGAAATCCGCCCGTTAATGCCGACAGAAACCGCGTATCAGGCGAGTCAAATGTTGTTGCCCCGTCTATCGGCCAACTTAGTATATCCAGTGTCAGGCGAGCAGGCTCCAAGGTTGAGAGCATTGTGCCCAAAAAGAAGATCGGGCCAAAACTTCCAACGACGAGCGCCATAACTTTTAGCCAGAATTTATGAAAATCATGAGACATGATGATCTCTTTAAAACTTGATTATCCGGATTGTGCAGCGCGTTTGTCGCCGAGCATTATCTTTTTGATGTCGCCTTCAGTTTTGAAGCTTATGACGAGAAGGTAGACCGATAAGAATAGAATACCGCAGGTCAGAGCAATAGCGCCTAACACTAACCCTTTTGCGGAAAAGTGATGCCGCCAACTGACCCACAGGCCTGAGAGTACCAGAAAGCCCAAAAAGTCAAAATTGAACTGTCCCGGCCATGTCATGGCCTTTATATCGCCAAAGAAAATGGGAAAAAGGTTCAAGCCGTGATTGGAAATGACGATCACAGTGTAAATCAAAAGACTGATCAGCATGAGGCCAAGAAGAATGCGAAATTGTGTCATATAAAACTCCCATAACATCACTACATTTTGTAGCATGCGCTACATTGTATATGATTGTACCGATTGCTACAAGCGCAAAATGAGCACACGAATCGACAAACGGGAGCAAGCGATCCAGAGCTTGGCTCAGTATATTCTAAAGGCGGGTCTGTCGCAGACGAGTTTGCGCCAACTTGCACAGGCGGCAGGCGTAAGTGACCGCATGCTGCTATATTATTTTGAGAATAAATCAGATATTTTGACAGCGGTGCTTATGCGCATTGCTTCAGATTTAGCAGAGCAGCTAAACACATCGATACCCGAAAACGCCGCCTTATCGCCCGCTGAGCTTTTGGAAAAGGGCGCAAAACTCACTAATAGCCCCGATATGCAGCCATATATGCACGTCAGCATTGAGATCGCTGCGGCGGCTGGACGCGGCGAAGAACCTTATGCCAGTGTTGCAAAGGCGATGATTGCTGGCTTTCTGGACTGGATTGAAAAGCGCCTTAACACAGAGGACACCGAAAAACGCAAAATTCAAGCCGCCATGATCTTGGCGGTCATAGACGGCCTTTCAATTCTCTCACTCGGCATCGGTACGTCCGAGACTCAAAAAGTCTTGGGCGAGGTTGTTACGGTGATTGGCGGATAGGCTAAAGAAAATCCCTGTCACCCCCATCTCTCATATTTGTGATTGTCTATTGAGCCGCCGGTAAGCCACATAGGCTTAACCCAATAAGGAATTTGACAATGCAACATTTTATACTAGCGGCTTTGGCAACAGCCGTATTAGCTGTGATCCCCATGATGGCGTCAGCGCAAGTACAATCGGCGGATGCAGCAATGAGCACCGCATCAGCAACCATGACGCCAAAGGGCACCTTCACCAAAAAGCGCTACAGCGTCAAAGGGGAATGGGAAATTGTCACCGTCGATGGCAAGCCTGCTATTCGTTTCTCTGAAGACTTTAAGACGAAAAACGGGCCGGATTTGAAGGTCTTTTTATCGCAGAAGCCTGTCGGTGATTTGTCAGGTAAGACGGCGCTGGGCGGCGCGGTGAGCATTGGCGTTTTGAAATCGAATAAGGGCGTGCAAACCTATATTATCCCCGATGATATAAACTTAGGTGATTATAAAAGCGTGATCGTGCACTGCGAAGCTTATTCCGTCCTGTGGGGAGGGTTTGACATCCCCCAATAATATGAGATGAAGGCCTATGATTGGCCTATCGCATCTTATTTCGCACCGCTTTCGCGGGTTTTCTCCCATAGAAAATTCTGTTGAGGGCCTTATTGCGGCGCTGGACTTTGGCGTTTTAAATCTAGAATTTGATATTCGCGCGGCCCGGTGCGGAACGCCGATGATTTACCATGATGAATATGCAATGGACGGGCAGGGTAATCGGCGCATTCACGCCGATATTATGGCCAGTGATTTTGCATCGCTTGGCGGTACATTTGCGGTAATTCCAACAGCGGAAACCCTGCTCAAGGCTGCGGCAAGCCACCCCAACACAGATGCGCGTTTTCTCATTGATATCAAAGATGGCGGCTTTGAAGATATGATCCATGCGCTGGTCTGTGCCAGCGGTCTAGAGAGCCGCGTTGTCTATGTGTCTTGGGTGCCAAACGTACTGTACCGCATGTTTGAAATCGCTCCGCATATGCCGCTATGTTTGTCCCATTGGTGCCAGAGCCCAAACGCAGACATCCGCGGCAAGCACCGCGTACATACCGCCAAGGCAGGAATTATTCCGCGCTTGAAAGACCGCTTTATTCATGGTGAGCGTTCAGGCTGGTTTATAGACGGCGGAGCTCGGGGGGATATGCGGGAAATACTGAGGCAGACTGGCGGCTCGGTCTGTGTCCCGCAGGATATGGTCACCCGCAAGCTCGTAGATGATTATCACGCTGATAATATTGCCGTGAGCACATTTTCTTATGTGTTTATGCAGGATATTTTGCAGCATCAAGCCGAGTATAATGTCGATCTTTACTTTGTCGACAATCTGCGGGTCTTTTCAGCTCTATGACTCCGGCTTATCAGGCGATGGTGCAGACCAATCTTCTGGCCAATCCTCAGAGCTATCCTCATCGGACGGTACAGCATAGCCGCCTTTTAGCCAGCGCCCCAAATCAATATCAGCGCAGCGGCGCGAACAAAACGGTTTATACCGAGCAGCTTCCGGCTTACCGCAGATGGCGCAGCTTTGAGCCATTTACCGATCAGCCTGAATGCCGAGCTTATCGCCAGCTTGCACAGTAAACCGCGCGCCGATCCGCTCCGCCAAAGGCGCTTGCCAGTCGATGATACAGGATTGCAGCCATGTATAAACTGGCTCCGGAACGTTGAGTGTCAGGCGCGCGCCGGGACGGGCCGCCGCTTCGCGCTCTAAGGCCCGCAGAGCCTCAATCGAATGGGTCTCTGCGCTGGGCTCACCTTTTGCGTCCAGCAAGGTTTCCCGCAGGGAAGGCCCTGTGCGTGCGCGGCTCATTTCTATGGTGCCAAAACGCGATAGAGGCGCAAATTTGACCGTATTGGGATCGCTGGCAAAGCTTTGCTCAAACAGAACCATAAGCTCTTCGCGTTGGCGTCTTTGGCGTAAATTGGGAAAATCGGTGACAATCAGCCCGCCAATACCGCGAAGGCGAAGCTGGCTCGCAATCAACGGGCAGGCGGCTTTCGCCACAGCAAAGGGACTAGCCGCGCTTCCGCTATCAATATCAATCGCAGTCAGGGCGCGCGTATGTTCAATGGCCAGCGTGCCCCCGCCGGGAATGGCGATCACCGACTCTATCGCCTCTATCAGCGTGTTGACGCGGGCTTGCTCAAACGTAATCCCCGGAAACCGCGCGGAAATGAAGCCGCTTAAGTCAACACCTGAGATGCGTCCGGGTGTACTGTCTTTGAGGCTCCCCAAAACCCTGACGTTCGGACCCTTATCGGCTTCACCTTCCCGCGTAATTTCAGCTCTAACCCGCGCGCCCTCAGTCAACCGCGGCGCGTTTGGTGCTGTGGTGAATTTGAAAAACCCATCAGGCTCCGCGCCCAAATCAATAAATGCGGCCCCGAGCGAAGGTTCGATCCGGCGAACGCGCCCCGCAAATATATCGCCAAGTTTTGGCTTATCCGCGTCTGACCACCGCCGCGTGTAAAGCTCGGCTAAAATTTTGCCTTCATACACAGCCGCGCGGGTTTCCCCGATCGCGTTTTCAATGACGCATTTACGTTTCATAGTCACTCGCGCTTTAGTAGGTCCAGTGAAGGGGAAGCTATGCTTCCGGATGGTCTACCCTATTGATGTTTATAGTCATGTTCAATGGACTGAACTGTTGTTCTAAATGGCCGAGCCTGATGCCATCAGCAAATGCCGTGTTTCATATAGCGGTAATCCGACAACATTAGAGTAAGAGCCGTTAATGTGGTGGATAAAGGCGCTGGCATATCCTTGTATGCCGTAGCCGCCCGCTTTGCCCTGCCATTCTTTTGAGGCGACATAGGACTCGATTTCTTGGTGGGAAAGCCGCTTCATTTTTAGGCGCGTTTCGATGACGCGGTGCCGCATGTCTCCGCTCGCATCCATGATGGCAACGCCTGTGAAGACCCGGTGTGAGCGCCCCGTCAAAAGGTTCAAGCAATAGCGGGCTTCGTCCTCGGTCTCTGTTTTGGGTAGTATTCTGCGCCCAACGCCGACAACTGTATCGGCGGCTAAGATAATAGCCCCGGAGTTTTCACTCGCGATTTTAGCGCACTTTTCCTGCGCCAGACGAAGCGCATGTTCGCGGGGCTGCTCCCCTGCTATAGGGTCTTCATTTATGTCAGCCGGAATAATCGCATCGGGCACAAGGCCGATTTGCGCAAGCAATTGCTGGCGGCGCGGAGAGGCGCTCGCGAGAATAAAGTGGGGTCTATGGGGGCCGCTCATCGGGCGACCGGATTATTTAAAGCGGTAGGTGATACGCCCTTTGGAGAGGTCGTAAGGTGTCATCTCAACGGTGACCTTATCACCGGCCAAGACGCGGATGCGGTTCTTACGCATACGGCCCGCTGTATGCGCGATAATTTCATGGTCATTCGCCATGAGGCGGACGCGGAACGTCGCGTTGGGGAGAAGCTCCATGACTTCGCCCTCAAACTCCAGCAGGTCTTCTTTAGCCAAGATTAAATCTCATATGTTTTGTCCGTATGCTACGCGCAAGATTGCGTCTCGAAGGCCTATATATGGCTTTTATAAGAAAAAACAGCCTTTTATGCGGTTTTTTCTATGCAGAAACGTCACTAAAACGCCGTACAAGCCGTCCGTCAATGTAATCTCTGACCGCGCGGTAATTATTCATCATAGCGCGAACGTCGAGCGTCCCGGCTGTTGGGTCCGGCGTCGGCCACACTTCAATGCGTGTATCCGTATCTTCAAAATAGGCCTTTGCGGCGTCTCCGGCGTCTTTGGTGAAGGTGATAACCACATCAAAAGAGGCGTCTCCCAAATCGCCAAGCGTGCGGGATCGGTGATGGGACATATCAATGCCCTTTTCGTTCATAACAGCCACCATAAGGTCATCAATTTCGCCGGCAGCAAGGCCGCAGGATTGGACGTAGGTGTGTTCGCCGTGCCGTTTTTTCATCAAACCTTCGGCCATGGGTGAGCGAATAGAATTAAGGTAACAGATAAATAAAACAGCGCCGGGCGCAGGAGATGATTTCACCATCAGGGCCGCCTGTGCAGCGCGCAAATCAGCGTAAACAGACGCCGTGATGTGTTAAACTCGATCTCAATTGTATTCCGTAAAGAATCTGTCAAAAGACGCGAGCCTTCATTATGCAGGCCGCGCCGTCCCATATCAATGGCTTCAATCTGCGCGGATGTCGCCGTGCGTATGGCGTTGTGATAGCTCTCGCAAATCATGAAATAGTCTTTGATAATCCGGCGAAAGGGCGACAGGGAGAGGGTAAACCGGCCGCGGTCGCTCCCGTTCGAGCGAAACACATGCAGTACAAGTCGGCTGCTGTCTTCTAGGGCGATATTGAGAATATAGGGCCCGGACTGGCTTTCCAAAGGACGGAAATTATTATCTTCCAAAAGGTCAAATATGGCCACTCGGCGCTCATGCTGCATTTCCGGGCTTGTCGCCGGGAGGCTGTCTGCGTCTATATTGAGCTCGACAATATAGTGATCCTGCCCGGTTGGAATATCGGCGTCCTGCTCCATCATTATCCATCCAAGGGGTGCAGCGGACGTTTATCGGTTTTGCGCGCCGTGGATACATCCGCGAGGGTTAAATCTATGCATTCCGCATGGGCACGCAGCCTGCCGCCGCCGGCAAAGACAAAATCAATATGTCCCCCGGGAGGCTCGCCGCCGGGCGCAAACTCGATAGCGAGAAGCACGGCCATAGCGTCCGGGTCGGCGCGGTCAATGCCGCTGCTTTGTACGGATAAAATCCCGTCAGCGCGCAGCCCCGTTAGTGTGCGCTGCGAGGCACTTTCATCTTCATGCCGAAACCTGGTAAACCGCAGGGTGAGCGTCCGGGCTTTCGGCGAAAAATGAATTTCGCCCACACGGGCAATCGCGTCTTGCAGGGCTGCCGAGATAACCGCGAGGTCATCTGCGCCCTCGGCGCGGAGCTTAAGAGGTTTGGTCATGATATATCCCGGTCGAGTTTAATCATCTGGCATTCGTTTTATTTTAGCGCCGCATTGGCCCAGCTTAATTTCAATATGTTCAAAGCCGCGGTCAAGGTGATAAACACGCCCAACGGTCGTTTTCCCCCGCGCGGCAAGTCCGGCGCTGATCAAAGACGCGGATGCGCGCAAATCGGTCGCCATGACGGGCGCGCCGTGCAGATGCTCAACGCCGCGAACAATAGCCTCCCGGCCGCGCACATCGATTTTCGCGCCCATGCGCGAGAGTTCGGGGCAGTGCATAAACCGGTTTTCAAAAATATTTTCGCGAATAATAGACACCCCGTCCGCGAGGGTCATCATGGCCATGAATTGCGCCTGTAAATCTGTCGGAAACCCCGGATAGGCCTGCGTTTCCATATCGACGGCCTTAAGACGGTTATCGCCGCGCGTAATGGTGACGCTGTTCTCATCAAGGCTGACTTTCGCCCCCGCTTGCGCAATCAGCGGCCAAAGCGAGCCCAGATGATCTGTACGTAAATTGGTAAGCCTGACGCTCCCGCCTGCTGTGGCCGCCGCCAAAGCGTATGTGCCCGCCTCGATGCGGTCAGGCACCACAGCGTAGGATATGCCGGAGAGCGTTTTGACGCCTTCAATGTGCACTTCGGAGCGGCCTGCCCCTGTGATCTTTGCGCCCATCGCGTTCAGGCACTCCGCCAGATCAATAATCTCCGGCTCGCGGGCCGCATTGTAGAGCACAGTTTCGCCTTTGGCTAACACAGCTGAGAGCAGAGCATGCTCCGTCGCGCCGACGCTGATAAACGGGAACGTAATCTCCGCGCCGATAAGGCCGTCTTTGGCGCTGGCAATCACGTAGCCTTCTTCGAGTTGAATATCCGCGCCGAGCGATTCGAGCGCTTTGAGGTGGAGATCAACCGGGCGCGCGCCAATAGCGCAGCCGCCGGGGAGCGAGACTTTCGCCGCGCCCGTACGGGCCAGAAGCGGCCCCAAAACATTGAATGTCGCGCGCATTTTGCGGACAAGGTCATAAGGCGCGGTAGTCGAGGTCAGGCTGGCGGCATGGAGCGACATGCGCGGCCCGGGGCCTTCTTCGACGTCCACGCCCATATGCGCCAAAAGCTGACCCATAAACCGCGTATCGCGCAGACGCGGCATGTTTGTCAGTTCAATCGGTTCATCGGTGAGCAGGCAAACCGCCATCAATTTGATCGCGGAATTTTTTGCGCCGCTTATCGCGATCTCTCCGTTAAGAGGATACCCGCCTTCTATAACTATTTTGTCCATAATCGTGCTTTCGGCTTATCAGTCATAGAGGCCAAGTTAAGGATGTTTATGGCGGCACTAAGGCGAATCGGCGGGTTTGTCATCGCCTGATTTTGGTGCCGCGCTTTTCTTGCGCGTTGCCGCTTTGCGGCGTCGTAAATTATCGCGTAGGTTTTTCGCAAGACGCGCTTCGCGTTCTTGCTGAATACGCTGTTTGTCATTCATGGGTGTTGCGTCTGTCATACGGGTTGATAGCCTTTATGGCGTTAGGAGTTCAAGCGTGCAGGGGCTCGCTTATGGGGCGCCGGTCAGCGTGTTCATTTTCTGGCTAAAGGCTTTGATAATCTGTACAAAATCCTCAGGCGGTATGCCGTCTTTAAAGGCGTCGACCATGGCTGTATTTAGGTAATTGGCAATCTTTGCGTAAATTTTTAAGCCGGATGAAGTCGCGTGCAGGGATATGAGCCGCCTATCCGCTGCGTCCGTTTTCTTTTCAATCAGGCCAGCATCTATGAGTGTTGCGACAGCGCGGCTAACAATTGTCTTATCCATGGGCGTAATGGCGGTCACGTCTTTTGAGGCCCGTCCGGGCCGCTCTGCCACCGCCGCCAAGACCCGCCATTGGCTTAAATTTAAACCGGCTTCTGTGCGGGCAACGTCGCGTGTATAACGGCTGACCTGATCGGCCAGAACCGCGATTTGGTAGGGCCAAAATGTATCAAGCTCAATAGGCGGTGTGTTAGGGCTGCTCATGATCTGTACATGCAAAAAAACAGTTGCTATCGCAACAAAAATTTATTAGTTGCAATCCCAACTAATATTATGATTCACATCGGAGCGAGCATATGCCGGATTTATTTGAAAACCCAATGGGGCTGGACGGTTTTGAATTTATTGAGTTTTCCGCGCCGGAGCGCGGCGTTCTTGAACGCACATTTGAAGCCATGGGCTTTAGCAAAATCGCTAAGCACCGCTCCAAAAATGTCGATCTCTGGCGTCAAGGCGGTATTAACCTGATTACAAATTACGAAACCCGCTCGCCCGCCGGGCATTTCATGCGCGAGCACGGACCGTCTGCGTGCGGGATGGGTTTTCGCGTCGAGAATGCCAAAGCCGCCTATGAGCGCGCGTTGGAACTTGGCGCAGAGGCCCTCAATACCCATGCCGGGCCGATGGAACTGTCCATACCGGCCATTCGCGGTATTGGCGGCGGCGCGATTTATTTCATCGACCGTTACGGTGATGATTTGTCAATTTACGACATTGATTTTGTCTATCTCGAAGATGTCGATATTCATCCCAAGGGCCACGGGTTCAATATTGTCGACCATCTAACCCACAATGTGTATCGCGGACGGATGGATTATTGGGCGGAATTTTATCAGCGCCTGTTTAATTTCCGCGAGATCCGTTTCTTTGATATCAAAGGTGAGTATACCGGCCTGAAATCTCGTGCACTCTCCGCGCCGGACGGGAAAATCCGTATTCCTCTGAATGAGGAAGGCGATGACGGCAAAGGGCAAATTGATGAATATTTGCTCGAACATCGCGGCGAAGGCATACAGCATATCGCTTTGTCCTGTAACGATCTTTACGGCTGCGTGGACAAGCTCCGCGCGAGCGGCGTAGAGCTGATGAGCGCGCCGCCGGACGCGTATTACGACATGCTTTATGAGCGCCTACCCGGACACGGTGAACGCGTCGAAGATTTGAAGCCGCGCGGCATTTTGCTGGACGGGAGCACCGACGATAATGATCCGCGTTTGCTGTTGCAGATTTTTGCAACGCCGGAAATCGGTCCTGTATTTTTTGAATTTATTCAGCGCAAAGGCGATGAGGCCTTTGGAGAAGGTAATTACAAAGCGCTATTTAAATCCATTGCGCGCGACCAAATTGAACGCGGCGTTCTGGAGATCGCGCCGGGCACATAGCCCGAATGCTATAGCCGAATAAATAAGCCTGCAGATACGAATAGTTTCTGCGGGCTTATTTGTGTGTCCTTAAGAGCGCTTAGGCTTTATAATAATCTTCAAATTGCACGCGCAGAGGCTTTTTGTCGATTTTGCCCGTTGCGGTGAGCGGCATGGCGTCGATAAACACGACATCATCCGGAACTTGCCATTTGGCGTGTTCGCTGGATATTAAATCCAAAATGCTCTGTTTTGTCGGGTTCTGACCGGGTATTTTTACGGCAACGAGCAATGGCCGTTCTTCCCATTTTTCATGCGCCACACCGATGCAGGCTGCAATCTCCAGTCCCGGATGACCCACGGCTGTGTTTTCAATATCGACGGACGAAATCCATTCCCCGCCGGACTTGATGACGTCCTTGGCTCTGTCTGTAATTTGCATAATGCCGTAGCGGTCAATATTAGCAATATCGCCCGTATCGAACCATCCGTCAGCATCCAGCGCGCTGTGCTTGGATTTATAATAACGCTCAACAACCCACGGCCCCTTGACGAGCAGGCGTCCAAAGGCAACGCCGTCATGGGGAAGGGCATGGCCGTCATCATCTACGATTTTCATATCAACGCCGCATGCAGGCCGCCCTTGTTTGACGCGGACATCCATACGCTCCTCAAAGCTCATATCCGCCATAAAGGGAAGGGGTCGGTTAATCGTACCCAGCGGGCTCATCTCCGTCATGCCCCAGGCCTGAATGACTTCTACGCCGTAATCTTTATCAAATTTCTCAATCATAGAGCGCGGGACGGCTGATCCGCCAATAAAGGTCTCGCGCAGGTGAGGGATTTTTAAATTATTGGCATCGAGATATTGCAGCAGCCCCGTCCAGACCGTGGGCACCGCGCCGGAGATTGTGCATTTTTCCTCGGTCATCAGCTTATAAACACTGGCCCCGTCCATATGCGGCCCCGTCATGACCAGTTTGCCGCCAACCATCGGCACAGCAAAGGATAGACCCCAGCTATTGGCATGGAACATAGGCACGATCATCAAAAACGAGTCCAGAGCGGTCATATTGAAAAGGTCTGCGCCGGATGTCGTCAAAGCGTGAATAATGTTTGAGCGGTGGGAGTAAAGAACGCCTTTGGGGTTGCCTGTGGTTCCCGACGTATAACACAGAGATGAGGCGGCATTTTCGTCAAATTCAGGCCAGTTAAATTCTGCCGGTTCATCAGCGATCAGATCCTCATAGCAATAGACCGGCACCGGAATATGTGATGTGTCGGGCATATGCTCGCGGCTTGTCAGGACGATCAGGCCTTCGACGGTTTTCAGGCGGTCAATCACATTGGCTAAAACCGGCAAAAATGTCGTGTCCACGCAGATGAATTTATTCTCGGCATGATTGACGATATAATCGATCTGATCCGGGAAAAGCCTTGGGTTGAGCGTGTGGCATACAGCGCCAATGCCGCCAATCCCGTACCAGCATTCCAAATGCCGCCAGCTATTCCACGCCATGGTTCCGATGCGGTCTCCGGATTTCACGCCAAGCTTGGTCAGCGCATTCGCCAATTTTTTGGTGCGTTCATAGACGCCGGCATAATCAATACGGTGAATGCCGCCTTCAACCGTGTTGGTGACGACTTCAACATGTCCGTGCCAGCGGGCCGCATATTGAATAATATTGATGAGGTTGAAGCTCTCGGCTTGCATATTCCCTGTGATCATACGTGACTCCTATTACCCTATTCAGCAGCGATTTTCGCAGCCTTGTGTGCGTCTTCTTTGATCATGTCAGCGCCTTTCTCTGCGATCATAATCGCTGGCGCGTTGGTGTTGCCGGATATGAGGTTGGGCATGATTGATGCGTCAATCACGCGAAGCCCTTCAAGGCCGTGAACGCGAAGGCGTGCATCAACCACGGCAAGCGGATCGTTCCCCATTTTGCATGTGCCAACGGGATGATATTGCGTATCGGCGCGCGCGCGTATATCGGCTTTTATTTCGTTTTCATCTGTTGTGCCCGCTTTGAAAAAAGGCTTTCCGCGCACAGGGTAGAACGCAGGCGCCTCTAATATTTGCGTCATCATTTTGGCTCCGCGTACCAGCGTATCCATGTCCCGCTCATCTTTGAGGAAAGCGGGATCGATGGCGGGCGGGGCAGCCGGATCCGCGGTTTTTAGCCAAAGACTGCCGCGGCTTTTCGGCCGCAAAACGCAGACGTGACAGCTATAGCCATGTCCCCAATGCAGCTTGCGCCCATGATCATCGACTACGGCCCGGACCATAACCAGAGAGACATCCGGCGATGGCTCTGACCGGTCTGTGTAGAGAAAGCCGCCGCTTTCTGCGAGATTTGATGAAAACAAGCCTGTGCGGTCTTTCATATAGCGGTATATTTGCCCGATCATCCGAAACGTTCCCATGACAGAGAACCCCAAATTATCTTTCACATTGCCGTCATAAGAGATCACATAGTCAATATGGTCTTGAAGGTTTTCGCCGACCCCCGGAAGGTCGTGCACTTGCGTGATGTCGTGGGCCTCTAATTTAGATTTTGGCCCGATCCCTGATAATAAAAGCAATTGCGGCGAGCCAAAAGCGCCGCCGGATAGAATGACCTCCCTCTTGGCCGTGAGGGTTTTCGGTTTGCCTTTGACTTTGCACTGAACGCCCACGGCGCGGCCATCCTCAACGAGGACTTTCTCGGCTACGGCATGGGTAATGACTGTCAGATTTGGACGGTCCATATGATCATCAAGGAAAGCGCGCGCTGTATTCCAGCGTTCCCCATCTTTGTGAGTGGCCTCATACATGCCCAGACCCTCTTGGGACGGGCCGTTAAAGTCGTCATTCATAGGTATCTGGTTTTGCCGGCCGGCTTCAAAAAATATCTCGCTGACCCTGCCCGGGCTGCGTATGGGCTGGACGTGCAAGGGCCCGTCCCCGCTGTGAAATTCATCTGCTCCCGCTGACCTGTTTTCGCTTTTCTTGAAATAGGGCAGCACGTCCTTGTAGGACCAGCCTGTGTTGCCAAGCTCCGCCCACGCATCATAATCGGCTTTGTGGCCGCGAATATAAATCATCGCATTGATGCTGGACGAGCCGCCCAGAACTTTACCGCGTGGTTGATAACCCCTGCGGCCGTTCAGGCCCTCTTGCGGCTCTGTATCGAACCGCCAATTTCGTTTGCCCAGCACCATATTCCAAACTGTCGCGCCGGGTATCCAAACGCTCCAATGTTTATGGCTTCCGCCGGCTTCTAGAAGGCAGACTGAGACGCTGGGGTCTTCCGACAGGCGGCTTGCCAAAACACATCCGGCTGACCCGGCTCCGACAATCACATAATCAAATTCAGACATGTTCGCCCCTTTGGCTACATAATTTTCTTCATTAGGCCGAGCATTTTATGGGTTGTCGGGCCGTAAGGCGGATGGAGTTTTTTGCCTTGGCTGAAACGGCTTTGGTAGAAAACGCCCTTCATGTGAGAGAAACTCTCAAAGCCCGCTTCTCCGTGATAGGCGCCCATGCCGGATGGCCCGACCCCGCCAAACGGGATGTCTTCCTGGATAACGTGCCAAGCCGCATCATTGATCGTGACGCCGCCAGAGATGCTTTGATGGAGGACGCGCTGGCGGTTCGCGCGGTCTGGTCCAAACCAGTAAAGCGCCAGCGGCCGCTCGCGTTTTTGCACATAGTCCAAAGCCTCATCCAAAGTTTCAGAAGCGACAACGGGCAGAAGCGGGCCGAAAATTTCTTCCTGCATAATCCGCATATCCGGCGTGGTATTGGTGACCACTGTGAGCGGCACGCGGCGCTCTTTGGCGAGCTGTTGCTTATCATCATCCCCGGCGGTGCGGATGTTTGCGCCTTTGTTTTCGGCGTCTTCGAGAAGGTCTTGAAGCCGGGCATAATGGGCGTCGGCAATGATTGAGGTGTAATCATCATTGCCCGCAAATTTCGGGTAAAACGTCTCGGCCTGCTCGATGATGGCGTCTGAAAACGCGTTAATTTTCGCGCCCGGTATCAATACATAATCCGGCGCAACGCAGGTCTGTCCGGCATTGAGCAATTTGGCGTTTGTAAGGCGCGGAATGGTGAGATCCATGTTCGCGCTATCATCAATAATCGTCGGTGATTTCCCGCCCAACTCCAGCGTACACGGGACAAGGTTTTCGGCTGCGGCTTTGGCTACAATGCGCCCGACATTAGTCGAGCCTGTAAATACCAAATGGTCAAAGGGCAGAGCGGAAAAGGCTTGCGCAACGTCGACGCCGCCTATGGCGACATAAACCTCGTCGTCGCTGAATATTTCGTCTAAGACAGATTTCAAAAGCTTGGAGAGCTCCGGCGTGTATTCGCTGGGCTTGATCATGGCCCGGTTACCCGCACCGATCGCGCCGACCAAAGGCATAATCGCCAATTGCAACGGGTAATTCCACGGGCTGATAATCCCGATAACGCCGAGAGGCTGGGGAACAATCCGGTTCTTGGCCGGGAGAAACGGGAGCGCAGTTGGCGCTTTGCGCACTTTCATCCATTTGGGCGTATGTTTTATGGCGTGATTGATGCCGCCTTGAATGACCATACATTCGGCGATGAGTGTTTCTTCTGCGGCCCGGTTGCCGAAATCTTTGGAGATGGCCGCAACAAAATCCTGTTCATGGGCTTTAATCGCGTCCCGTAATTTAACCAGCTTGGCTTTACGGTCTGCCCACGGTGAATTGGGATTTTTATCAAAGGCCGCTTTTTGCGCGGCTAATATAGCAGAGAGCGCAGCCGCGTTTTTACTATCGATTTTCGCTGTTTTTGCGGGATTTATTCTGACCATTCTCACCTCTAAAAGTTTGGCGGATTGTCGGTATGCTTATGCCGCCTTTAAAAAAAAGGCGCGCTCTAAAAGCGCGCCTTCCAAGTTTCATTGTTGTGCTTAGAACTTGACGCTGCCCTGAACCGCGATGGTACGGCCTTGACTGTAGAAGGTATAATTTGACGTTGCGCCAAATGTACTGCCGCCGAGCGGCGCATCGCCCGCATAGGTGCGGACGATTTCGTCGGTCAGGTTTTTACCAAGCACAGCTATTTCCCACGGCCCGTCAACCGGGCCAATGCCGAGACGGGCATTGATCTTGGCAAATCCGTCTTGGACAGACGCCGGGTCTTGGGTTTGAGAGGCGTTGTAAGAACTGGTATAGAACAGATTGACAAGGCCGGTAAGCTCATAGGAACTGGCGATCGGCATGTCGAAATCGACTCCGATATTACCGGCAAAATCGGACACCAGATTGTTCTTCAGTCCGGTATAATCGCACAATCCGGTCGCTGCATTAAAGCGCGGATCGCTGCCATCTCTGGCTTGCGTGCCATAACATTGGCCGTTGACGAAATCTGTAAATTCGAAATCGGTCAGAGCTGCGCCGCCGGAGAGCCGGACATGATCGCTAATCGCCCAGCGGCCATCAAGCTCGATGCCTTTGACTTCGGATGAGGCCGCATTGCCGACGTTAAATCCAAGAATACCGTCAAAGATCGAGATCTGAAGATTGTCAAATTTGGTAAAGAAGGCCGTAGCGTTCAGCTCCGCAGATCCGCCGAGTTTAAACTTACCGCCGACTTCGTAATTTGTTGCTTCTTCGTCGTCAAACTGGAAGGCCGCCGCAGTTGTCGCCGATTGCCCGCGATTATTGGCGCGGAAGTCAAAGCCGCCGGATTTGAAACCTCGTGCCCAGCTTGCATAGAGTAATGTATCATCACTGACGTCCCACACCAGTTTTACATCCGGGGAGAATTTCGTGACGTTCCGGTTCTGCGGGGCCACTTGGCCTTCGCCGTATAAGCCCACAAGCGGTGCTGCTCCCGGTACATTCAGGCCCGCAAGGGCTTCGAGATTAGTCGATGTAATGCCGAACAGGTTGCCAAAAATCAGAGGCGCGCCAATTTGCGCGGCTGGCAAAGCGCCGCCCGTATTGGATTGGATATCCATACGGCGGAAACCGTCTTTGTCTTCATTCGTGACGCGCGCACCGAGTTGCAACGTGAGATTATCCTGAATGTGCCAATCGACTTGGGCAAAAGCAGAAAGGATTGTTGCATCGACGCCTGCTTGGCGCGCGGCTTGTGTTGCGCTCACTAAATTGCCGGCTGTTGAGGCGGTCTGCGCGTTAATGGCTGGAATTAAGACAGAATTGGCGTCAACGATGATTTGATCCTGATATTCATGATCGGACGTTTGATAGAAAGCGCCAATAATATAATCAAAATCATCCCGGTCGGGAGATGTTAGGCGAAGCTCCTGCGAGAACTGTGAGTATTCTTCCTGCAATGCCGCGTTGAACACAACAGCGCCGGTAAAATCACAATCACAAATTTCGTCATAAGCCAGGTTTTGATAGGCCGTGATTGCTTGTAATTGGTGGTCACCAATATCCCAATCGAGCGTCATCTGGAAGACTTCCATGTCGTTAAAGCTGCTATCGCCATTGGAATGACGCTTGCCATCGACGGTGAAATCCAGCGCGCTGGCATCTTGGCCAAAGGCGCCGACAAGGATTTGTCCCCATGTCAAGCCATTAAACGGAGACAGCGGATTGTTAACTGCGGCTGCGTTTTCGACCTCAATATTTCGTCCTAAGGTGTCAAACTCTGTCACTTCGGCTTTAAACGTCGCCATCAGGTTTTCAGTAACATCGATCTCGACTGTCCCGCGCAATGTCAGTTCCTCGCGGCCCGGCTCGTCGCGGTTAAGTGTGAGATTTTCCATAAACCCGTTGAAATCGCGGTAACGACCGGCAACGCGGGCGCGAATGCGGTCTGAGAGCGGGCCGGATAGCATACCCTCGAAAACGGTTTCGCCGTCTTCAAACTCGTAAGAGCCAAACAGGCTGCCTTCGAAATCGTGAGTTGGTTTGGCTGTGGTTACGTTAATCGCGCCGGCGACCGAGTTTTTACCAAACAAAATCGATTGCGGGCCGCGCAAGACCTCGACGCGCTCAAGGTCAAGGAACGGCGCGCGGACTTGTTGGCCGCGCGGGAAGTGAACGCCGTCTACATAAACGCCAACAGATTGCTCAAACCCTTGGTTCACGCCGGAGCCAATACCGCGGATTAGAAATGCCGTTGTAATACCGGTTTCGGAATAGGTGAAGTTGGGCACTAATGAGGTCAAATCTTCGATTTTCATAATGCCAGTGTCTTCGATGACGCCAGCATCTACAGCCGCGAGCGAGATTGGCACATCCTGAAGGCCTTTTTCGCGGAATTGGGCGGTGACGATAATTTCGTCAAGCACAGGTCCGCTATTATCTTGGGCGTAAGCGAATGTACTGCTCATGGCCAGCAATGTCGATGAAATTGCCGTAGCAGATAGAAGTTTTGAAAGTGTCATTGTTGAACGTGTCATGGAGCCTCCCCGGAATTGATCACTATGTTTATGTCGTGGCCATTTTTGGCCTACTTATTTTTATATTGAATGATATTGGCGGCAATGTAAAATTATTTCACGCTGCAATTTGGATAGGGCTGGACTATATATTAAGGGTATGAGCATTCGGTGGAAAAGCGCCAAGATATATGATGTTGCGCAGCGCGTAGAAACCCATTGACTTCCACGTTTTGGCGACTATGTTCCGGCAACTTATTTTTGCTAAGAAGGGCTCCGCAATGGCTAAGCCAACAACCATTAAAATCCGCCTCAATTCAACTGCAGGCACCGGGTATTTTTACGTTACTAAGAAAAATGCCCGCACCATGACTGAAAAAATGGTGAAACGTAAATACGACCCTGTGGCTCGCAAACATGTCGAGTTCAAAGAGGGTAAAATTAAGTAAGCTTACGCTTATGGATTATGAAAGCCATCGTAGCCAAGGCTGCGGTGGTTTTTTTATGCCCGCTGTTTCTTCGGCTTGTTTTTTTAGTAAAAATAGACCACACACAAAACAATATTTTTACTTAAGGGGGTCTTTATGGAAGTCTTACTCGTCATTTTGGGCATTATCGTATTCTTTGCGATTGTACTCATTGTCATCTACAACCGCCTGGTGGCTTTGCGGCAAACCTGCAATCAAGCGTGGTCAGATATAGAAGTTCAGCTCAAGCAACGTCAGGATTTGGTGCCCCAACTTGTTAACACCGTCAAAGGCTACGCGTCCCACGAAAAAGAAACATTCGAGGAAGTTGTGCGCGCTCGACAAGAGGCGGTATCGGCAAGTTCCGTTGAGGGACAAGCCGCAGCTGAAGGTATGCTGACACAGGCTTTGGGTAAATTATTTGCGCTCGCTGAAGCTTACCCTGAGCTAAAGGCGAATGAAAACTTCCTGCAACTCCAGGATCAGCTTGCTGATGTTGAGAATAAAATCGCGGCGGCCCGCAGGTTCTACAATAATGCCGTTCAAGAGTATAACACAGGCATTGAACAATTTCCCGCAGTGCTCATCGCCGGATCTTTTGGCTTTACAGAGCGCGAGTTCTTTGAGGCTCCCGAAGGTCGGACGGCTCTGCAAGAGCCCGTGCATGTGGATTTCTCTGCTTAATCGTACATAGGAACGCGGGGCCATCATGCAGGCCTATGGCTTAAAAACTCACATTTGGAATAATAATCTGCGGTGCGTAATTCTGCTGATTTTATTCCCTGTATTGCTCCTGCTCCTCGCCTATGCCCTGATTTTACTGTGGGCAGCCTTTGCGGGCGGTATGGGGCCGCAGCAAGGCCTTGTTTTTGCCGCGCAGTCCATGCCGCAAGCCGCCCCGATAGCGCTCGGCGCGGCTGGCGGTTGGTTTGCCATCGCCTTTATGGGCCATAATGCGATGATCAATATAGCCGCAAAATCCCAATCGGTGACGCCATCCGAAGAGCCAAGGGCCTACAAACTTCTCGAAGATTTGTGTATTTCGCGCGGCATCATCACGCCGAAACTTCGTATTATTGAAACGCCGGTTCTCAATGCCTTTGCCAGCGGTATCCGCGACGAGAACTACACAATCACCTTAACGCGCGGCCTCATGGAGGGGCTCGATGATGAGGAGCTTGAAGCGGTCATCGCCCACGAACTGTCTCATGTAAAAAACCGGGACGTGCGGCTGCTGATCATTGCCGTAGTTTTTGTCGGTATCTTCTCGTTCTTTTTTGAAGGGATCGTCAGAGGCATGCTGCGCACCAACCTGCCCCGCAATAGTAATCACCGCCGCAGCGGCGGCGGCAATGCGGGCGCGCTCATATTATTTGCTGTGGTATTGATTGCCATCGCCTATGCACTGGCTGTTTTGATCCGTTTTTCTCTATCACGTAAACGCGAATATATGGCCGATGCGGGCGCGGTGGAGCTGACGAAGAATCCAGACGCGATGATCCGCGCGCTGGAGAAAATCTCTGGCCGGGCTGAGCTGAAAAGTCTGCCGTCTGAAATTCGCGAGATGGCGATTGAAAATCCGCGCACCGGGTTTGCCGGAATATTCGCCACGCACCCGCCTATTGAAAAACGTATCGAGGCTTTGCGCAAATTCGCAGGCGGCCGCTTGGGGACAGAAAGCCGCCCTGCGCCTCGGCGTTCATTCGGGAAACGGAAATCCGCTCCGGAGACCTCTGGCAAATCATCCGGTGGCCGAATTCCGGGCAGGGGGCCATGGACACGCGGGACTTAAAGCGCTACATTCCTTATCGAAAGTCAATAAGGGAGCCGCACATGACCAGAGCCTTACTATTATCCGCCAGCCTTGCTATTGTTTTAGCAGCCTGCAGCCATACCGCCGATCAATCCGCCAATACCGATCCATCCTCACAATCCGCGCAAATTGCACTCCCATCTGGGGTGAGTTTTATCGAACGTGTTGAAAAATCCGGCGATGAGATTGTTATTCCCTATAGCAAGTACAGACTCTCAAACGGGCTGACCGTTGTTTTGCATGAGGATAAGTCAGACCCCATGGTACATGTGGATGTGACCTATCATGTCGGTTCTGGCCGCGAGGAGATTGGCAAATCCGGCTTCGCCCATTTCTTTGAACATATGATGTTTCAAGGCTCTGAAAATGTTGCGGATGAGCAACACTTTGGCTTGATTACTGAATCGGGCGGAACGCTGAACGGCTCTACCAACCAAGACCGGACGAATTATTATCAAACCGTGCCGTCCAACCAGCTTGAGAAAATGCTCTGGCTCGAATCGGACCGTATGGGATATTTCCTCGATGCGGTGACGCCGGAGAAATTTGAAAATCAGCGCGAAACCGTTAAAAACGAGCGCGGGCAAAATTATGATAACCGCCCGTACGGGCTCTTGCGCGAGCGTGTCAACGAGGCGCTATTCCCCGAAGGCCATCCCTATTCATGGCTGACAATCGGTTATATCGAAGATTTAAACCGGGCAACACTCGATGACCTGAAAAGGTTTTTCTTACGCTGGTACGGCCCCAATAATGCGGTCATCACCATAGGCGGCGATATTGACAAAGCCCAAACGCTGGAGTGGGTGCAAAAATATTTCGCGCCCATCCCGGCTGGCCCCGCTGTTGAGGACCCGGTTTACACGCCTGTAACGCTGGATGAAGACCGCTATATTTCTATGGAAGATAATGTGGCGCTGCCGCTGGTCTATATGTCGTGGCCGACCGTGCATGTGAACCATCCTGACGAAGCGCCGCTCGATGTTTTGATGAGCATTCTGGGCAGCGGGAAAACGTCGCTTCTGTATAAAAACCTCGAAAAAGACGGGCTGGCGGTACAAACATCCGCCGGGCATGGCTGCAGCGAGCTGTCCTGTCAGTTTACATTATTTGCACTGCCCAATCCGTCCAAAGGTAAGTCGCTCGCCGATATTGAAACCGTTCTGCGCGGCTCTCTCGAAGAGTTTGAAACACGCGGCGTCGAAGATGATGATCTGACCCGCGTTAAAGCCGGCATCGTATCCGGCATGATTTACGGCCTTGAGAGCGTCTCCGGCAAAGTCTCGCAGCTCGCGGCCTATGAGACCTACCGGAATAATCCCAACGGCATTGGCGATGATATTACGCGCTATGAAAATGTGACAAAGGCCGATGTCATGCGGGTCTATGAGCACTATATTAAGGGCAAGCCCGCCGTTGTCATGAGCATCGTGCCGAAGGGGAAAGCGGATGAGGCGGTCAAGCCCGATACGTGGCAGCGCTATGAGCGCACTATTCCGGAAAGCCCGCCAGCCACCGATGTGGAATGGAGCCCGCCGCTTGATAATTTTGACCGCAGCCTCATTCCGCCCGCCGGGCCAAACCCGGTCATTAAAGTACCACCTGTTTACACGGCCGAGCTTTCCAACGGGATCAAAGTCCTCGGCGCGGTCAATGATGAAACCCCGACGACAACGATCAGTATTCGTATGAATACAGGCCAAGGTCATGAGCCGATCGCTAAATTGGGCCTTGCCTCTCTGACGGCGTCAATGCTGGATGAGGGCACAACCGAGTCGAGCGCCGAAGACTTGGCCAATCGGCTTGAAAAACTCGGCTCCAGCGTCTCCGTCTCTAGCGGCGATACCTACACATCCATGCGTATTCGCAGCCTGACCGAGAATATTGACGAGACGATGGATGTGGCGATGGAAAAACTGTTCAAACCCAAATTTGATGAGAGCGCTTTTACCCGAGTCCAGGCCAACACTATCCAAGGCATTAAAGCCTCAAAAAAACAGGCGAGCGGCGTTGCGACCGAGACGTTTAACCGCCGCATTTTTGGCGATAATAACGCGTTTACCTTCAGCAATTCAGGTACTGAAAATTCCGTTGCCGGGCTAACGCTTGAGGATGTGAAGCAGTTTTACGCCGATCATTATTCAGCATCGATCGCCAGCGTCATCGCGGTTAGCGATATGGGCCAGGACAAAATGCAAAGCGTCATAGCCCCGCTCTCCGAATGGGAGGCCAAGCCTGTTGCTGATATGGGCGCGAAAGCTTTCCCGGATTTAGGCGGTACAAAAATCTACTTCATCGATAAACCCGGCGCTGCACAATCCGAAATCCGGATCGGGAAACGGGCCCTCCCATTTGATGCCACAGGGGAGTTTTACCGCGCAGGCTTGATGAATTACCCGCTCGGCGGCGCTTTTAACAGCCGCATTAATTTGAACCTGCGTGAGGATAAAGGTTATACTTACGGCGCGCGCTCATTCTTTAGCGCCTCTACCGAACCGCGCGGTTTTTTTCGGGCTAGCGCCGGAGTTCGCAGCGATTCAACCGCCGCGTCTATTACGGAATTTGTCAATGAAATCACAGCCTATCATAAGGACGGGATCACGCCGGAGGAACTGAGTTTTACAAAAAGCGCCATAGGTCAACGCGACGCGCGGGCTTATGAGACGCCCAATCAAAAACTCGGGTTTTTATCTAATATGATCACCTATGATCTGTCGCCGTCCTTTGTCGATGAGCAAAACTCAATTCTGCAAAATATCACAAAGGCAGAGATTGACGCGCTTGCAGCCAAACATCTGAATATTGACGATATGATCATGGTTGTTGTTGGCGATAAAGCCGTGGTAATGGATGACGTCAAAGCCCTAGGCTATCCGATTGTCACGCTTGACGAGAATGGTAACCCGGTAGAATAAGCCACGCAGAAATGCCCCGACAGAGCGGGCTTGCGGGTTTATAGAAAGTTGTAGGGTTGCCTCTCCTTGGGGTGTAACCACGCGTATGTTTGGTTTGAGTATACGTTTAGGTGTGGATTATGTTTTGAAGAGAGGATTGAGGCTATGAACGTTAAACTCCATACTAATGCCCGCTCCACACCGCGTGTCCGGGAGATTATAAAGAGCAGCGATAAATCAGCCCGCGCTTTAGCCGAAGAATTTGGCGTCTCTGAGACAACCATCTATCGCTGGCGCAACCGCAACGGGACATACGTTGACCATTCCCCAAGACGCCCGCGACCATCTGGCAGCCAGTATCAGTTGGTGTCATAGGCCTAAGGCTTTCTGTCTATTTTCAAAAAATCTAACGAGACATAAGCCTATGTGCAAGAACAGAATTAGCGAAGTGTTAAGAGGGGGCGGGGGGTAGAGCTCGTCTGAAAGAAAACACCAAAAACATTGAAAGCGCGCTAGTAAGAGCACACTGAGGCGATCCCCATTATTTGGACAGCTTGAGACTGTTTTTAAGCTACAATTTGCATCATC
>CAYGRF010000013.1:0-32656 GCA_964352275.1 uncultured Caulobacterales bacterium
TCGAAGAGCGTTACGTGCCGCCGCGCGAACCGCGCTTGATCGAAGGATAGGCCACCCGTCCGCCCGTCATAGGTTCGGGCACGCCCGTGGTCATAGGGAACGAAATTGGCAGACCACGTTTGGAGCGAACGGCAAGATAAGCGAAGGCTTCGGCCTCAATAGCGTCGCCATCCCAGCCCATATCTTCTGCGGTTTTTATAGCCGCAGATATGTGTTCCGCCAGCATCCACAGTATCGCTTGATTGTGCCGCCCGCCCCCGCAAACAATCACAGTTTCGGGCGAGCTGCCAATATCTGTCACAGCTTTTGCAATAGCGGTTGAGCAAAAAGTTGATAGGCTCGCCGCGCCGTCTTCTAAGCTTAAACCTTGAACATCGCCCAGCACATCAAAATCATAGCGATCCGCCGATTTTGGAAATTGCCTGTGAAAAAAATCGCCCCAAAGCCAGTGATCTATAAGAGCGAAATGCGGCGTTCCGCGCAAAGATATGGCTCCGTCTTTGTCATAATCCAGCCCTGCCTTTAAAGACATCCAATTATCAAGCGGGCCATTACCCGGGCCGCAATCACTGGCAAGCAGCTCTTCGTCGTCAATCAGAGTGATATTAGAAACACCCCCAATATTGAGCACAGCGGCGCAACCTTTTATTCCAGAAAACTCTGCTAATGCTTTGTGATAGATCGGCGCAAGCGGCGCGCCGTGACCTCCAGCATACACATCCGAACTTCGAAAATCAAAATAGACCGGTAAACCAAACTCATCCGCCAAAACCTGGCCGCTACCCAATTGCAGAGTTTGGCCGTTCTTTCCGTCTTGAGGCGGATGATGAAGAACCGTTTGGCCGTGAAACCCAATCATATCCAGCTGCGCGGCCCAATCAGGATTAGCGGCGCCGGCTGCTTTGACCGCACCGATATGGGCGCGGTGAATCACCGCCTCGGCGGCAAAAAAACTATTCGGCCTCGCCCCTTCAAACTGCCAACGGAGGGCGGCTTGCGTCGCCTGCGCCAAAGTTTCCTTATCTGCGCTCGTGTATGGAATCATAACGCTTGGGCCAAAAGCAATAATGTTCTCGCCGTCAGTTTCTAAAAATGCCGCATCTACGCCGTCCAGCGACGTGCCGCTCATAAGGCCCAATGCAACATATGACTTGCCTGGCATGCTAATCCTTTGACTTGTCCTTAGGCTTTGTTAGAAGCCAAGTTTACTGACGAACTATAGGCCCGTTTCATGTCTCAATACCAATCAGATTTGATGAAAACCCTAACGGAGCGCGGGTTTTTATATCAGTGCACGGACGAAGCCGGTTTGGACGAGGCGGCCATTAACAGCATTACCGGCTATATCGGATTTGATTGCACAGCACCGAGCCTGCATGTGGGCTCGCTTGTCCAAATCATGATGCTGCGCCACCTGCAAAAATCAGGCGGGCGGCCAATAGTTTTACTTGGCGGCGGAACTACCAAAATTGGCGATCCGTCCGGCAAAGACGAATCGCGTAAAATGCTGACCAATGACGGAATTGCGCGCAACAAAGACGGCATCCGGCAGGTCTTTGCTAAATTTCTAGATTTTGACGGCCCCAATGCCGCCATCATGGTCGATAATTCCGATTGGCTTGATAGCCTCGGCTATATTGAGTTTTTGCGCGCGATTGGTCCGCATTTCACCATTAACCGCATGATTGCACTGGAGAGCGTCAAACGCCGTCTTGAGCGCGAACAGCCTATGACGTTTTTAGAGTTTAACTACTCATTACTGCAAAGTTATGATTTCCTAGAGCTCTACAAACGCCATAATTGCACACTTCAACTCGGTGGTTCAGACCAATGGGGTAATATTGTTAGCGGCTCAGACCTGACGCGCCGCTTAGCAGGCGGCAACTGTTTCGGGTTTACAACGCCGCTGATTACCACGGCCTCTGGCGGTAAAATGGGCAAGACCGCAGACGGCGCAGTTTGGCTCAACGCCGACCCGGTCTGGGGCGAGGGTTTTGTCAAATCCCCGTATGATTACTGGCAGTTTTGGCGCAATACGGATGATTCGGATGTTGGAAAATTCTTACGTCTTTTCAGTGACTTATCTCTGGATGAAATCGCTGAACTCGAAGCTTTGGAAGGCGCGGATATTAACACCGCCAAAATCCGGCTCGCAAATGAAGCCACAGCAATGCTGCACGGAGAAGACGCGGCGAAGACGGCTGAAGCGACCGCCAAAACCACATTTGAGCAAGGCGGGACGGCGGCGGGCTTGCCGACATTTGACGCTGATATTGAAAACTTGTCTGTCGTTGATGCTGCCATTAAAGTCGGCCTTGCGGCTTCAAAAGGGGAAGCCCGGCGGCACATCAAAGGGGGGGCGCTCAAAATCAATGATGTGCGCGTTATGGATCAAGCACAGACTTTATCCGCTTCGGATATTAACGCAGAAGGCGTCATTAAAATCTCGGTCGGGAAGAAACGCCACGCCTTACTTCGGCCTAAGAACTAACGCGGGCCGTCCGGGTTAGGCGGCTCGAGGAGAGGCTGCGTCTGCGGCGTTTCAGTCTCGCTAGCGCCCGAAAGATCGTCACGCTGCGTATCAAAAATGCGGCGCAGGAAGCCCGGCGTGAGCGCGGATAGAGGATTAACCCCGACCTGTGTGGCAGAAAACGGCCCTCTAACCACATAGCTAAGCGCGAAAATACCTTCGCCTTTTTTGCCCACAAAAATATCGCCGATCACCGGTATCGATTCGAGCACGGAATTAGCCGTATAGGCAGGCACAAGAACGCCGTCAAAATCGACGACTTTGTCCGGGAAACTAATATCACCGCTACCCGTTAAGCCCAAAGCAGGCCCGGATGCCCGGCCATCACGAACACTAAAGTCGCCGCCTTCGTAAGAAAACGGGATACTCACCTCACGGAACTCAAGCCCTGCTCCGCCCATCGTATCCGTTAAGCCCTTAAGTGAGGCTAATGACAACATTTGCGCCAATATCGGCGCACGCACGAGCACGACATCTTCAATCTTGATCTCGCCCACAAGCGGGCCCTCATCGCCCACATTGGGCAAATCCGCCGCAATATTCAGGCGCCCGCCGCGTATATTATTTGACTTTAAGAAAGCGGCAACAGCCACAGACGCATTGGGAATATCAATAACCAGACTACGGCCATCTTGTTCCGGCTTAGGAGTTAAAACAGCGCGAAACAAGCCATCGGGCATCAGGCCGGTAATCTGTGCGGCGCGTGTACCAATGCCGTTATGATCAATCCTCAATGCTGCATCGTTGAGGATTAACATTTCGTTGAGCGCGAGCCGGTCAACATCAACGGATAAATTCATCGGCAAGCTCAAAGAACTGGCCTGCGATGTCACGGCTTGACTGACAAAAGGCGATATATCTAAAAACCCTCCGCTGGCTTTAACATCGAACGCTGTCTTATCCGCATTGGGCTTAACCGCCACGCGGCCATCCACAAATCCATCAATTTTGGCTTCATCCAATATAAAATCAGATAGTTGCATATTCGGCCCAAGCGCTAAGCGGCCTGCGATCGACAAGCCGGGGGCCGTGACTTTCATCGCATTGACATCAATGGCGCCGTCCTCACTACGGGACAATGATGCCGTCATATCTGCCGCAATACCGGCATCTTTACTCCAATATTCCCCGATGCGAATATCAGCAGAGGTCAGGTCGGCCTTTAATGACGATTCCGATATAGACAATCCCGTTCCCAGCGCATCGACAATCACCTCAATTTCTCCGCCAAAATACTCGCGCAGGCCAAGGCCAAACCCATCAAAGGTCTCACGGTTCATCGGCCCGGCAAGGCGGTAGACAGTTGGGGCAACGGCTGCAAAGTTTTCCTCCCATACCATATCCGCCCGCCAAGGCCCAAGATTGACCGGACCTTTTAGGTGCATCCCGTCTTTTCCAGCCCGTAAGGCTAGATCGCCTTTTTCGAGCTTATGTCCTCCAAATTCGAATGGAACTGCAACTTCAGTGAAGTTGCCATCTACGGCATATCTAATGCGTTTTGCATCAAAAAACTCAAGGAGGGGCCGGGTGATCGTCAGGTTAATCGCGCCGTTTCCAGAAAAATCTTTCGGATCAATGCCGTAACGTTTCGGAAACTCGAAAGGCTCTTGGTCAATCAAAGACAGCATGTTTTGCACATTTCCGCGCCCCGCAACATCTATGGTGAAATCACCGCCGCGCGGATTGAGGCGCGGAATATCAACGTGAGCACGCTCAACCTCAAGCCCGCCGACGTCGCCGCTTTGTGTAGTAATTTCGAAACTATTGCCGCGCAAAACACCGCTTCCTGACACCCCCGTATAAGGCGACATGGTTGAAATATAACGGACATCAGCATTGGCGACATTAAATGTAAGCGACAGATCATCATCACGAAGAGGCGCGCCGGAAAAAGCCGATTCTGACACTTTAAGGTCAAACTTTATGTTCTCAATTTGACCCGCCAGCACTGCCCGGTCTATCCAGCGCCTTGCCCCGGCTGCAAATTGTGCCGGCCATAGCGATAAGAGCTGCTTGGCGTCCATTGCGCCTGCAACCCGCCCACGGCCGGACACTGCGCTTAAACCTCCGCCCGGTTTACCCATTATTGACGTCGATGCGTTCAGCCTAAAATCGGAAAAATCAATCGTAATAGCTTCCAAATCGAGCGTGCGAGACACTCGGTCTAACTGACCCGACGCGTTCAAAGCCCGCATATGCAATGGAGCATCAAGCCGCGCTCCAGCATCAATATGCACATCGGTAAGGGCAGTTTTAAATGTGACGGGGCCCACCATGAAGCCCGTTGCAGGACGTCCAATTTGGCCAAACTCTGCCTGACCCTCTAGGCTTAAAAGGCTAGACTGAAGCTTGATCACATCCGCCCGCAGAGATTGCACTTCGGGATCGTAATCCGCGCTCAAAACAAACGCTTTGAGAGCGTTTTGGCGAGACCCCGTATCAATCTCTCCGGCGCCCATATTCACATTAAGCGTGACCTTTTTTAGGCCACCCGCCCGTGTTGCCGACATATCCAGCCGAATATCCGCAGGCGCATTGACGCGCTTGAGCGCTGCTAGCATGTCTGCTTTGGGTGCGAATTTCGCCCCGTTAAAATCGCTCGCATGAAATGCGAGGTCAAAATCTTCAAAATCAGAGGAAAACCTCAAATCTATATCGACAGGGCTTTCATCATCCCCGGATGTTGCCTTCCCCTCTGCGATCACATGAAACTTCTCGCCCTCGTCAGTCAGCGTTAAATCCGTATCGGCCAGTTTAAAATCAAGCCCCGTTTGCGCGTCCCGAACAAACACGTCCGTATTTTGAATGCTCAGCGCTCTTAGACCCGACATCGTGAACGGTTGACGGCTCGATTGAGACGCATCGGCTTCAGAGATAAAAGTTCCGAAACGGCCCACCGTTTCCGGCGTTCCCAAGCCCGCTACGACAGCCCCGTCATCGCCTCGCAGCCACGTTAACGCTCCGCCAGTCACCTTAACCGCCTTGGGCCTTGCATAACCCGTAATCACATCATCAAAATCAAACGTGGCTTGAAGCTGTGAGAAGTTCTGGAGCGGCGCTTTTCTCGCATCTGTGACAATAATATTGCGCGCATCTAACACAATTCCGCTCATTTCCGGGTGCCACGACAAGGTCAAGTCTCCCATAGTGGCCGCCCGGCCTTTAAAGGCCTGCGCAAACCAAAGTGAGGCATTGGGCTTTACAAACGATACGTCTAAAGTTTTCTGGGCCAGCAGAGCATTCAAAGTGTAAAACCATATAAACGCAGCGCCGAGCACAATCGCCGTCAATTCACCCGTCAATCGAAACAGACGGTAACCGATCCGCCTTGTCCATAACGCGGCAACCGTACGCGCATGCGTAGCCCCGTGCGGCGGCGCTTTTCCGCCGGCAGAACCTTTCCTCAAATCGGGCATATGATGTGGATGTTTTTCGCTCATATATCATGGCAAGTTAAGGATAAATAGCTTAACAAGTCCATCAAACTCTTGTTAAAATATTCTCATTTTACAGCCCCGAAGGACCCCTTATGACAGATCTATCAATCGGTGACAGTGCGCCGGCTTTCTCTCTTCCCGCTGACGGCGGCGGCGACGTCTCTTTGAACGATTTTGCAGGCCAGTACTGCGTTCTCTATTTTTACCCCAAGGATGACACGCCTGGATGTACCAAAGAAGCGATTGGCTTCACTGAAGCCAAAGCAGAGTTCCAAGCGCTGGGTGCCGCAATCGTCGGCGTTTCAAAAGACACCCCGGCCAAACATGATAAGTTTATCGCCAAACATGATTTGCAAATCCGTCTTGCCTCCGATGAAGAGGGCGGTATGATCGAGGCTTACGGGGTTTGGGTTGAAAAAAATATGTATGGCCGCAAATATATGGGCATTGAGCGCGCGACATACCTCATTGGCACGGATGGCAAAATATTGAATGTTTGGCGCAAAGTCCGGGTTAAAGGCCATGTCGAAGCCGTTTTGGACGTGCTTAAGACACACGTCAATGACGGCTGATGAGCCTTGCAAAATCGGCGCATTTGAAACCTCGCTGCGCGTTCTCACAGCACCTAATCCCGCGCAAAAGGTTGCCCAAACTCAAACCTTAGCAGCGGATTGGGAGCGACGCAGATTTTTGGGCACGGCTCCTATGGGTCTGCCTTTAACCCCCTCCCGTCCGGACGTCCCCGCTCTTGTACCGCCTAAAGCCGTGCCGAGAAGACGTCTGGGAAGCGTTGAAGGACGATGCGCGCTGCTACATGCCGTTGCCCATATTGAGTATAACGCCATTGACCTTGCCGCCGATATGATCGCGCGGTTTGGCAACGACCCCCTGCTGCCCACAGAGCGACGTGCTGATTTTGTCGGCGATTGGATCAAGGTGGCCAGCGACGAGGCACGGCATTTTTCGCTTGTGCGCGCGCGATTGCAGGATTTGGGTTATGATTACGGGGATTATCCGGCCCACAATGGGCTTTGGGAGGCAGCGATCGCGACGCACCAAAACTTTGCCGCCCGGCTTGCGATCGCGCCGATGGTTTTAGAGGCGCGCGGCCTCGACGTCACTCCCGGCATGATCGATAAACTCAACACAGTAGGCGACACAGAAAGCAGCGCGGTTCTAATGGTTATTTACGAGGATGAAATTGGCCACGTAGCCACCGGAGCAAAATGGTTTCATTACATTGCCAAGGCTTTGGGTAAGCCTTCGCAACCCTATTTCAAATCACTGGTAAAAACCTACTTCAAAGGACATCTCAAGCCGCCATTTAATCACGATGCACGTTCTCAGGCGGGTGTTCCGATCGGATATTACACCTGAACAGGGTGCAATATTGGCGTTGGCTGATTTTTTGCATAAATATTGGGAGAAAAGTAACGAAATCGCTTGAATGTTCAGAGAATATTTTGTCGTATGCGATCAGAGTGATGATTATTCACGGGGACACATGTTTAGTAATCTAATTGAAGACAGCAAGAAGCACATTCTGCGCGTTTTTCCTGAGCGCCAGATATATCTGCGTTCTGGCGGCGAAGTTAGCTATCATACACTGAAAACCCGTACCCAAGTCGGGGTTGCGTGCTTTGCCTCCTTGATCCTCCTATGGTGCGGCTTTACTGTTTACAATGTGTTCTGGGGGCAAAGCCCATTACGCTCTCCTTCTCAACAACACTTGCTGACTCAAGCTGAAAACCAGCGCCTGTTAGAGGATGCCGAGGCACGATATGAAAATGCACAGCTTCAGCTCACTCAGCAGCAAGAATCGTTTGAGCGCGCCGCTCGGAGCTTTCAAGAAAAGCATGCCGCCATCGCGCAATTTGTGAGCCAGCCATCAACGGGCGCACCGTTTGCTATATTGCCGCCTGCCGCTTCTGGGTCGAACGGCCAAGTGCTCATGCAGCCAACGGTTAGAGACATCGCGCCGCGCAAGGCCCGCGCGGCAACCTTCAAGTCCGCATCTCTTGATACAGGAACATCGCTTGATCAACCGATGGGCAATCTCGACCAAACACAAAATGTTCTGCTCCGTTCTGCGGAATTAGCAATGGCAGAAAAAATAGAGCGCAACCGGGCTATCATCGAAGCCACTGGGCTGAGCATTAACACAATTTTAAGCTCAGGGCTGAGCGGGAAAGGCGGGCCGCTACTTGATCTCGATGGCAATGCTGACGGCGACATCGAAATTACAGACCCAAGACTAGCCCATGTTCAAGCGCGGACACGGGAAGCTCAACGTCTTGATGAGGTTATGAATTCCATCCCGCTTGGACATCCCGTTGCTGCTGAATACTACCGAACCAGTTCATACGGCATTCGGAAAGATCCTTTCACCAAGAGACCTTCAATGCATCATGCTGTAGATTTTGCATCATTCCGCATGGCCCCGATTGTCGCGACAGCCGATGGTACAATCAAATTTGAAGGATTTAAAGGCGGTTATGGTCGTGTTGTAGAAATTGACCACGGTCACGGCTTTGTTACCCGCTATGCCCATTTGGCGAAATCTTTTGTGAAACGCGGCCAAAAAGTCTCTAAAGGCGATAAAATCGGCGGTATGGGCTCGACAGGGCGCAGTACTTCAACGCATTTACATTACGAAGTTGAGTTTCAGGGGCGCGCAACAAATCCTGATAATTTTTTAAAGGCCGGCCAATATGTTCAGCAAAACTAATTCGCAAAAGCCTGTTGCTGATACAGGTCGCAAACCACCACAAAAAATCACGCCTTCGGCTCCGTCTATACTTGGGGCAGACCTTATCATTAGCGGTGACATAAAATCCGATGGTGACATACAGATCGACGGTCGCCACGAAGGCAATATTATTGCATCAAAATTGACGATCGGTGAGCAAGGGTCTGTGGTTGGTTCGGTCAAAGCCAAAGCCATTCATGTTCGCGGAAGGGTGTCCGGAAAAATAAGCGCCAATATTGTCGAACTTGCGGCCACCGCAAATGTACAAGCTGATATTACCCAAGATCAATTGACGATTGCCAATGGCGCCTTCTTTGATGGTAAATGCACTCGGCTTACAAAAACTGTGGCTACAGCTCCGGCGCCTATGCCAGCCCCTGCACTGCAAGCAGAACCTCTAAAAGCGAAAAAAACGGCTTAATCTTCTAGCTTCAACGCCAACGCCGCAGCCATAAATTTGTCCAAATCCCCATCCAGAACGCCGTTAGTATCTGAGGTTTCTATGCCTGTGCGTAGATCTTTGACCATTTGATAAGGCTGTAAGACATAAGAGCGGATTTGATGTCCCCAGCCAATGTCTGATTTTGAATCAGCCTGTGCCTGCGCTTCATCTTCACGGCGTTTAAGCTCAAGCTCGTATAGGCGAGATCGCAGCATATCCCAAGCCTGAGAGCGATTCTTGTGCTGTGAGCGGTCATTCTGGCATTGTACGACTATTCCGGTGGGTTCATGCGTAATCCGCACAGCACTATCCGTTTTATTAACGTGCTGACCGCCCGCGCCCGATGCGCGGTATGTGTCAACGCGGCAATCACTTTCGTTAATGTCGACTTCAATCGTGTCGTCAATCTCCGGGTATATCCAAACGCTGGAAAAACTCGTATGGCGGCGTGCGCTTGAGTCAAACGGCGATATGCGCACAAGTCGGTGAACGCCTGATTCCGTTTTCAGCCAGCCAAACGCGTTCTCGCCCTTAACTTTAATGGTTGCCGACTTAATCCCAGCCTCATCACCGGATTGCTCTTCGAGAACCTCGACTTTCATATTCCGGGAATTAGCCCATCGCATATACATGCGCAGCAGCATTTCGGCCCAATCTTGCGCCTCTGTTCCGCCGGCGCCGGGATGAATTTCGATAAAGCAATCATTGGCGTCGGCCTCACCGGATAAAAGCGCCCGAAGCTCAGCCGCGGATGATTTTGCTTCGAGTTGAGCCAAAGACTTCGCGGCTTGTTCGAGCAACTCCGCATCCCCGTCCATATCCGCCAATTCGGCCAGTTCAATTGTATCAGACAGGTCAGCGCTAATAGCGTTGATATCATCAAATGCACCCTCCAAGCGGCTACGTTCCTGCATCAGCTTTTGCGCGGTTTGAGGATCATTCCAAAACTCAGGGTTTTCGGCAAGCGCGTTCAACTCGGCTAATCTGCGCTGGGATGGATCCCAGTCAAAGCCGCCTCCTTAGCAGCGCAACAGACTGCTCAATGGAGGTTTTTAAGTGTTCAATATCCGCCCGCATAATTGCCTCTTAATACAACCCGTCGTCAAGGTCATCGTCCTTAGGCTTCGGTTTAGGCGGAACCGGGTTACCCCCCGGATTTGCGCTTTGATTAACCGCAGCTTGCTCGGAACCCGCCTGCGTTGCCGGAACTGTTGGCGAAACGCCGGAAAAACCACCCACAAACGAATCTGAACCGCTACCGACTCGGATCGTGGAGGACAGGCTGCCCAATTTTGGCTCAGTCCCAGGCCGGAAAGCCTCTAAAATGAAGTCTGGCGCGCCGATATAAGACGGCTCGCCCGTAATTCGGCTCACAGGCGATAATGTGACACCTTCGGGTATCCGAAACGGTACCATCGGCTGATCCTTGAGCGCTTCGGCCATGAAGTCTTTAAAAATTGGGGCCGCCACGGTACCCCCCGCCTCGCCGTTCAAAGGCCTCGGCGTATCAAACCCAACATAGACCCCTGCAACAAGATCGGGAGAAAAGCCCATAAACCAAGCATCCAGATAGTCATTTGTCGTGCCGGTTTTACCGCCCAAAGGCCGCCCAAGCGCGCTAATGCTGCGGCCGGTGCCATTTTCGACTACACCTTTGAGCATAAAGGTGATTTGGTAAGCTGTGACCGGATCTATCACCGACGCGCGCATATCGCCCATTTCCGGCGGAGGAGAGCCGTCCCACTCATCCATTGCGCATGCATCACACACCGTACCATCGACGAAGATGGTCTTGCCCGCACCGTCTTGTACGCGGTCAAGTAAAGTCGGTTTGATCTCTTTACCGCCATTAACGAGCATAGAATAAGCCGTAGCAAGCCGCATCAATGTCGTTTCACCCGCGCCCAAAGCCCAAGCGAGTTCCGGTTTAACCTCATCATATATGCCAAAGCGGCGACCATAATTCATAATCGGGGCCATGCCAATATCATTAGCAAGGCGCACTGTCATCGCGTTGCGCGATTGCTCAAGTCCGAGGCGCAATGTGCTAAGGCCATAAAAACGGCCCGCCGCATAATTGCTTGGTTTATAAAACCGCTCGCACTCATCGTCTTCGGCTTCCTCGGCATCAGCAGGCTGGCCATCTTCTGCCGCACTACGAAGCTCTAACACGCCGCTTTCATTTTCATCACATTGAATATCCTGCCGTGCGATCACAAACGGGGCGTCCAGAACCTGACTGGCTGGTGTAAAGCCATTATCCAGAGCTGCCGCATAGACGAAGGGTTTGAAAGCAGAGCCGGGTTGACGGGAGGCTTGAGTCACGCGGTTATATTGGCTTTGCGCAAAACTATACCCACCGACAATCGCCAAAATTCGACCTGTATGAGGGTCCATAGCAATCAGGCCGCCATTCACATCCGGGATTTGCTTTAATGTGTATTCGCCGCTCAGCACCCCGTCTTTACCAGCAGGTTTCGCCTGAACCAAGATAATGTCGCCTACTTTGAGTATGTCCTTTACGCTTTTGGGGGCTGGGGTATCCTTGCCTGTCGTCCAGGCCAGATCAGCGACATTGAGGACGCCCCTGGCAAGACTGTCACGACTATCCTCCGGCGCATCATCATCAACAGTAAAAGCAAGTTCCGCGGTTTCATTGCTCGCTTTCATAATCAAGGCAACTCGCCAATCACCAATATCTCTGGGAGCTTTAAAATCAGCTAGCCGCTTTTTCCAATCTGTAAAATCATCAAATCGGCCTACTGGGCCGCGGTATCCGGCGCGTTGATCGTAGGCCTCCAAACCCTTTCTCAAGGCCCGCCGACCCGCAAGCTGTAACTTTGTATCCAGCGTCGTCCGAATGGACAGGCCGCCTTCGTAAAGTTCATCTTCGCCGTACATATCAAATATTTTTTTACGGGCCTCTTCGACAAAATACTCAGCGGCCAAATATTCTTCGCCTTCAAACCGGTCAACAACTTCAATATCTTTGGCTTTGGCTGCCTCTGCGAGCGCGGCGTCCGCATATCCGTCTTCAACCATGCGTGTGAGCACATAATTACGGCGGCGCAGAGCGCGTTGTTTATCTTCGGGGTTGGTAACCTGATAATTATTGGGCGCCTTGGGCAACACAGCCAGATAGGCGAGATCGGCCAAATCAAGGTCTTTCATAGGCTTGCCAAAATAGTTCAGCGAGGCCGCCGCTACGCCGTAAGCGCCGCGTCCGAAATAAATCTCATTAAGGTAAAGCTCCAAAATATGGTCTTTATCCATCGCTTTTTCGATACGGCCCGCAATGACGATTTCGCGAATTTTCCGCGCGACGGTGCGGTCATCATTAAAGAAGTTTTTGGCGACTTGCTGAGTAATGGTCGAGCCGCCTTCAAGGCGCTCATTTCTGATGACATGTCCGATATTCGCGACCATCGCCCGGGCAAAGCCTTTTTCATCAAATCCGTCATGTTGGTAAAACCGCTGATCTTCCGCTGCCACAAAAGCATGTTGAAGGCTTTTCGGAACGGTCTCTATCGGTACAAAAACACGGGCCTCTTTTTTGAACTCGGTGATGAGTTTGCCGTCACCCGCATGAACCCGCGTCATAACGGGCGGCTTATACTCGCCGAGAACCTGAACACTGGGCAAATCTTTGGTGACCCGCACAACATATGTAAACACCAGCACACAACATACAACGCCGACAAAGCTGCCAGCGGCAAGCACCCATTTCAGGTATTTCCAGCGAAAATATGAGAGAAGTTTTTTCATGAAAGCCTGTAAAATTTATACCGTACTGCTCGTGCAATATGGCGCGAATGTGGCGTTGCCGTGATTCATATGTCTCTATAATAGGCTAGCTGCGCGGCGTCACGACTTTTGATGATCAAAATATGCGTTAATTGCAGTCACCACAGACCCCATAAGCTTTTGTCGGTGCGCGCTGCTCTTTAGCAAAGCCTCATCGTTTGCGTTGGAAATAAACCCAAGTTCTAACAAGACGGCCGGGACATCAGGTGCTAGCAGAACAAAATATCCCGCACGGCGGTGCGTGTTTCCGACCAACCGCGTTTTCCCTGACAGTTTAGACACAAGCAAATCAGCAAAAAACTCTGACTGTGTCACCGTTTTTCGCTGGGCTAAATCCACCAGAATATCCCCGACAGGATCGCTCTGTTCCGTAAGGTCAACATCCATGATCCAGTTTTGTGAATTCACAATACTTTTTGACCGAGTTTTAGACGTATTGGATAGTGTGTAAACGGATGCACCGCGTACTGTTCGGCTCTCAGCGGAATCAGCATGCACGGAAATAAACAGATCGCCCTGCCTAGCTCTTGCAATACGAATACGTTCCTCATGCTCGATATAGCGATCATTGCCGCGCGTAAGAATGACGTCATACCGTCCTGTCAGCATCAGTTGGCGCTTAAGCTCAAGCGAAGCTGCGAGTGTGATGGTTTTTTCATGCGTCCCTTTGGCTCCGATAGCTCCGGGGTCGCGGCCGCCATGCCCGGGATCGATCACAATAATTGGACGGCGCGGTTTTATGGCTTTTGCCGTTTGGCGCGGCTTGAGTTGCGGATAAGGAATCTGCGATCCAAACATTCGCGTCTGCTCCAAGGTAGAGGCGGGTTTAACGCCGCTCAAAGCATTGCCGTTAACATTAACCGTCAACGCGCCTGCGTGGTAATTATAAGCTTCAAGATCTGCGCCCGGTGCAAGATCTAAGACAATGCGCAACCCTGTCTCTCCGCGTTGAGCATAACGCACTGTGCGGACATGACCATATCCCTTGAGTTCAGACAGCCCGCCCGTATCAAATCCAATGCGCGTGCTATCCCAATCCATAACAATGCGCGGCGTATCGCCGCCAAGGGCAAAGACGTTGGGCTTGGCTTGGCCCGTATCTGCTACTGTAATCACCGTCTGACTACTTGATACGTCAAACGTGATAGCCGTAATAACATCCGCATACGCCAAACGCGACGCCGCAACTATCCATATTAAGACCGTGGTAACAAAGACCCGCACGCAAGAACCCTATTTTTATCGTAAACAAAAGGTTGATAAACGGCAGAGACTAAAAATTAGGTTACTATCCACCGCAGAAAACTGTAATTCATGTAAAATACTTTGCGCATGTGCCGAAAATGGTGCAGACAAAGATTAGCGTTAGAGATTCACGGGCGTTTAGAGCTTTACGCTGCACCCCGTGAACAGACATAACGCATAGTACATCACGTACATCACACAGGTTAACCATGCGCGCAGAGATTCTTGAAACACAACACTATTCGGACATTACCGATGTGTTTCTTTGCGCCTTGCAACACTCATATTTACAAACACTTATGCCCATTCAACCGCCTCACGCAGCCATATCGGCGCGATTAGTCAGGCCTATCGGGCACTCTGGAGAATTACATGTCAAAGAAAATGTTAATCGACGCCTCCCACCCGGAAGAAACGCGGGTCGTTATTGTCGAAGGGTCACGCATTGAAGAACTTGACTTTGAAAGTCAAAATAAACGCCAACTGCGCGGAAACGTCTATCTCGCCCGCGTCACCCGCGTAGAACCCTCCCTGCAAGCCGCATTCGTCGAATATGGTGGAAACCGTCACGGTTTTCTGGCTTTTAGCGAAATCCACCCGGATTATTATCAAATCCCTTATGAAGACCGTATGGCTTTGCTTGAGGATGAAGAAGCTGAAAACAAAGCCGAGGATGACGACAACGAAGATCACTCTGTCTTAGATGACAGTGACGACGCAGAAGCCGCTGGCAATGGCGTAGAAACCGTCGCCGAAGGCGAAGCCGACGATGAAGACGTAGTTGAAGAACTAGAAAAAACAGCATCATCGCGCATGCGCCGCATGTCGCGCCGCCGGTATAAAATCCAAGAAGTCATAAAACGTGGCCAAATATTGCTGATCCAAGTCGTCAAAGAAGAGCGCGGCAATAAAGGCGCGGCCATGACAACCTATCTGTCCCTTGCGGGGCGGTATTGCGTTTTGATGCCTAACACACCGCGCGGCGGCGGCATTTCCCGCAAAATCCCGAACGGCACTGACCGAAAACGCATCAAATCTGTCGTATCGGAATTCGATGTGCCGCAAGGCATGGGCGTCATTGTCCGTACCGCAGGCGCTAAACGCACCAAGTTGGAAATTAAACGCGACTATGATTATCTCTGCCGCTTATGGGAAACAACGCGGGAAATGACCCTCAAGTCAATTGCTCCTGCGCTGATCCACGAGGAAGGCAATCTGGTCAAACGCTCCATACGGGACCTATATAATAAAGACATAGAAGAAGTTTTAGTCCAAGGCGACGAAGCCTATAAAACGGCCAAAGCCTTTATTAAATTGCTCATGCCGAGCCATGCCAAAAACGTCAAAGCCTATAAAGACCCGATTCCGTTGTTTCTACGCTATCAGGTTGAGAGCCAGATCGAAGACAGTCTGGACTCCGTGGTTCAGCTTAAGTCCGGAGGTTATCTCGTCATTCACCCGACTGAAGCCTTGGTATCCGTTGACGTTAACTCTGGCCGCTCAACCCGCGAGCGCAATGTTGAGCGCACTGCGCTTAAAACCAACCTCGAAGCCGCCACAGAAGTCGCAAGGCAAATGCGTCTACGCGACCTTGCCGGCCTTGTTGTCATTGACTTTATCGACATGGATGAGAACCGGAATAACCGCGCGGTTGAAAAATGTATGAAAGACGCACTGGCCCGCGACCGGGCACGCGTCCAATCCAGCCGCATTTCACAATTTGGCCTGATGGAAATTTCACGCCAGCGCCGCCGCCGCAGCCTTTTGGAAGGCTCAACTGCGCATTGCGAACATTGCGAAGGCGTAGGCCGCAAACGCACAATCGAATCGAGCGCCCTGCGAGCGATACGCGCTGTTGAAGAAACCGGCGTCCGCGGCAAAGCGAAACGCATCCGTCTCAAAGTTGCGCCAGATGTTGCCCTCTATTTATTCAATGAGAAACGCGAGCTCCTCAATGCTGTTGAAAGTCAGTTTGATCTATTTACGGAACTTTTAGGCGACGACACTCTTATTCGCCCAGCCTTTGAAGTCGAAGTCCTAGAGGCAGCAGATGCGCACGAAGATCCACTAGTTGAAATTGAAAAAGAGCTCAAAAAGCAAACCCAAAAATCCCAAGCGGCAAAAGCAGACAGCCGCTCCCAAAAATCTCGCCAGAAAAATGACGATGATGAGGATGAAAGCCAAGATGTAGACGCCAAGGATGAAGCGGATAGCGGCGATGATGAGGATCAACCTAAGCGCCGCCGCCGCCGTGGACGCCGCGGTGGACGTGGCCGAAAACCCGAAGCCGAAGATAGCAAGTCTGAAACAGAAGGCCCCTCTGGATCCGATGATGCTTTGAAGGTCATCACACCTGAAACCTCCGACGCTGAAACGCCCGATACAGAGACAAAAGTAGAAGCTGGCGATAAGCCGAAACGCCGACGCCGTAGAGCGCCAAAGGCGAAAGACGCCTCACCCGGCGAGGCTGTTGTGAGCACGGAGGGCCGCACTGACGCGTCTGCCGACGCTGATGCCGAGGCAGCCCCAAAACCGAAGCCCAAACGTAGCCGCAAAAAAGCCGCGCCTAAAAAGGCCGAAACAACAACTGAAGCGGATATCGCTAAGGATGGGATGACAACGGAAACGCCTCCCGAGCCGAAGCCCATGCGGTCAACAACGCGCCGGAAAGCTCCGACAAAAAAACCTGCGGCAAAGCCCGAAGACGCTGAGCCGGTCGTTAAAGACGTGGCAAACGACGAGGCAAAGCCAAAACGTAAACGTGCCCCGCGCAAAAAAGCGGCGGCAGAAAAGGCTTCACCTGAACCCAAGGCTGAAACGGACGCGAAGCCGGCTGAAACCGTCGAATCTGCGCAAAAAACTGCGCAGCCCGTTCGTTCGACCACGCGCCGCAAAGCACCGAGCCGGAAACCGAAAGCAGAGGATGTTGCAGACGTTCAAAAGACGCCTGCGCCAAAGCCTAAGGAAACCCCAGCCCCCGAGGTTAAGCCGGAAGCCAAGGATGTATCCGGCGCGGCTGATGAGGGCCCTAAGGCAAAAAGCACAAAGAAACGGGGTTGGTGGCGGCGTAAGTAGCCGCCGCACGCCCGGTTATGTTTCTTTCACTGCAATGTTACTGGGCGTTCACTTGACGTGCAGACAGGACATGCCACATTAAGGTAGGCAGACGTTTGAGCTTAATGAGGACAAAAGCTGGCATGGCAATGATGTTTTACGCAAAATGGTCACATATTCGACTTGTGATAGCCTCATGCTTGGCCTTGTTTTTGTGTCTTGTAACCTTTGCGCCAGCCTCTGCCCAATCCCTTATCCGCGATACAGAAATCGAGGACATGCTCTGGGATTTCTCTGCCCCTATTATTCGCGCAGCGGGTCTCAACCCTGAAACTGTTGATATATATATTGTCAACGATCCTAGTTTGAATGCCTTTGTGACGCGCGGGCAGAATATGTTCTTCCACACGGGCCTGATTATGCAGGCCGAAACCCCGAACCAACTTAAAGGCGTCATTGCCCATGAAACTGGGCATATTGCGGGCGGACATCTCGCGCGGAGTGATTATGGCAATCGCAGTGCTTACGGCGCGATGTTAATTGCCGCCGGGATCGGCCTCGCCGCCATACTCGCTGGTGAAGGCGAAGCCGGAGCCCTCATTCTGGGCGGATCACAACAATTTGGCGTTTTGGAAGTTCTTGCCTATTCCCGCACAAATGAGGCAGCAGCCGATCAATATGCAGCTCAATATATGGAACGCACAAAACAATCCGGCAAAGGATTGATCGAGTTTTTTGAAAAATTTAGATACCAAGAGGTTTTGTCAAACGCACGGCGATACCCTTATTTTCGCGGCCACCCACTCTCAAGTCAGCGCATCGACTCGCTTCGCGAAGTTGTCGATGAAAGCCCTTACACGGATATGCTCGATAGCCCTGAAGACATTGCCCGACTAGAAACCGTCAAAGCCAAGCTCAGTGGCTTTCTTGACGCACCGCAGATGGTGTTCTCCCGTTACCCCACAAGCGATGCGACCCGCGACGCACGATATGCCCGCGCCGTGGCCTATTTTCGTAGCGCTAGCCTCAACAGCGCCGTGCGCGAAATCGATAGTTTAATCGCATCCGATCCCAATAATCCCTATTATCACGAGCTTATGGGACAAGTCCTTTATGAGAGCGGAAAAGGCGCTGAGGCGATTGCGCCCATGGAGCGCGCCCTCCAGCTTAAACCCGATGCGGCCCTTTTCGAGATCTCGCTGGCGCAGGCCTTAATTGAGTCTGATGATAAAGACAAAATCAATGCTGCGGTCATCCACTTGAAATCGGCTCTGCAAAAGGAGCGCGGAAGCAGCTATGCGTGGTATTATCTCTCCCAAGCCTATGGACGCCTCAATCAAGAGGCGCTCGCCAAATACGCAATTGCCGAGCAGTCTTTTAACATGGGCGACCTACAACGCGCCCGCTCTTTTGCCCGCCGGGCGCAAGAAGATTTACCGCGTAATGAGCCGCAATGGCGGCGCGCCAGTGATATTATTGTGATTTCAGACGCGCAACTTGCCCAATCGGATCGCAAACGTCACCGAAGAAAACCATTATTTTAAGCTAAAATTTATTCTCGATGCGATATTAAGTGCCTCGGGATGGAGTTCACAATGAAAAACCTTACGAAATTGACCCTCGGAGTTTTTGCGCTAGGAGTTGCGGCGTGTACGCAAGCAGGCGCAGCCGATGAAATGGACCGCAAGCAGATCGAAGCTGTCATTCAAGAATATTTGATGGAGAACCCTGAGATTATTCGTGATGCACTGATTGCGCTCAATGAGAAAGACGAACGCGAAGCTTTAGAGGCCGTGCAAGACGACATTTATAAAGATAAACGTGACCCCGTTGTCGGGCCTGATAATGCCAAAGTCACAATTGTTGAATTTTTCGATTACAATTGCGGCTTCTGTAAGCGCTCAACAGAATGGCTACAGGCAAAAATGTCAGAATATCCCAATGATGTTCGCGTTATTTTCAAAGAGCTTCCGCTTTTAGACGGTCGCACGAAAACCTCGAAAAATGCCGCTAAGGCCGCTTTAGCCGCAGCCAAGCAGGATAAATATTTCGAAATGCATGTGGCTTTGATGACGGAGCGCAGCCTAACCGCTGACCGCATTACCGCTATAGCTAAAAAAGTCGGCTTGGATATGGATAGGTTCGAAAAAGATATGGCCAGCCCGGCCTTCGCTGCACACATTGAAGACAATATTGAACTGGCCAGCGCAATACCCATGTTTGGCGGGACACCGTTTTTCCTTATTAATGGGGAACACCTTTCCGGCGCAAATACAGAGCGTATGCAAGAATTATTTGATAAGGCTATGGGCAGCTAATTCACTTCCATTTTAAGCCAATAATGCCATATTGTAGCTATGTCTGTGATCATTGGTATATGCGGCGGAAGCTGTTCTGGCAAAACAACTCTGGCGAAGCACCTTGAAGCCCGTCTCGGTTCAGATCAGTGTCTGCTGATCCGGCAGGATGATTATTATTTTGATATGCGGACGCTTAAATATGAAGGCGATTTTCCCAACTTCGATCACCCCAGCACGATAGATTTTGACCAGCTTGTGAGTGATTTAAAAAATCTCAAGCGCGGTGACCCGGTAAAACCGCCTCGTTATGATTTTAACACCCACCACCGCGTGGTCTCAGATGGCTATGTCGCGCCCAAAAACTTTATCATAGTTGAAGGGTTATTGATTCTTAGTCATGCGGATCTGCGCGCGATATTTGATCATACCTATTACCTAAAATGCCCTGACCTTATGCGTCTTGAACGCAGGTTGCGGCGTGATATTACAGACCGAGGCCGCGAAGAAAGGGAAATCAGATGGCAATTTGGTGCACATGTAAGGCCTATGCACGACAAATATGTTGCCCCTTCGCAAATCCATGCACAGCGCATCATCAAACAAGCCGAATATATGGAAGATATTGACCGGCTATGCGACAGTTTGATTGCCAAATGGACTGCCGCCTGATTTAAAGGCTTTAACTACTCCGGGGATATTCATGCACCATCCAGCTTTCGGCCTCATTGGCATGGCCGTCATTTTACTGATTGCCTTCGCAGCCTCGGAAAACCGCAGAGCAATTCGCCCCCGCGTTGTCATAGCTTGCTTCTTACTACAGCTCGTCATCGCATGGTTTGTTTTGTACGTGGATTTCGGTCAGGCCGTTTTAGGGGCTATGTCAGGCGGCGTGACCACACTCCTGAGTTATGCCACTGATGGCATTAACATGGTCTTTGGCAGCCTCGCCACCAATGTCGACGGGTTTAGCTTTTTGATCCGGGTGTTACCGGTCATCATTTTTTTCGCCGCTTTGATGGAAGTGCTGTACCATCTACGCATTATGCAATTCATTGTCCGCATGGGCGGTCGCGCCATCCGGTTCCTAACCGGTACAAAACCCGTCGAATCCCTGAATGTTGTCGCGAATATCTTTGTTGGCCAAACCGAAGCCCCGCTCTCCTTAAAGCCTTATTTACCCGGCATTAACCGCTATGAGCTGTTCACCATTATGGTCTCGGGTCTTGCCTCAATTTCCGGCACAGTTCTGGCGGGATATATATCAATGGGTATTCGTCCGGAATATCTTATCGCGGCGTGCTTTATGTCCGCGCCAGCGGGGCTTTTAATGGCCAAAATCATTATGCCAGACCCCGAAGAGACCCAAACCATGTCCGCAAACGAAATCTACGCGCTTGGTGATGAGCGCGTGCACCCCAATGTCATCATGGCTGCCGCTGTTGGCGCGCAAAACGGCATTAAACTGGCGGTCAACATTGGCGCTATGGTTCTCGCATTTGTCGCTCTTATTGCGTTAATCAACGGCATACTCGGATGGTTTGGCGGTTTTATCGGCTTAGAGAGCCTTTCTATGCAGACCATACTAGGTACGATTTTCGCCCCCGTTATGTATGCCCTGAACGTACCTTGGGATGAAGCCATGCAGGCAGGCGCTATTTTTGGCGAGAAAGTCGTAATCAACGAATTTATTGCCTATGACAGCCTAACAAAAATTCAGGATGATCTCTCCGAACGCACAGTTGTGATCTTAACTTTTGCCCTGTGCGGCTTTGCCAATCTCGGGTCTATTGCCATTCTGCTCGGCGGCTTAGGGGCGCTTATCCCCGACCGCATGCAAGACATCGCCAAAATGGGCATTAAGGCCGTCTTCGCGGCCTCGCTGGCCAATCTTATGAATGCTGCGATTGCCGGAATTATGATTGGCTTATAAAATTAAGGTTTCGGTTTAGGCCCCGTTTTTTTTCGCGGCGTGCCGTCCTTATTCAGCTTTGGTTTCGGATCGGTTTCTGAGGTTTTCGCTTTAGCTGCTGTTGTTTTTTTCGAGGCCGGCTTTTTAGTAGTAGCAGGCTTTTTTGCAGCAGGTTTCTCAGCGGGCGGTGTCTCTGCCTGAGGCTTCTTCGGCGCATCCGGTTTTATGTCCTGCTTAGCGGATGGTTTGGCATCGATGATGACATCCTTATCAGGATCAATGTCCCCTTCTGACATTATATAATCATCATCTTTGTCAGAAGAACGCCCGCGCCCGACAACAGATAGTGTTGCCGCGCTGGCTTTTTTAGCAGCCGCTTCAGCAGCTTTTCGGGCCTCTTCCGTCGCTTTTAGCGTTTCCTTGAGAAGATCAATATCCGATGTTTCAGAGCGGCCACCATCCGGGGAGACATTATCGTTGATACGGAAAATCGCTATTGCAAGTTCGCTGACAAGGCGCGCAGCTACAATAAAGGTGATAAAGCCGAGAACAAATGCAGCCATAAAGAAAAGGAATGCAAGCGGGCCGAGGTGAATATGGTCTAAAATCAGGCCAACGAACACAAGAGACACATTGATAATCGCGAGCCAGAATAGCGCGACAACCAATTTCTCTTTCATGAGTTTTTCAAAGGTAAAGAATGATTGTAAGAGTTTTGTCATGAACGGATCCTGCCAAGTGTATGGTTTCGATATGGGGAGACTGGGCGCTATTGCAAGCGCTGACCGCGGCAAAGAGATTATTCTCGGCGCGTTGCCTGCATTTTCACCACTGTGATCCAGTTTTCACCGCCGTCTTGTGACATAGCCATATGCCAATCCCAGCCCGTATCCGTTGGCGTAAAAAATATAATCCGGCGGAGCGGATTAGGAACCGGCGAGACATAGGTCATGATAATATTACCGTCAGCATTTTGTTTGGCGGTAATTTCGCTCATACCCGGCGTACCAGTCGACGTCCACGCCACATCCCAGCTTTCAGTTTGCGGATCATACATTCGCAGGTTTGTCCCCACACCGCCCGACTCAGGCATCCAAAAGTCTTGTACGGCCAAGCCATTACCAACACAGGTAAATTTCCAACGCGCTTTTCCGCCGTCGATCCATGTCACGCCATCTTCTCGGGATAAGGTTTGTGACGTCATGTGCCAATCACCAATATAACGTCCAAACTGCTGCGTCGGGCCTTCAAGGCACCCGGCTGTTTCAGACATCATCACGGAAGCAAGGGGGATTTCCGATGGTATCTCCATCTGCGCGCTCGGCATGCACCCTGCAAGAAAAACCATCGTGGCAATGCTGAGGGTGCTGAGTGATTTCATGGTTTAATCCAGTGTTTCAGCGACTAACACGTCTTCCGCCACTTTGGGGCTAATAACATCCGAGGCGGCCCGCAGGGCGTCAATATCGGCACGGCGTGTTTGGAAGGCTGGCATAGCTTCTTTGCTCAGCGGTTTTCCAGAGAGTTGCGACAAGCGCCGTGGATTGATGTGCCGACCGTTGAGCAAAACTTCATAATGCAGGTGCGGCCCGGTGGAGGCGCCAGTGGAGCCAACATAACCAATCACTTGATCTTGACGAACGCGTGCGCCCGCTTTGATGCCGCGCGCGAACCCTTTAAGGTGCGCGTATGCAGTTTTGTAACCATCCGTATGCCGGATGCGAATATAATTACCGTAGGTGCTGAACCGATTGGCCCGCTCTACAACGCCGCTACCCGCCGCCAAAACCGGCGTGCCGCTCCTTGCGGCAAAATCCACGCCCTTATGCATCCGCACATACCCTTTGATCGGGTGGCGGCGCTTGCCAAAGCTGGAGGATAGACGCGCGCCGTTGATCGGCGTTGCACGGAGTTTGCGTTTGGCCGTTTTCCCGTCTTGATCATAAAAGTTTTCATGACCTTTGGCGTCTTTATAGAGATAGTACTCCATGGTTTTACCACGCGGCGAAAAGCTCGTGTAAAGCAAGTCTCCGGCTTTGATCATATTACCGCGCTTATCGCGCGCGACTTCAAAGAACATCTCAAACGCGTCGCCCGGCTGAATATCACGCTGAAAATCGACGGAGTATTCATAAATATTGGCAAATTGCTGAATGACTTTGTCCGGCGCGCCAAGATTATTCGCATCCAGATAGAGGCTATTTTTAATTTTAGACTTAACGGTCACCGTTTCCATTTTGAACTCAGCCGCAATATCACGGGCCGCGAATGTATCGTCGGCATTACGGGTTAGAAATATCGACCGCTCGACATTCGGCTTGAACGCCAGATGGGTCAGCCGATCATTTTCATAAAAAAGGTTAAAGGACTGTCCCGCGCGCAAATATCGCGGATCAAAAACCTCGGAAAAAGCCTTTGTCGCCGCATAGGCTAATCCCGGTTCAATACCGTTCTTTTGCATGAGAGGGCCAAGCGAGTCGCCAAACTTTAATGTCAGGGTTTTCTCATGCACATTTTGGGGCACGTCTTCCAAATATAAATCGTGACGAGACAAATCAAAAAGCGGCGCGGCAGGAACCGCAGCCATAACAATGTCCTCTGTTTTCGCTTCCGCGCCTTGATTTTTAGGCAATGTCAGGATCAGGGCCATCGCTATAGCGACAGATACACCTAAAAACTTGAAGCGCTGGTCTTTATAAATACGTGTACTACTCATCTTAAAGAATGCCTCGGCTCGTACGCATAATCCTTTGTAGAATGCATATATCATGCCGGATATTTGCTTGAAAACGGGGAAATACATACGCACAGTAACTTTTCATTAAATTCATTCGTAACTGCCCCGTGAATGCCTTAACTATGCCTTATGAATGGTTAACTTACGAAATTTAACCACATACCAATGTGGAATTTGTCCAATACGTGCAACCCTGCTAAGCGAAGTAAAGACTATGAGACGGACATTCGCAAATTACATTATCTTTAATGACTCGTAATAATGCAAATCCTCGCACATCGTCAGGGTCTATGCGGCTTTTAAAAATCGCGGCCATCGGACTGGTAATTATCGCAGTTCTAAGTGCGATTCTGTGGCTAAACCGCTATACGTTGGCCGAATATGCCGCACAGCGAAACCTCGCTGAACAAGGCATTGACGCTGATGTTTCGTTTCGGTCCATCACATTATCACGCGTCATTATCGAAGATATTTCGCTTTCGCATGAGGGCATGCCGTTTTTCTCGGCGCAGCGTATGACCGCCGAATATAATTGGCGGGACGTTCTTAAGAAAAAACTAGAGCGTATTACGATTGAAAGCCCCGTGATGTACATCACAGTGAATGAGGCCGGGAAACTGACCGATGACTGGATACCGCAGTCCCAAAGCGGCGGCGATGTCACGGCTTTGTTCCCGCAAAAAGGTATTGTCATCACGTCAGGGCGCGCCAACATATCCAGCCCGTACGGGCCAATAACAGCGTCTATCAACGCCGAAATTCCGTCCGCCAGCAGTCTAAAGGGCGATGTTAAAATCAATAAAACGCAGCTTTCAGCTGGCGGGTTTGCAGGGGACATAGCGCTTAATGTTAGAGGCAGCATAGACGAGGATATAGTCAAGACTGAATTTGATATTCGATCAGATAGGTGGAGTTATCAGGATTATAAGGTGGGCAGCAGCCGGGTTACAGGCACAGCTTTAACGCCCACTGACGCGCCATTGGGCTCAGCTCAAATCGATGCCCGTTTGCAGTTAAGCGCCGCCTCAATGCCTGATATGTCAATCGGGAAAGCCGATATATCGTGGATGGGGACTGTCTCCCGCCCGTCAGCTCAAAGCACAACGCCCCATGCAAATGGGACGTGGTCGGCCAGCATAAATGACGCCAAGATTGACAATAGCGCGCAGCGCATGCGCGTCGCCCGAAGCCTAACCCTCCAAGACACATTATCGGGCCTATCCTCCAGTGCCCCGCTTGCGCCGCAGCTTTTATCCATTGCGGCAGACCTCTTAAAACAAAGCGATATAAATGCTGAGGGCACATTAGATACATCCGAAACCGGGGCGCGTGTTCGCTTAAACGAGGGCGCAATCATTAAAACCCCTCGAAATACGCTCAGCCTTACGCCCGACAGCGGTCAAGATTTCTTTGTTCACGGCGTCCAAGATCAGAGCATGGACTTTCATTTCAGTGCGGCTCTTAGCGGGCCTAAAAACATCACGCTTTCAAACGCCCGGCTAACAGCGCAGATCTCTGATGATCACACTATGTCCACCGTGCAAACTTTCTCAGCGCTCGTCACAACCCGGGAAACATGGCGCAGCGAGACAGATCAAGGACGCCCCGTTCGTCTCGCGCCGCTTAAAGCGCAAGTGAGTTATGATGCCCGCCAGCCGCAGCGGGTCACATCCATGGTCGGCGCGATTGATTTCGATGGCGATATTCCCGGCGGCTACGCAGCCGGCCTAAAAGCCGAAGGCACTTTGGTTCTCAAAACTACGCCAGAACGGCTTTTAGCAAGTTTTACGCCTTCGCGCGGAAAATCCGTTCAGATAAAGCGGGGCGAAACCGTTACAGACTGGATCATAGACGACGCGGAATTTATGATTGCCGGGGACGGGCCAGTTTACCGCAGAACCTCACAATCTGCGACCCTATCCACACGCATCAATACGGGTACGGGCCATATCAGGCACCGCACCGAGGCGCAAAATATGGATATTGCATTTGAAACCGCCGATATTACGGCTGATATTTTTGATGATCGCCAAAATTGGACCATCATAGCCAACAAAACCCGCCTGACGTCTGAAACCTTTCCAAGTCCGGGAACAGACATTGCCTCACCAGCCGCAACAATCACCGTGAGCCTTGCGCCCAGCGGGTCTCCTGAATTTACAATTATAAGCCCGCAAACGGATGTCAAAACCCAGCTTGTCAAAGCCGCCGGGCTCAGCGTCAAGGCAAGCGGGACACCGAGCGATATGGCCGTGACCTACGGGGGAGGCCAAATCCAATTCGCAGCCGGGGAACTTCCCGTAATGCCGCTTCAAGGTGAAGTCGAGTATGAAAATGGACGGTGGGACGGGACTGCCGAGACCTATTTACCCCGTGCCCAATCCACACCGATCTATGTGACATATGCCTTTCAGAATGGTATCGGCACAGCCGACGTAACCTTTGATGACCTTACATTCAAGCCATCGGGCCTACAGCCTAAACATCTTGTTTCCGCGTTTAGCGGTAAGGTCAGCCGAGTTGCTGGCCGCGTATCATCGAAAATACATCTCTCATTCGGAGCCAATCAACCGCTAAAATCATCGGGCACCGCGGCCATCCGCGATATGAATTTTAGTACCCTGCCCGGCCCGGTCAGCGGCATGAATACCGATTTGACATTGTCATCTTTTTTTCCGCTCGAAACACAAGGCGTGCAAACTTTAACCGTCAAAAATTTCGACCCCGGCTTTCCGCTGGAAAATGGCACAGCCGAGTTTGAGATCGTTCCCGAAGGCCTCCGCCTCCATTCAGCCAACTGGCCTTTGGGCGGCGGACAGCTATCTCTGGACCCAACAATTTGGCGATACAGCGCTCCGCAAAACCGGGTGGTCTTACGCGCCGATAATATATCCTTGGGCGAATTTTTCAAAAATGTCGGCGGCGGACGTTTGAAAGCCACCGGCGACGTCAACGGCGCGCTGCCCGTCGTCATCGAAGGCGTAAAGGTCAATGTCGATAACGGCCTGCTGACCGTTAAAAACGGCGGCCTTATCCAATATTCAACCCCGCGAACCAATCAAGCGGGCGAAGCCAATCCGTATGCGGGATACGCGTTCGACGCGCTAAAAAACTTTGAATATCAGGAGCTTGAAGCCGCGCTTAACGGGCCGCTCGACGGGCCCATGCGCCTAAAAATGCTATTCACAGGATCAAACCCCGAAGTCCTTGACGGGTCCGAGTTCAAATTCAATGTCGGGATCGAAGGCGAGTTGATGAACATCATGCGCAGTTTTAAAATCGGACAAGACATCAGTGATAAAATATTGCAGCAGGTTCAATCAACGCGGCCCCAGCCATAAAAAAACCACACGGAATATGCATCCGTGTGGTCTATACTATTTGACAATCTACTCTGGCTATGCCGCCGGTAAAATTGTCCCTAAAAGACGCTCAAATTAGCGCCCATTATGCCTAAACTGCAGCTTTGATTTTTTCGGCCAAATCAGTTTTTTCCCATGAGAAACCGCCGTCTGCGTCCGGTGTTCGGCCAAAGTGACCATAGGCGGCTGTGCGGGCGTATATGGGCTGGTTTAAGTTCAAGTGCGAACGAATACCGCGCGGGGTCAAGCTCATCAAAGTTGGCAGAACCTTCTCGAGGCGCTCTGCCAAGGCCGCATGTTCGTCGGCCAGTTCAATATAAACAGATGTCGGCTCAGCCACACCAATTGCGTAGGAAAGCTGAATGTTTGCCCAATCGGCAAGACCTGACGCCACGATATTTTTCGCGAGGTAACGCGATGCGTAGGCTGCCGAACGGTCAACTTTTGTCGGATCTTTACCAGAGAATGCGCCGCCGCCGTGAGGGGCCATGCCGCCGTAAGTATCAACAATGATTTTACGTCCTGTCAGGCCAGCGTCCCCGTCCGGGCCGCCAATCACAAAGTTACCTGTTGGGTTAATGTGGAAAACAGTTTCGTCTGTGATCCAACCTTCAGGCATAACTTCATAAATATAGGGCTTCACAATGTCAGCAATATCCGCCGGTGAGAGACCATCAGCATGTTGCGTTGACAAAACAATCGCTGACGCGCCGACAGGTTTGCCGTTTTCATAGCGGACAGACACTTGTGATTTGGCATCAGGCTCCAAGCCCTTTTCAGCGCCGGAATGGCGAACTTCGGCAAGACGCTCAAGAATTTTATGGCTGTAGTAAATCGGGGCCGGCATTAGCGCGCCGGGAACTTCGGTAGACGCATAACCAAACATGATTCCTTGGTCGCCCGCACCTTCTTCTTTGTGCGTGCCTGTACCCTCATCAACACCCGCTGCAATATCAACAGATTGTGCGTGCAAGAGAACGTCGACTTGTGCATTGGCGTGGTGGAAACCGTCTTGCTCGTAGCCAATATCTTTGATGGCCGCGCGCGCAACAGCTTCAATCTCTTCGTTGGTAACGTCTTTACCGCGGGTTTCGCCAGCAATCACAACGCGGTTCGTCGTTGTTAAGGTTTCAGCAGCAACACGGACATCCCAAGGTGACATGCCAGCAGCAACGGATTTACGGAAATAAAGATCAACAATTTCGTCGGAAATACGGTCAGATACTTTATCAGGGTGACCTTCTGATACAGATTCAGAGGTGAAGTAGTAAGTTTGGCGGCTCATGGCACACTCCTAGTTTTAAGGCTCTTTTAGCTTATGCTTTGGGCTTTTTATTATTATGAGAGGCTTGGGTTGAAAAACGGCGGCGCATCATGCGCCGCCGCGAATTTTAAAATCAGGCCTAGTAGCGGTAATGCTCAGGCTTGTAAGGACCCGATTGAGCGACGCCGATATAATCCGCTTGCTCTTTGGTCATTTCTGTCAGCTTCACGCCAATTTTTTCAAGATGAAGACGCGCAACTTTTTCGTCCAAGTGCTTTGGCAGCATGTAGACTTTGTTTTCGTATTTTTTGTTTTCTGCATGAGCGTCTTCCCACAGTTCGATTTGCGCTAGAACCTGGTTAGTAAAGGACGCTGACATCACGAATGACGGGTGACCCGTTGCGTTGCCAAGGTTTAAGAGACGGCCCTGGGATAAAAGGATCATCCGGTTACCGTTCGGGAAGGTGATCATATCAACTTGGTCTTTGATATTCGTCCACTGCATGTTGTTGAGCGATGCAACCTGAATTTCATTATCAAAGTGACCAATATTGCCAACAATCGCCATGTCCTTCATTTCGCGCATGTGCTCAAGACGGATGACGTCTTTATTGCCTGTTGTTGTCACGAAAATATCGGCGTCTTTGACTGTGTCTTCGAGCGTTGTCACTTCGAAGCCGTCCATGGCGGCTTGAAGCGCGCAAATCGGATCAATTTCAGTCACTTTAACACGGGCGCCCGCGCCTTGGAGTGACGCTGCGGACCCTTTGCCAACATCGCCGTAACCCAAAACAACAGCGGTTTTACCGGCCATCATAGTGTCAGTCGCGCGGCGGATACCGTCAACGAGTGATTCTTTACAGCCATATTTGTTGTCGAATTTCGACTTTGTGACCGAGTCGTTTACGTTAATGGCAGGGAAAGGCAGTTGGCCTTGTTCCATCAACTCATACAGGCGGTGAACGCCTGTTGTGGTTTCTTCAGAAACACCGACAATCTGATCACGCATTTTTGTGAACCAACCTGGGCTTGCCGCCATGCGCTTTTTGATCTGCGCAAAAATTGCTGCTTCTTCCTCAGAGCCCGGCTCGCCTTCGATAAGGTTTGCTTCGCCGTTTTCAACGCGCGCGCCGAGAAGAATGTAAAGCGTTGCGTCGCCGCCATCATCAAGAATGATATTCGGGCCGTCAGCAAAAAGGAAAGACTTATCAAGGTAATCCCAGTGCTCTTCAAGGGTCTGGCCCTTAACAGCAAAAACAGGAACGCCGGCCGCAGCAACAGCCGCAGCAGCATGATCTTGTGTTGAATAGATGTTGCATGATGCCCAACGAACATCTGCGCCAAGTTCTGTCAAAGTTTCAATCAGAACGGCTGTTTGAATGGTCATGTGGAGCGACCCAACGATGCGAGCACCTGTGAGGGGTTTGCTTTGGCCAAACTCTTCACGCAAAGACATCAGTCCCGGCATTTCAGTTTCAGCAATGTCCAATTCCTTACGGCCATATTCGGCCAATGAAATGTCTTTAACAACGTAATCGTTTGCACTCATGGTATGTGTCCTTAGTTATTCACGCGTGTGAGATGCCAGCATATTGCCGAGCAATGGTAGTGCAGGCGTATCCTACACTGAATTGGCGCCCGTATAGGCGTGTTACGCAAAGCCGTCAACAGCACATAAAGGTTTTTTTATATTTTTATACCTTAACCTCTTGCAGCGGTAGACCCAAAGCCGTAAGGAGCCCTCACATGAACCCATTGGAGCAAACACATGGCCCACACATATGATATTTTAGGGATCGGCAACGCCATTATGGACGTTATTGCCCCCGTCTCAGAAGACTTTCTCGCTGCCAACGATGTCGCCAAAGGCGGCATGACCCTTATTGACGAGCCGCGCGCGATCGCCTTAACACACGCGACGAAAGATTTCGGCCCGACAGAAATCGCGGGCGGGTCCGGAGCAAACACAATCGTCGGAGCATCTATGTTGGGAGCTAAAACCGCTTACACAGGTCTTGTGGCGAATGATGACATGGGCGAGCGTTTCACATCAAGTCTGCGGGATGCCGGTGTCAGTTTTGATACGGCCCCGCTCGCAGATAGCCTTGCAACGGCGCGCTGCCTCATCGTTGTCACCCCGGACGGAGAACGCTCCATGAGCACATTTCTCGGCGCGTCATCACAATTTTCCGCTCAGCAACTTAATGAAGACGCGATAAAAGCGGCAAAAATCCTATATCTCGAAGGCTATCTATTTGATACAGACAAGGCAAAAGCTGCATTTGTTAAAGCCGCTGAAATCGCGCAAGCTGCCGGAAATAAAGTCGCTCTGACATTATCCGATAGTTTCTGCGTTGATCGCCACCGCGCATCATTCCAGCATCTGATTGAGCATCACGTCGATATTCTGTTCGCCAATGAAGCTGAAATCACGTCCCTATATGAGACAGACTTCGACACAGCCGCCAAAACCGTCAGCCATCACGGCGCGATTGCGGCCCTGACCCGCAGCGAAAAAGGATCTGTTGTTGTTGACGGCGCGAACTCGCATATCGTTGAGGCAGAGGCCATTGACGCACTTGTTGATACAACAGGCGCGGGCGATCAATATGCAGCCGGTTTCCTCGCTGCCTACGCTCAGGGTAAAAATCTCGATGTGTGCGGACATTGGGGCAGCGTCTGCGCGGCCGAAGTCATTACTCATTACGGTGCCCGCCCCGAAAAGAAAATCGCGCTTTAAGACGCGCTCTTAAGCGGTCGCCGGGATTTAAGCTCGGCGACCAGTTTTGTGAAGACCAGCCCCTCGGAGAACGCTCCATCCTGCCAATCAATGGCTGTGACTTTTATAAGGGTGTCATCAATCGCAATATGATTAAAACTGGCGGGCTTATTCCGGCGGCGCGTTGATAATGTACCCGCTCCAATGGACATAATATCGGTATCGCCGGGCTGTCGGCCCAGCATAAACGGCACATGCACATGCCCGGTCAGAACGCCGTCTATATTCAGCGCGCTAAGTCGTGATAATCCCTCGGGCCCATTTTGCGTATCTTTTTGTAGTGGGGAGCTTGGCGGATAAATAAACGGATGATGTGCCATCACAAGTTTAACAGCTTTGGGAGGAAGAGCTCCTAACTGGTCTACCGTTTCACTTAACGCCGCCATATCGACAACTCCGAGTGACCAGTCGAGACGCGTCTGCCACCCACGGGCCGTGTTAAGCGGAACAATTGAGACATATTGATCGGCATAAAATGGCTCGCTTAGTGGTTTAATAATTCGGTTGTAGCGTCCAAACGGATCAAACAACCGCTGAAAAATGCCGAAAGTGGGCGTGTCATGATTACCAGGCGTTATAACCTTTGGCCCTTCTAAAGTTCGTATCCAGTCTCTGGCCGCGCGAAACTCTGCGGTTTTGCCGTCCTGCGTAATATCCCCACAAATCAGTGTTACATCCGGCCTTAAAGCTGAAACTACTTCAGCCAGCGCGGTCAGAGCCTGGCGATCTTCACGGCCAAAGTGAATGTCGGCAAATTGGATAATGGACGTCATTTTTGAAACCGATTGCGAAGCGTTGGTGCCATGACTTGAACGCCTTGCGGGTCCAGTGAAATCGTCAGCGGCCCCGCGAGGCATTCCCGCTCTCCGTCGAGCAAGACATCAAAGCTTTTGCGCCCAGTTATTACAATGTTTTCGGAGTATCCGACCTCAACATGTTCGCTTTCGCGCCAATCCGATATGAGGGCTTGGGTGCCGATCCCAATAATATCCGGCAGCCCTAAACTATTGACCACTGCAAACTCAAATGCGCTGGGTTTATTAG
>CAYGRF010000014.1:0-32366 GCA_964352275.1 uncultured Caulobacterales bacterium
GATAATCGCGGCTTTGCATTTCCATAAGGCGGCTGACTGTCCTATCAAATTCAAACACACCTGTCCCTGCCCTATAAAGCTCTTGCGGGTGGCTATCGGCGCTCATAATCAATTTTGTCCGGGTTTCATAAAGCGCATCAATCAACGTCACAAACCGTTTGGCCTCATTGCGCATATCAGGGCCCATTTGCGGCACATGCGCAAAAATTAGCGTATGGAAGGTTTGCGCGATTTGCAAATAATCCGCGGCGCCTAAAGCGCTACCGCATAAGCGGTCAAATGATGTCCATGCAACCCCGGCGGCTGTTTTCGATAGGGTTAAATCCCGTCCTTGTACCAATAGCGTTTCGGGGCGTCCGCGCGCGCCGTTGGTAAGCCGCTTCCACGCATCATCCAATGCCGCTTCGGCCTCTGAAGTCAGCGGATAATTATAGACCGGGACAGCTTCCAGTTGGCGCAAACGGTGGTCTTCCTCGCCAGCAAATTTATAAACATCCATATGCTCCTGCATCAAATCGATAAACGGCTCAAACAAAGGGCGGTTTAAACCGTCCTTATACAGATCTTTTGGCGCGCGGTTGGAGGTTGCTACTACGACCACTCCGCGCTCCCACAATGCAGCAAAGAGCCGAGACAATATCATAGCATCAGCAATGTCGGTAACATGAAATTCATCAAAACATAGAACGCGCGCCTGCCGGGCCAAGGCTTTGGCTGTAGGCGCAATCGGATCATCTCCGCCCCCCCTGACATAATGATCCGACTGCCGCCGCTCTGACTTATCCATTTTTCGCCATGTATTTATACGGCTATGAACATCAATCATAAAGGCGTGAAAATGCACCCGCCGTTTTCGCCGGGTCTCAACACGCTCATAGAACATATCCATCAGCATAGATTTTCCGCGTCCAACCCCGCCCCATAAATAAAGTCCCTTTGGGGCTTTAATTTTATCAAAAAACATGCGGCGGCGCGGCGGAAAGCCGTCCAGTTTGCCGAGCAACTCATCGAGCCTCGTTGCCATGACAGCTTGCACTGGATCAAATACTAGAGAGCCGCTGGAAACACGCGATTCAATGACATCATGGATGCTCATGCTCATGCTCATGCTCATCGGCCTAAATCTTGAGCCGGATAATCGCAGCCGCAAACACAGCGAATACCGAAGCGCTTAAAACAAAAAACAAAAGCTTATTTTTAATAGGGGCCGGTTTCATATTAGCGGCATAAATCGTTCCGACACAATTGAAAAGGATTATGATAGCGCATTGCTGCGGCGAATCTGTTATAGAGTTCACCATAACCCGACCTTACACGACGTTCATGTTGTGTTTAGGTCACGCGCTTTAGGCGTAGTCTAGCACATTATGCTTTGGGGGCTTGGGAGAGCCATAATTACTTATTGGAGGTTTCCGTAATGGAAAATACTGCACAAAATACAATGGACACGATGTCCAACTCGCTAGCCGGGTTTTTGCCGGAATCGATGGAAGGGGCAGTTGGCCCGATCATTGCGCTGATTACAATTATTATCGGCTATTTTATTGCAAAAATAATAGCCGGACTTGTAGCGTCTGCGATTAACCGCACAGGCATTGGCAAAAAAGCCAAAACCACTGGCGGCAATATTGGCAAATCTTTATCCAAAGCAATTTTTTGGGTCATGTGGCTAATTTTCATCCTGCTGGGCATAGGGCAGGTCCCGATACTCGCGGAACAGCTAGGTTTCCTCAACGGCATGATGGATACGATCTTTAGCTATCTACCGAAATTGATCGTCGGTATCGTCGTCTTTGCTATCGGCGTCATGGTGTCGAATGTAGTGAAAAATGCTTTGACCAGCACGCTTGAGGTTGCACAAATCGACTCGATCGCCAACCGCTATGGCGTAGTTGGTGCTGAGGATGAAGCGACAGCAAAAACATCCATTGCCAAAAGCTTAGGCGGACTTGCTAAAGCGATTGTCATTATATTCTTCGCAATTGCTGCAATCGGTATTTGGGACATTCCAGGCTTTAGTGACGAAGTCTCAGGAATGCTCGGTACAGTTCTGGAGTATATCCCCAACATCTTCGGCGCAGCCGCTATTCTCGGCGTCGCTGTGTTCATTGGGCGGTTTGTCTCCAATCTTGTAAAAACAACCCTTCCGGCACTTGGGGTCGATAATTCTTTGACCACTGTAGCGAGCCTTGACGGAGAAACATCAAACGTCGTGCCGTCGCATGTCATCGCAACAATCGCGTTTGTCGGCATTGTTTTGATGGGCCTTACAGCGGCCATGAAAGCACTCGGTATTGCAGAGCTCACTAATGTGTTTAACACATTGCTTGAAGTTGGCGGACGCATAGTCCTCGGCGCCATCATCATCGGAGCAGGCTTGTTCATTGCTAACTTTGTCTCGCGTTTGGTTACGCAAACATCCGGTAATCTCGCAGGTAAAATCATCAAATATGCGACGATTATCATCGTGACTTTCATGGGCCTGGAAACCATGCAACTCGGCGAAGGCATTGTGGATATTGCGTTCCGTTATTCCGTCATGGCAGCCGCCGTCGCAGCCGGCGTTGGCGGCGCGATCGCCTTTGGTTGGGGCGGCAAAGACTGGGCAGGCAAAAAGCTCAATGAATGGTGGCCTGCCAAAATCACGCGCCGGAAATAATATCTGGTAGAAATTTAAATTACAAAGCCGCGCCTTCGGGGGCGGCTTTTTTTGTTTGCATTATCCGATACGTACGCCGTTCTGTGAAATCGATCAAATCGAGGGATAGGAACATATCCAAATTTCCACTAAAATTCTGGCGCGCCCGTTTTTCTCGTCGCATTTTTCCAAGTTTTAGCCCATGATATGAATCTCACGGATCAAAAGTGGTATGAATGCATATTGTTGAGCAGTTAATCGCAGAACGGGCGACGAAATTGATGGCCCGCCGCCGGACATTTCGTCTGGTCCGTCCTTTGCTGTACCGTATTCTGGCCTATGATGCCGCTGTCTTTCTGGCTGATGCGATTTCGGATAAAACGGGCCATGAAGCCTTTGAAAAGGTTACAAACCATATTAGTCCGCGCACGGCCGTAAAGGGTTTGCATAATCTGCCGGATAAGGGGCGATGCATTATCATCAGCAATCATCCCACAGGCCTTGCAGACGGTATGGCGGTTTTCCAAGCGATTCGGGACAAACGCCCACAACACCTTTATTTGGCCAATGCAGACGCCCTGCGCGTCATACCCAAAGGACGCGATATTATCATTCCCGTTGAATGGGTTAAAGAAAAGCGCAACCACTCAAGAACCCGCGAAACACTTGTGGGTATGCGAAAAGCGTTAGAGCAGGAAAAATGCATCGTCATATTTCCATCCGGCCGCCTCGCCCGCATGAGTTGGCGCGGCCTGAAAGACCAAGACTGGCAGAGCTCAGCGGCCATGGTTGCGCGAAAATACAATGCGCCTGTCATCCCGCTCAAAATCAAAGCGAGAAACTCCTGGATATATTATTTTTTCTCAAAAGTTAGCGGCGAGCTGCGTGATATTACGTTGTTTCAAGAGCTTCTCAATAAGAAAAATGTTGTCTTTGATCTGACATTTGGGGAGCCTATTGATCCCAATACATTGCCAAAAAACGCTGAGGATGCGACAGCTATAATCCGGCAAACGGTAGAGATGTTATGACAACAAAATCAACAATCACCGATGTCGCCAAACGCGCGGGCGTGTCGATAAAAACGGTGTCTCGCGTGCTAAACGGTGAGCCGAATGTCCGCGCGAAAACGCGCGAGACTGTCATTGCGGCTGCCAAAGCCTTAAAGTATGCGCCCAACCCTGCTGCGCGCGGACTGGCAAGTTCAAAATCATACCTGCTCGCGCTTCTGTATGATATTCCCAGCCCCGGTTACATTGCGCGCATACAAAAAGGCGCAACAGAGGCTTGCCGCAAAGCCGGATACCATCTTGTTGTCCAGCCGATGGATATGAATGACATCAATGTCGTGCAAGACGTGGATAGCCTCTTGCGACGATTGCCGGTGGACGGCGTTATTTTAACCCCGCCTTTGTGTGATGCCGGTGAGGTGATTACTGTGCTGAACCGTCTTGCTATCCCTTACGTCCCCATATCCCCTTCGGCGGCGCATGGGGATATTCCGATTATTCGTATGGATGATGTCAAGGCGGCCCGCGAAATGACGGAACACCTCATTGAACTAGGCCATGTTGATATTGGGTTTATCAAAGGACATCCTCGCCACAATGCCAGCGCTCTGCGCTTTGAAGGCTTTCGTGAGGCCATGAGGCGCGCGGATTTACGCATCAATCCGGACTGGATTATGGACGGTGATTTCACCTACAGATCCGGGGTAGCCGCCGCCGAGATACTACTGACGCAAAATCAGCGGCCAACGGCGATTTTCGCCAGCAATGACGACATGGCTGCGGGCGTTTTATCCGTCGCCAATAAGCTTAAAATATCCGTTCCCGATCAGCTATCTCTGGCGGGTTTCGATGACAATGCCATTGCTGATATAATCTGGCCGCGCCTCACTACGGTTTGCCAACCTGTTAGCAATATGGGGTTCAAAGCGGCAGAGCTTTTGCTCGATCCCAAACTTCGCAGTCAGGGTCCATTTATCCACAATTTGGATCATTCTTTGATTAAACGCGAGTCAACTAAGGCGCGGTGAATCTGGCCTTAATCAGTATTGACAGCGCTGTCATTAACGGGCTATTTTCAGATCCCATACCAAGGATAGATCTGTGACTCCCGTTCCTGAAATCATGCATATCGAAGCGTCGGATGACCAATCCCACTCATCATTCGTCCCTGTTGAGCCCTTTGAAATTGTCGTCTTTGGCGGTACGGGTGATCTGGCTCGCCGAAAATTGATCCCGTCTTTGTATCATCGGTTTTGTGATGATCAGATACCGCAATCCAGCCGTATCATAGGCGTCTCGCGCACAGACATTAACCGGGCTGAATATACGCAGCGCATGAAAGATGCCTATGAAGAGTTCCAGTCAAAGTTCGATTATGGGCTGGAATGTTGGGGCGATTTTAGCCAAATGCTCGGCTATCATACGATTGATGTCGGCCAAGAGGATGCCGATTGGGCCGGGCTTAAGTCCCTGCTCTCTGAAAACCCGGATACTGTCCGTGTTTTCTATTTGGCCATGCCGCCGCATTTATTTGCCCAGATTTGCAAAGGCCTCAAAGCGGCTGGACTCGTCACGCCAAATTCTCGCGTTGTTTTGGAAAAGCCCCTAGGGTCGGATTACGAGTCTGCCCTGGCGATAAATGCTGGTGTGGGCGAGGTTTTCAAGGAAAATAATATATACCGTATCGATCACTATCTTGGCAAAGAGACCGTTCAAAACCTCTTGGTTTTACGCTTTGGGAACATCTTGCTTGAGCCTCTATGGTCGAGCGGCGCGATCGATCATATTCAAATCACGGCGGCCGAGTCCATTGGTGTTGGCGGCCGCGGGGCCTATTACGACGGGGCCGGAGCCCTGCGCGATATGATCCAAAATCATCTGCTGCAACTTCTTTGCCTAACCACCATGGAAACTCCCGCATCTTTGGACGCTGATGATGTGCGCACCGAAAAAATAAAGGTCCTTCGGGCGCTAAGGCCCATCACGGTTGAAACATCTCGCGAAATGACGGTTCGCGGGCAATATGCCAGAGGCACTCAAGACGGCAAGGCTGTGCCGGATTACCTTACGGATGTTGACCGTAATGAAAGCGAGACAGAAACCTTTGTCGCTGTCAAAGCGCATATTGACAATTGGCGCTGGGCGGGTGTTCCCATTTACTTGCGTACGGGCAAACGTATGGCGTCGCGGCGATCCGAGATAGTCATTCAGTTCAAGCCTGTTCCCCATTCCGTGTTTGGGCGGGATACGCATTTGAATCCTAACCGTCTTGTTATCCGTCTACAGCCTGATGAAGCTGTTCAGCTTTGGCTCGAAATCAAGGAACCGGGCGCGGGCGGTATGCGCCTTAAAACTCTACCGCTAAACCTCGCCTATGCTGATAATTTTGCGGCCCGTTACCCGGACGCGTATGAACGATTATTGATGGATGTTGTCAGGGGCAATTTAAGCTTGTTTATGCGCCGGGACGAAGTCGAAACGGCGTGGAAATGGGTGGATCAAATTATTGATAGTTGGGCGAGCGCGAAGCAGCGCTTAGAACTTTACCCTGCGGGCGTAGACGGGCCCCGGCAATCCGAGGATTTAATGTCCCAAGACAGCCGCGAGTGGTCATAATCATGCATTCACCTCTGCCCCACATAAAACAGTTCGGAGATAAAGCGAGTGCAAGCCGCGCTGTCAGCGAAGCTTTGGCAGAAGCAATTTTACAGGCCGTAGAAGAGCGCGGCATAGCCTGCGTTTTGTTGTCTGGCGGCTCGACGCCGAAAGAGGCCTACCGATTACTGTTCGCGCATAGTCTGCCTTGGGAAAAAGTCGTGTTCATACCCGTTGATGACCGATGGGTTCCAGACTCTCATACGGGATCAAATTTCGGTATGATGGAAGCCCTCTTAGCAGACAATACACATAACAAGGCTCTGCTTATGCGCCTTGTACCCGATATGGCCTTTGTTTCGAAATTTACGAAAGGCATAGAGGGTAGTCTTGAGGGTTTGAAACCCGATGTCTGCCTTATGGGTATGGGCACTGATGGTCATACCGCCTCTTGGTTCCCCAATTCCGCCGGGATTGAAACGGCTTTGAGTGATGAGCATGACTTTACGGTTACAGGAATTGACGCACAAGGGTGCCCCGGCGCCGGGAATTATCCTCACCGCGTGACCCTCACCCGGAGAGCGGTTCTTAGCGCCCGAAAAATCATACTTTTCATTACCGGACACGAAAAAGCCAGCGTACTAAAAGCTGCCGGCTGCAAACCAGCCACAGACGCGCCCGTCAATACTCTTTTTGACGCAGGGTCACGCTTGACTGTAATATGGGCCCCATGAGGACAAATATGGATTCGACGATCACAGACGTAACCGCGCGTATTATCAACCGCTCGGCCAAAACCCGGGCCGCATATTTGGCGGATATTGACGCTAATATACGTTCCGGACCTCGCCGAAAACGCTTGACCGAAGGCAATCTCGCCCATGCGACGGCTGCCTGTCCGCTTCATGAGAAGACAGAGCTTCTAGGCGCGAACTGGCCCAATATCGGTATTGTCACAGCCTATAACGATATGCTCTCAGCCCATCAGCCTTTTGAAAAATTTCCATTTGTAATCAAACATGCTGCCCGCAGAAACGGCGCAACGGCGCAAGTTGCGGGCGGCGTCCCCGCCATGTGTGACGGGGTTACACAAGGGCAAGACGGGATGGAGCTCTCGCTTTTCTCGCGCGATGTGATCGCTATGGGCACAGCCATCGCCCTCTCTCACGATATGTTCGACGCCGCAATTCATTTGGGTGTGTGCGATAAAATCGTGCCGGGTTTGTTAATTGGCGCTCTGCGTTACGGATATATACCCTCCATTTTTGCGCCCGCGGGCCCTATGCCGTCAGGTATTTCAAATCCTGAAAAAGCGCGCGTCCGGCAATTATTTGCTGAAGGCAAGGTCGATCGTGCGGCTCTCTTAAAAGCCGAGAGCGAATCCTATCATGCGCCCGGCACCTGTACGTTTTACGGCACGGCCAATACGAATCAAATGTTGATGGAAATTATGGGGATGCAACTGCCCGGAGCATCTTTCATACACCCCAATACGCCGCTGCGGGACGCTATGACGGCGCAGACAACCCGGCGGGCTATTCAAATTAGCGGTCAAGGTGATGCGTTTACGCCCGCAGGACATGTGATCGATGCAAAAGCGGTCGTCAACGGCCTTGTAGGGCTTATGGCGACTGGCGGCTCGACGAATTTGACCATTCACATGATCGCGATTGCCCGCGCCGCTGGCATTATTATTAACTGGGATGATTTTTCGGACATTTCCGGGGCTGTACCTTTGATTTGCCGTATCTATCCCAATGGCTCTGCGGATGTGAACCACTTCCATGCCGCGGGCGGCATGGGCTACCTTATTGGTGAGTTGATCAATGCTGGATTAGTGCACACGGATGTGACAACAGTTGCCGGAGGCGACGGCCTGCATGAATATGCGAGAGAGCCGATCCGCAATGCTCACGCTGAGGCGGATGCAGTTCTATTTCGCAGCGGACCCACCGAAAGCCTCGATCCCGATGTTTTAACGTCCGTTGACAAAGCCTTCCGGCCTGATGGCGGATTGCGTCTTTTATCCGGCAATTTAGGGCGCGGCGTGATGAAAGTCTCGGCCGTAAAACGTGAGAACTGGTTAGTTGAAGCCTCAGCCATTGTCGTTGACGATCAAAATGATCTTGTTGCCATGCACAAAAAAGGTGAGCTTGAGCGTAACTTTGTTGCGGTTCTGCGCTTTCAAGGCCCGCGAGCCAACGGTATGCCTGAGCTTCACAAACTCACGCCGATTTTGGGATCATTGCAAGATAAAGGCTTCAAAGTCGCGCTTGTTACAGATGGGCGTATGTCTGGCGCGTCCGGGAAAATCCCTGCCGCCATTCATATGCACCCGGAAGCTGCTCTGGGCGGCCCCCTCGCCCGGGTTCAAACCGGCGATATGATCCGCGTCGATCCAGCCAATGGTGTTGTGACGGTTTTGGCCGACACTCTGGATGAACGTCAAACCGCCCCGCAGCCTGTCGTTAATAATCTTTCGGCGCTTGGCATGAATATGTTTGGTAATTTCCGCGCCCAGGTTGGTAGCGCTGAAACCGGCGCGTCCAGCCTCGGTGAGCCGCTTTGGTTTGAAGGCTAGTGCGGGTTGATTACATTTTGGTTGGGGATGTCGGCGGTACAAATTGCCGTCTTGCCCTCGCGCATAAAAACCAACAGGGCACGATTGACCTGCGGGATATTCGCTTTTTTCCGGTAAAAGAGTACGCGTCTTTTTATGACGCTGCATCAGAATATTTATCCAGCATTGATACGGCCCCGAAAATAGCCGCATTCGCATTTGCAGGGCCAAAGTTTGACGGCGCCGTGCAAATGACCAATGCGGATTGGATTGTCACAGAAGCAGATCTAAAAGCCAAATTTGGCCTATCACGCGCTTTGATATTGAATGATTTTGTCGCCATGGCCAATGGTGCACGCCTGATCCCGGATGATGGCTTTCAAACTCTGATTGACGGTAAAGTCAATTATAACAAACCCGTCGCAGTACTTGGCCCCGGCACCGGCATGGGGTTGTCGCTGATTGTGCCGGGACGTCCCGTAACGATTATTCCGACTGAAGGCGGACATCGGTGTTTTGCGCCGGAAACCGAGGAAGAGCACGCCGTTTATACCTATTGGCTGCATAAGCTTGGCTATGTATCCGTTGAAAACCTTTTATCCGGATCAGGACTGTTTCGTTTATACCAAGCGCTGTGTCATATTCACGGCGAGCCGGAAATTTGCCAGCGTCAGGAAGATATTATCGCGGCGGGGCAATCCAATCCGCATTCAGCCGCTCGGCGCACAGTTCGTATGTTTAATTCACTTCTGGGGGCTTTTGCTGGCGATACTGCGCTGACGCTGGGGGCTTCGGGCGGTATTGTGATCGCAGGCGGTGTATCCCGGTATGTAGCGCCTTATATGAACGAATCAGATTTTACGAAGCGTTTTAAAAATCGAGGTAGCGGAGCGAATTTTGTCAAAAATATTCCGGTTAGGCTTTTACAGGCGCAATATACAGCCCTTTACGGGGCTGCGGACATGATCGTCACGCAGTCAGACTAAATTCTCATAAGTCACTTGACGGGCTAACCGCCTAAAAGAAACACCATCAAAAATAAGACAACTGTGATTGTGATGCTTTTAATCTGATCAAATATAATCATAGCTTACTCTCCCGATAGTGGAGTCATACGACATGTGTCGTGAATTGAAAGTTAAATTTTGTGAAGGTTGGCTATTTTCAATAAAAAGTCACCAGTTCAGACAGTTCAGCCCTGTCTGCGTACAGATCATTGACGGGTGAATCCGGGTTGCCGTAGCCCAAAGACAGGCCAACCAGAACATGTTCATCATCCGGAAAATCTAAATGCTTGCGCGCAGTGTCCGGCCAGCTTCTCCACCACCCTTGAGGCGCGGTATGTAGGCCGGCTTCGCGGGCAAGCAGCATGAGGCTTTGCAGATAGATCCCGACATCCAGATGTTGCGGCATGCCGAGTTGAATATTACCCGTAATGATGACGCCGACGGGCGCGCCGAAAAATCGCATATTATTGCCGAGCCACTCAAGGCGCCCCAAGCGGTCGTCTTGCTCAATACCTAAAAGTGCATACATTTCTTCGCCCAGTTTATAACGCCAAGAACGCTGAGGTTCCCATAATGGGCTGGGATAGGCCGGGAATGTTTGCGCCTCTTGCTTGCCTTTCGCAAACTTATCCAAACAATCATCAGAAAACGCCTTTAAGGCATTCCCTGTCATCACATGGACGCGCCACGGCTGTAGATTGCCGCCGGACGGGCTTCGGAGAGCGGTCTCGAAAAGAGTTTTAAGCGTTTCTTGCGGGACGGGCGTATCAAGAAAGTCACGGACAGTAATCCGCGTGTTTAGCGCTTCGGTGACGGTGGGGCTTTTCTCAATATTCAATGGCATTATTTCTTTTTTCCCAGGAAGGATTTTATAGTAATTTCAAGGATGTACCCTGCTGCGGTGATAGCGATAGCGGACAAAACCGCAAGCATTGCATTCTGTGTTTTTTGGTGAATTAAATAGCCAATGCCTGCGCCGATAATCAACGCACCAAACAATGGGCCTTCCTGAAGCTTCATCCCCGGTCTCGTTCAGCTTGGCGCACCATTTTGCTGGCATATGATCGGAGCATAAAAAATTCACCTGTGGCTAAGATTAGCAACCCGCCCATCACATAGTCATTAAGCGGCTCGGATAGAACAAACCACAGAACGGCCGCTAGGCATAAAGTCGTCACCGGAACGAAAAACTGCAAAATTGACAAGGACCTAGCCCTTTGCGCTGAACTCGGTGTGTTTGTCATGTGCGTCCTCTTTCCGGAATATTACAATGCATGAACGTGTGCTTTAGCCGCTCAGCTATAATCCCAGCTTCTCCCGCAAGATCTCATTGACCGCCTGCGGATTGGCTTTGCCGCCGCTGGCTTTCATGACTTGACCCACGAAGAAGCCCATGAGTTTCAGGTTCTCTTTGGCTTTTTCAGCTTGGGCAGGATTGGCTGCAATGGCGTCATCCACCATCTTTTCAATCGCGCCCGTATCAGTGACCTGTTTTAGGCCGCCGCGTTCAATGATGGTATCCGCGTCGCCCTCGCCTGCAAACATTTTTTCAAACACATCTTTAGCAATCTTACCGGAGATCGTGCTATCCGCGATACGGTCAAGCAGGCCGCCGAGCATGTCTGCCGAAACCGGGCTACCTGACAAATCAATGCCAGCCTTGTTCAGCGCGCCAAACAAATCGCCCATCATCCAGTTCGCTGCAATTTTTGCATCGCGGCCTTTGGCAGCGATTTCGTAATAATCACCGACGGCCTTATCAACCGTCAAAACCCCTGCATCATAGGCCGGGATACCGTATTCGCTCATAAACCGGGCTTTGCGCGCATCTGGCAATTCCGGTAAAGTGGCTTTGATACCGTCAACAAAGCTTTGGTCTAGCTTTAACGGCAGCAAGTCCGGGTCCGGGAAATACCGGTAATCATGTGCGTCTTCTTTGGAACGCATGGTGCGGGTCTCGCCTTTAACGCTGTCAAAAAGGCGGGTTTCTTGGTCGATAGTGCCGCCCCCTTCGATAATCTCAATATGGCGGCGGGCTTCATACATAATGGCTTGGCGGATAAAACGCATAGAGTTAACATTTTTAATCTCGCAGCGTGTTCCGAGGTCTCCACCGGGCTTTCGTACAGAGACGTTCACATCGGCGCGCATATTGCCTTTCTCCATATCGCCGTCACAGGTGCCGAGCGCGCGGACGATCCCGCGAAGCTTCTCCACATAGGCGGAGGCCTCTTCGGGAGAGCGCATATCAGGCTTTGAGACAATCTCCATGAGCGCCACGCCGCAGCGGTTCAAATCAACATAGGTTTCATCCGGCGAGAGATCATGCACAGATTTTCCGGCGTCCTGCTCAAGGTGCAAACGCTCAATTCCCACGGATACCGCTTCGCCGCCTTCAGGTTCAATCTCAATTTCGCCCTCACCGACAATCGGAAATTCGAACTGCGAGATTTGGTAGCCTTGCGGAAGGTCGACGTAGAAATAGTTTTTTCGGTCAAAGCGAGAGAACAGGTTGATTTGCGCGTTAAGGCCCAGCCCCGTCCGCACAGCTTGCTCCACGCAAAACTCATTCACTACAGGAAGCATACCCGGCATGCCCGCATCGACAAGGCTGACCTGTGTGTTGGGCTCCGAGCCATATTCCGTGGATGAGCCGGAGAATAATTTGGATTTTGACGCGACCTGCGCATGGACTTCAAGGCCGATAATGATCTCCCAATCCCCGGTTTCGCCTTTGATCCAATCTTTCGCATCCGCAACGCGTTCTGCTGTAAACATTTTACTGCTCCTTTAGTTACCTCTCCCTGCGGGAGAGGTCGGCCCGCCTTTGAGCGGAATGGCCGGGTGAGGGGAAAAGATGCGGCGGCATCAAATCCACTTAAACCCGAAATTATATCCCCTCACCCCGTAGCGCTAATGCGCATGGGCATCTTCCCTAAGGATAGGCGGGTTACGTCCACCACTTCTTCGGCTTGGCCGTAAATCCAGCCGATTTTTCAAGCGCGCTTGCCGCTTTAAATACGGTTTCCTCGTCAAGCGCTCGGCCTATGACTTGAAGGCCGAGCGGCAATCCATCAGCGTCCAGTCCAGCGGGAACGGAAATACCGGGTAATCCCGCAAGGTTCGTCGTCACAGTAAAAATATCGTTGAGATACATGGTGATCGGGTCATTGACTTTCCGGCCTACGGCAAACGGCGCGCTCGGCGCGGTTGGCGTTAGCACCGCATCGCAAGTCTGCCACGCATTTTCAAAATCCTCGACAATCCGTGTACGGACTTTCTGCGCGCGTAGATAATAGGCGTCATAATAACCGGCAGACAAAACATAGGTTCCGATCATAATCCGGCGGCGGACTTCGGCCCCGAACCCTTCGGTGCGTGTCCGGTCATAGGTATCATTCAAATCTTCGCCGTCCACTCGAAGTCCGTAACGCATGCCGTCATAACGCGCCAAATTTGAAGAGGCTTCAGCGGGTGCAACAACATAATAGGCTGGCAGCGCATATTTGGTGTGGGGCAATGTAATCGGGACAATCTCGGCTCCGGCATCTTTCATCCATGCAATGCCCTGATCCCAGAGCGCTTGAATCTCCGGCGGCATGCCGTCGATGGAATATTCTTTGGGGATTCCGATGCGCAAACCTTTGACTGATTTTCCGCAGCTCTCTGACCATTTGGGCACGGATATATTCAGGGACGTGCTGTCTTTTGGGTCATGCCCGGACATGCTCTCGAGCAAAATCGCCGCGTCTTTGACGGTTTTTGCGATGGGCCCGGCTTGGTCGAGTGAACTGGCAAAGGCAACGGTGCCCCAACGTGAACATCGCCCGTAGGTTGGCTTAATGCCGACTGTGCCTGTAAACGAGGCAGGCTGGCGGATCGACCCGCCCGTATCTGTGGCCGTTGCGCCGAGGCATAGATCAGCGGCAACAGCCGCCGCAGACCCGCCGGATGAGCCGCCCGGTACAAGGTCTTCACCTTTGCGCCACGGGTTAATCACAGGGCCAAAAGCCGATGTTTCATTGGATGACCCCATGGCAAATTCATCAAGGTTGAGTTTGCCGAGCATAACCATGCCGTCAGCCTTCATATTGGCTGAAACTGTCGATTCGTAAGTCGGGGTGAAATCACCCAGGATTTTTGACCCGGCTGTGGTGCGCACCCCTTCGGTACAGAACAAATCTTTTACGGCCAGCGGCGCGCCTTCAAGACGACCAATGTCGCCCTTTGCGCGGCGCGCATCAGATTTCGCGGCTTGCTCTCGGGCCAAATCATGTGTGTCTGTCACAAAAGCATTGAGTTTGCCGGCCGCCTCACAGGCTTTGATGTGGGCTTCGGTAAGCTCTACGGATGAAAAATCACCGGAAGCCATGCCGTCCAATGCGGCAGATAATGTGAGTTTGGTTAAATCTGTCATGACCTACTCCACAGACCTAGGCACAACGAAAAATCCGTCTTCGGATTTCGGAGCATTAGCTAAAACATCGTCGCGTTTGCCGCCGTCTGTAACGACGTCCGCGCGCATCGGCGCATCCATATCGACCGCTGACGTCATCGGCTCGACGCCGTCTATATCAACCTCATTGAGCTGCTCAATCCACCCTAAAATGCCGTTAAGTTCCTCCGCCAGAGGCGCAAGGCGGCTGTCTTCGACATGCAAGCGCGAAAGACGGGCAATTTTTCGAACGGTTTCGGCGGTTACGCCGTTTTGTGGTGTCGGCACTTTAGGCTCCTATAGTGATAGCCGCCGAATTAGCAGGGGTCATACCGCTGGGCAAGAACTATGGCAGGAAAAACAAGAGGAAGTGGTGATTTTCGCGCTTATCGCATATTTGATCAACTCATTGACACTATAACGCCTAAATATGGGAAAATCCGTAAATAGAAACGTCTAATACTGCTGCGTTGGCGCCCAAGCAGTCCATACCCGAACCTTTTAAGCAGGTACCAATCCGCGTGATGTCAAAGGACAGTAATAAGGCGGATTCTAGAATCAACTCGCGGTGTTTCGGATCCGCCGTAAAACCAACCTCATAATCATCGCCGCCCGCTGCAAGTATCAGCTTTTGCTCAATATGCGTCAGCGGTTTAAGCCATTGCCGCCCGGCCCCAGATAGCGGGACAGCATAGATGTCGATGACGGCTTTAATTCCGCTGTCCTGCGCAATATGCCGAATGTCGGACAAAAGCCCGTCCGAAATATCGACGGCGGATGTGGCTACATCCCGCAATAGTTTGGATAAACCTAAGCGCGGGATGGGACGCCAATACGCGGTCTCTAAATCGCCCGCATAGGGAAGTAAATTATCAAGGAAAACATGGTCTTGTGATATATATTTGAGCCCAAGATAGCCGTCGCCAATAGTCCCCGTAACCCAAATATCATCACCGATATTCGCCCCTGCACGGCGTACCATGCCGCCGTGTGGCACTGTGCCTATGAGCGTGGCAGAAACAACCATCGGGCCGTCTGTGCGGACCGTATCACCGCCGAAAAGCGTGAAGCTATAAGCCTGTTGCACATCTTTCAATCCCGCCGCGAACGACTCCATATGCACCGCAATCTGAGCGCTGCTTAGGGATTTGGGCCATGCAATTGAGAGTAAATACCCTAACGGGGCTGCGCCTTTTGCGGCCAAATCAGACAGATTGACTCGTAATAAACGGCTCGCCACGTTCAGGCCGTAATGACCCCTCGGAAAATGCACGCCTTCAACCATTGTGTCTTTGGTGATGATAAGGTCATGCCCCGCTGGAGGGGTTAACACAGCCGCGTCGTCTGTAAGGTTAAGTCCTTCAGGCCCGGCTAGCGGCGCGAGATAGTTCCTTATGAGCGAAAATTCATCCATGACCCGGCATGGGTTTTGCCATCCCGCCGGGAAGGCCAAATTCCGCTGCGCGAACTTTTTTGGCAATTTTGTCTAGCGCGCCGTTGACGAATGATGGTTCCCCGCCTTCGAAAAAGTCTGTTGCAATCGCAACATATTCATCGATCACGACAATCGCAGGAACATCCGGGCGTGACATAATTTCATAGGTCGCAGCTCTCATGATCGCGCGCAAAGTTATGTCGAGACGCTTTAACGTCCATTTCTCTGATAAGTTTTCGCTAATAGCAGCATCAATGTCAGACTGTTTATCGACAACGCCCAATATGATTGCCTCAAAAAACGCTTCATCCGCGACAATCATGCCGGGCTCGTCCTCATGGCCAAAGCGGTGATTACGAAATTCCCGAACGACATTTTTCGATGCTTCCCCGCCCACATCCATTTGATAAAGGGCTTGGACAGCGGATAAGCGGGCCGCCCTTCTGTGGTTGGGGTTCGCCGAACCGCCGGAAAACCCTGTAGACGCCGCGGTCATGCCTCTTCCGGCCCGTAATGCGATAAGGACTTGCCGTATGATTTCGTATGCGAGTAAATCAGTAAGTCGTGATGAATATCCAGCATCGTCAAGGTTGCCGCAGCGGCAAAACCGCCTTTATTCTTTTGACCTTTTTTCGCGCGGGCCCAAGCCTGTGCTTCATTTTCAACCGTAATGATACCATTGCCAATGGCCAGGTGATGTTCCACGGCCAAGTCCATAAGGGCGCGCGCACTCTCTGTGCACACATAATCATAATGGGTCGTCTCGCCCCGTATAACGCATCCAAGCGCAACAAACCCGTCAAACCCAGCTTTACCCGTGTTGGAACGCCGTGTTTGATGTGCATATGAAATGACATGCGGGATTTCCAGAGCCCCCGGAACCGTTATCCGCGTGACTTCCGCGCCCGAAGCCTGAAGCACTTCGTTTGCGCCTTCAAATAGCGCATCAGAAATGCCCTCATAATAGCGCGCTTCAACAACAAGAATTTTGTATTTCATGGCCTTATTGATCCCGGTAATTCTTCGGAGGCACAATCCCGACAAGTTCAAGTTTGTACGCATCAAGACCGATCAGTTTGGGCATAGTATTGGTGATAAGACGCATCTTATCCACGCCTTGCTCGACCAAAATCTGCGCGCCGACGCCGTATTCGCGGATATTTTGCTCTTTCCGGTCCACGTCCCGTTTATGAGCGCCCAGGCGTTCCAATAGCGTATCAATGCTGCCCTCCCGGATAAGAACCAACACAGCGTGACCATCATGGGCCGCAAGCTGCCGCATGGTATCACGGATCAGGCCTGAACGCGGGCTGTTTTCATGAAGAATATCGCCAGCGAAATCAATTTTGTGAACTCGTACCAAACTTTCGCCGCCTGTGACGGGCTCCCCTTTGGAGAGCGCCACATGCTCCAGATTATCGAGGAAATTACGATAAACGTGAATCTTAAATTCATCGCCGTCTTGAGATGTAAAATTTGACGATGCGATATGGCTGACATAATGGTCGCGGCGCATTCTGTAGGCAACCAAGTCTTCAATGGTGCCGATTTTTAGTCCGTGAAATTGCGCAAATTTCACGAGATCCGGCAAGCGCGCCATAGTCCCGTCATCATTCATAATTTCGCAGATAACGGCAGACGGGTTCAGCCCGGCAAGCCGCGAAATATCAACAGAGGCCTCTGTGTGTCCTGTGCGTACTAAAACGCCGCCATCTTTGGCAATAATTGGAAACATGTGACCGGGCGAGCAAATATCATGCTCACGCGAATCCTGATCAATCGCCACTTGGATTGTACGCGAGCGGTCGCCCGCGCTGATACCAGTGGTGACGCCTTCACGGGCCTCAATGGATTGTGTGAACGCTGTTTCAAACCGCGAACGGTTTTCAGCAGACATATTTTTCAGTCCAAGCTCGTCCGCGCGGCTTTGCTCAAGCGCGAGGCATATTAACCCGCGTCCGTAACGCGCCATAAAGTTAATCGCATCAGGCGTCGCAAATTGTGCCGGGATAATCAAATCCCCTTCATTTTCACGGTCTTCCGCATCCACAAGAATATACATCCGGCCATTACGCGCATCTTCGATTATTTCCTCAGGCGTCGCGAGATTATACACATCTTCAAACGTCGCTTCATTGAGCTTTTTCGAGGGATTAAGTTTCTCTTGGGGCATATCAGCCTTTCATATGAGCCAGGTATCGGGCGACATAGCGTGCAATGAGGTCTATTTCCAGATTTACTTTGTCGCCAACCTGTAATTTTCCGAGTGTCGTAACCTCAGCCGTATGCGGAATGATGTTAACGGTGAACGTATTCTTATTGACAAGGTTGACCGTTAACGACACCCCTTCAACAGTTATAGACCCCTTAGGCGCTATGCCAAAGGCAATTTCACTGGGGGCTTCGAATTGTAGAGCAAGTGATCCGGCAACATTACCGCGTGATATAAGGGTGCCAACACCGTCAACATGGCCCGTAACAAGATGCCCGCCGAGTTCATCTTTTCCGGTTAAAGCCCGCTCCAGATTGATTTTTTGCCCCGCGGCCCACTGACCCATTGTTGTTTTACTCAGGCTTTCGTCTGATACATCAAACCCATACCAACAGCCGGTCTCAACCCTGTGTTTTTCGACGACTGTCATGCACGCCCCTGCGTGGGAAATAGACGCGCCAATATCGATGCTATCAGGATCATAACGGCTAAAAACCTCCATACGGGTATCACCCCACTCACCGCCCACGCCGCGGCGAATGTCTTTAATGGTCCCTATGTCTGTAATGATGCCCGTAAACATAAACCTCTATACCCGTTCATATCGCTCGTGCATATCATCACCGAGTTGGCTTATCGACGCACGCGAAAAATGTTTGGCCATGTTTAAGTCCTCAAGCCCTAAAGGCCCTATGCCGCTTCGCCCGTCTCCGCCCAAAACAATGGGCGCGCGAAACCACTCAATCACATCCACTACTCCTTCACGGATAAAGCTGGCAGCCAGCAGCCCCCCACCTTCAACCAAAAGCGTCGATATGTGTTTTCTGTGCATGACATCCAAAGCAGCCGCAACATCCAGTTTGCCAAGCGACGGGACAGCGAATAGCTGAACACCCTTATCCTTCAAAGCGTCCGCTTTGGGGCCATGATCAGAGGCGCAAAAAATCCAAACCGGAATGTCCCGGACTGTGCTAACAAGGTTTGAATCAATCGGCAAGCGTAGGCGGCTATCGAAAATCACTCTCACAGGATCTGGCAGGCCGTTTATGCGGGTTGTCAACTGCGGGTTATCAAGGTTCGCTGTGTTCGCGCCTACGGCGATAGCGTCATGCGCGCCGCGAAGCCGCCGTCCGGCCTCGCGGGATTTCTCGCCTGTAATCCATTCAGACTGCCCATTGGCCAACGCGATTTTTCCATCCAGTGATGTGGCAAGTTTAAGAGTAACAAAAGGGCGCCGCAAAACTTTTTATTCGCTTTCGGGTTTTGCGGCGAGTTTTTCTTCCTCGATGAAAGCTTCAAAATCCTGCGTCGCGCGAAAATCCCGGTAAACAGACGCATATCGCACATAGGCGACCTGATCCAACCCTGCGAGGCCTTCCATCACGAGTTCGCCGATTTGGTCAGAGGATACGTCCGATGTGCCACTACTCTCAAGTTGCCGCACAATACCGCTGATCATCTGCTCAACCTGCTCCGGATCTACGGGGCGCTTCTGCAACGCTATATTGACTGAACGCGCTAATTTATCTCTGTCAAAAGACGTGCGTCGTCCTGATTTTTTGACGACTGTGAGTTCCCTGAGTTGCACCCGTTCAAATGTTGTAAAGCGCCCGGCGCATTTTCCGCAGTGACGACGACGGCGCACAGCCGAACCGTCTTCGGCCTGACGGCTGTCTTTGACCTGAGTCTCTTCACTGTTGCAAAATGGGCAGCGCATAAAATTGACTATATGGAGCGACGGAGGATTCGTAAACGAGGAAATGTGTTAAAGCGTGGGGCGTCAATATGTGAGGAAAGCAAAGCGTCAAGTTTCAGTGCATCTGCGCGGCTTACCCTTTGACAGCCGCCAATCCTTGATTCATAGACTTGGGTTATGGCAGGCTCTATTCCAGCAACTCTCATCCCAGCCGCCACGGTGCTTCTCCTTCGAGATGGTGATAATGATCTAGAAATCTTGATGTTAAGGCGCAATCGCGCGCTAAAAGCCTTTAGCGGCGCTTGGGTGTTTCCGGGGGGACGCGTTGAAAGCTCTGATGGACAGCCCGGTGATTGCGACAAGACCTGCGCGCGGATTGCCGGATGCCGGGAAACTCTCGAAGAAACGAGTCTAACCCTCAACCCCGAAGATTTAATATCTTTGTCTCTTTGGATTCCGCCCACTCAGGAAAAACGTCGGTTTTCTACGCATTTTTTTATTGCGAAAGCACCCAACGCACCTGTCATCATTGATGACGGAGAAATCCATGATTATCAATGGATTAAGCCAAAAACGGTCATTGAAAAAACACCCCATTCCGATATGTCTATTATGCCGCCGACTTATATCTCATTACTAGCTTTGTCAGTGTTCGATGGAGTTGATGCAGCACTGTCACATATATCACAATGCGAAGATGATATTTTTGAAACCCGGTTTATGAAAACTGGCACCGGATTTACAACATTGTGGCAACCTGACATAGCCTATCGTAGCGGAGACCTTGATGCCGAAGGGCCGCGGCACCGCTTAGTTGTCGGCATAGATAAATGGCATTATCAAAAGGATTAGGACTATGTCAGCGCTCACGCTTTATATCGGAAATTATAATTACTCATCATGGTCCCTGCGTGCTTGGCTGACTTTAACCAAGGCCGAGCTTCCGTTTGAGACCCGCATGATTGATTTGGATGTCCCCGGCTTTAAGGACAAGCTACTGGCCTTAACCGATGCCGGAACTGTGCCTGTGCTCGGCATAAATGGCGATAATCTACCCGACAGTCTTGCCATTTGTGAGTTTGCGGCCAAGTGCGTCCCCAATCTTTGGCCAAAGGATGAAATGACAAAAGCCGAGGCGCGGCATGCTGCGAAATTGATGCATGAAGGTTTTAAAGCCTTACGGCGGGAGGCTCCTATGAACCTACGGCGGCGGACATCAAAACCAGTTCCTCAGGATTGCCTTGATGATGCCGCCCAGATGGACGCACTATGGTGTGAACTACTCTCCCGTCATGACGGGCCTTTTTTGTTTGGAAACTGGTCGATCGCCGACGCGTTTTACGCCCCTGCTGCGACCCGGTTTGCCTCTTATGACCTGCCGCGCACCGCGCGCGCTGACACCTACATTTCGGAGGTAATGAGCGACCCGGACTATTTGGACTGGGAAGCCATGGCGTTCACAGAAACGCATATTATACCCGAAACAGAAGCTATCAATATGTGAGAATGATCTGATGAACCTAAAAGATACAATCCGCACAATCCCGGATTTTCCCAAACCCGGCATTATGTTCAGGGACATTACAACGCTTCTCACGAATAGGCGCGCATTTGCCGAGGCCGTTATTCAACTCTCCGCGCCTTATCAAAATAAAAATATCGATAATGTGGCGGGTATAGAAGCGCGCGGTTTCACATTCGGTGCCGCCATTGCCTATGAACTTGGCATTGGGTTTGTACCAATCCGTAAGAAAGGGAAACTACCTTTCAAAACGTATGAGCAAACCTATGACTTGGAATACGGCACTGACACGCTTGAAATCCATGCAGACGCAATTCGCGGACAGGAAAAAGTGCTTCTGATTGATGACCTCATAGCCACGGGCGGGACAGCGCAGGCAGCGGTGCATTTATTGCGGCAAGCGGGCGCGAATGTCGTCGGCGCAGGTTTTGTTATTGATTTGCCGGATTTAGGCGGCCTTCAAGCCGTAAAAGATATGGGATTAAGCGCCCGAGCACTCGTATCGTTCAGCGGTCATTAACCTTGATTTTTAATCGGATTGTAAATCACAATTGATAGATAGCCCTATTATCTCAATGGGGCCGCCTTATGTCATTATATAAAATCGCACTCGCAGCTAGCGCTGCTTTACTGACAAGTGCTTGCATGGGATCGCACCATAATATGGGTCTCGGCGCGGATGTTGGCACGGCCGGGCTGACCGTAGAAGGCAAATATGCCGTCTCAAACAATCTGGCTCTGCGCGGCGGCGTCAATTACTTGCCTGTTAGCAGCATTGATCAATCCTATGACGGCGTGGATTATAATGTTGATGTCAACATGCTCAATGCGGGCGGTTTTGCCGACATTTATCCTTTTCAAAACGGCTTTCACCTCAGCGGCGGGGTCTATGCGGGTGATAAATCTGCGGATTTGGTAGGCGTTCCCGGTCCCGCGACAACCGTTGAGATTGGGAACACGACCTATACAGGCGCCGAAATCGGTACGCTTCGCGGCAGTGTCGAATATAAAGACGTCGCACCGTTTATCGGCCTTGGCTATGACGGGTTCATGAACCGTGAGAAATTATGGAGTTTTAATGCGCGTGCTGGCGTTATGTTTATTGGAAAGCCCGATGTGACGCTTAACGCTGAAGGCGGCCTCGTCAGCACACAGCCCTCAGTACGTGCAGAGCTGGACCGCGAAGAACAAAATCTGCAAGACGAACTGGATAAATACCAATATTATCCAGTCGTGTCTTTGGGTGTGACCCGGCGGTTTTAACCCCTAAGGCAAAACAGAACGGCCTGCATAGGCCGCCATTTCGCCAAGCTGCTCTTCTATCCGTAAAAGCTGATTATATTTGGCGAGTCGGTCAGACCGTGCGAGCGAGCCTGTTTTAATTTGCCCACAATTGGTCGCGACTGCGAGATCAGCAATAGTTGTATCGGCTGTCTCTCCCGAGCGGTGGGACATAACCGCAGTAAATCCAGCCCGGTGCGCCAGATCAACGGCGTCAAGAGTTTCTGATAAGGTCCCGATTTGATTCACTTTTACCAGAATTGAATTTGCCGCAGCCGTTTCAATGCCTTTGGCGAGACGTTTGGGATTGGTTACGAACAAATCATCTCCGACAAGTTGGCAGCGATCCCCGATACTGGCAGTTAAGCCTTGCCAACCGGCCCAGTCATCCTCATCCATACCATCCTCGATTGATATGATCGGGTATTTGCCTACAAGGTCTTCGAGATAGGCAGCAAATTCCGGTGATGAGAGCACTTTGCCCTCGCCTTTGAGATTATATTTTCCATCTTTGTGAAATTCGGTTGAGGCTACATCAAGCGCCAGGTAAATATCTTCGCCCGGTTTATAACCTGCCGCTTCAATCGCGCTCATGATATAATCCAGAGCTGCCTCGGATGATGCCAGCGCAGGCGCAAAACCGCCCTCGTCGCCAACATTCGTATTGTGACCATCAGCCTTCAGCTTGGCTTTAAGGGCGTGAAATACTTCCGCGCCCATGCGCAGAGCGTCGGAAAAACGGCTCGCTCCAACCGGCATGATCATAAATTCTTGAACGTCAATAGGGTTATCCGCGTGCTCGCCGCCATTGATGATGTTCATCATAGGAACCGGCAGCACATGGGCGTTTGAGCCGCCTACATAACGATAAAGCGGTGTTTGCTGCGATGCTGCTGCGGCTTTTGCCACGGCCATGGAAACGCCGAGCATGGCGTTAGCGCCTAATCGGGATTTATTCTCTGTCCCATCCATTTCAATAAGAATCTGGTCGATTCCGCGTTGATTTTCAGCATCGAGACCAAACAAAGCATCCGCAATTTCTGTGTTCACATTCGAAACAGCTTTGAGGACACCCTTGCCGCCATAACGGGCAGGATCACCGTCGCGAAGCTCTACCGCCTCGTAAGCGCCTGTTGATGCGCCGCTTGGCACAGCCGCACGACCAAAAGCCCCATCGAGAAGGCTCACGTCAACTTCAACTGTTGGATTGCCCCGGCTATCAAGGATCTCCCGGGCGAAAATGGTTTCAATTTCTACCATGGGGGCCTCCTTCAGTCAGGCAATATGTGGGTTAGTCTTTTGGTTCCAAAACCTGGCGGCCTTTATACATGCCGGTTTTCAGGTCAATATGGTGCTGACGACGAAGTTCGCCGCTTTGCTTGTCTTCAACATAATTGGATGCTGTGAGACGATCATGCGCGCGGCGCATACCACGGCGTGAATTTGAAATTTTACTCTTAGGGACAGCCATCAGGGCCTCCATTTTAGATAAAAAAACGGTTCCGAGTCTCCCCCGAACCGACGAATTTGCGCGCTCATAGCGGATTTGATAGCGCCTCGCAAGTCCCTTCAATCAAAATCACGCACTTGACCACGCCTTATTCTGGACCGCGTTGATTTGATGTCTGATCGCCGCGCCTTTGATGTTAAACGCCTCTGACGTGCCGCGCGGCTCGGGGCTGTTGGACGGCGAACTTTCGGCCTCCACATTGCGGCCCGTATAATTTCGGCGAGCCGTTTTAAAGCATCCTGACGATTACGGGCCTGCGAGCGGTGGGCTTGGGCTTTGATAATAATTACGCCGGATTCCGTCATGTGGCTATCTCCAGCGGCCAGAATCATTGCCTTTTCGCGTTCAGGTAGGGATGAGACCTCAACTTCGAACCGCAGATGAATGGCGCTCGCAACCTTATTGACATTTTGCCCACCCGGCCCTTGTGAGCGTATGGCGGACAGATCAATTTCACTCAGCGGGATAGACAAACGGCTGTTGATACGCAGATCGGACATAGTTGAGTGATAGCAGCAAATCCACCCGGTTTGGAAAGAACCTGCCGGATTAGCTCTTTTTACGGGGTTTCGTACCGGGTTTCAAAACCGTGACATTTTCACTATCTTCGGGAATGTGCAATGTCGCATCTTCTTCTACAGGCCGAACATCCATATTCAGCATAACCTGACCACTGGAAACGCCGCCAATTGATGCATAGCGTTCGAGTTTCTCGCGCTGCAACTGGTTGATACGGCGCATAGTCTCAAAGTCTTCAAGCGTAGCCGCAAATTTTTCATTGAGTTCTTCAAACTCTTTCTTGGACTGATGCAGAGCCGATCCGGTGCGCCCCAACTCTTCTTTTTTCTGTCCGAGACGCTGCTCAAGTGTCGTGCAGCGATCACGTTCATTGGCCAGTTCGTTTCGAAGCGTAATAAACTCTTGATCCAGATGTCCTGCCATATTTTCTTTGATACGAACTTGAGTTTCAAGCTGATCAATACGGGTTTTCAGCGCTAGGTTTTCTTCTTCGCGGCGCTTGATGGTATCTTCGAATACGCCTTTTTGTGTGCGCAAATCATATTTCGTATTTTCGAGCTTGCCTGTAAGCTCAACATGTTTGGCTTTCATTTCATTGAAATCGAGGCGTAAGTTTTTCAGTTCAACAAGCGTTGCGTCGCTTTGCTTGGATTTACGATCATATTTGGCACCAAGTTCGTCAAGACTGCTACGAAGTTCAACAGTTTCGCGAGTCCTTGCCGCCAGTTCGGTTGACTGGGACTCGAGCGAGTCGCGCAGTTTATCAACCGTTTGCTCAGCATGCTTGAAACGGTCTTCGCTGGATCCACTACGAACAGTCAGTCCACGAATAAGGCGATCTTGTTCCACGATTCTTGAATCTTGTGTGGCCTGCGCATCATTAGATGCCGCCAAATTGCTTCGCGCTAGTTCTAACTGTTCACGCGTTTCGCTGTGGCGACGGTCCAAATCGTTCAATTTGCTATCGAGCTCGCTGGCCCAAGACGCTTTTTGCGCAAGCTTAGATTCCAGTTCCAAAAGGTTCCGGCTTAAGTTCTTATTGTCAAGTTCTAAACGGCGCTGATGTTTCACATCAAGTTCAACCTTGGAAATCATCCCTGTGAGGGCCGAAATACGTTTGAGCACATTTTGTTGCTGCGTGGCGCTGTCTTTGAGGTCGGAATTGAATTCTTCGATATAGCTACGAATTTGTAGCAGTTCATCCACTTCTTGCTGAGCAACAGGTTCAGCTACGGCATCACCTGCTGATGTGACCGACGGCGAAGAGGCTGGCGTGCTCGCTTCGAAAGATTTGCTTTTACTAAAAATACCCATGGCTCTATCCCTCACATATTCGGCAGGCACTATATGTTAGCCCGGCGAGAATCACCGAAAAACAATACTAGTTATATGCTTGTGACGCCATTAACCATTTGTCAAGATGGACACGGCGAGGACGCCGTAAAACTCTGTGAACAAACAGCGAAATGAAGCCATATCCGCGTAGGCCAAAGCCCAAACGGCTTATGACGGAATTTGCGCTGTATTTCGAAAAGGGTAAAACGCTACATGCCTACAGCCTTTTTGATTCTATTTGCCGCGCTCATGACAGCTTTCATATCCGGTATCTTCGGCATGGCGGGCGGACTTATTTTTATGGGCGTGATTCTCACCCTCATGAGCGTTGAAGCCGCGATGGTTGTTCACGGCACCGTTCAAGGGGTGAGTAATTCATATCGCTCATGGCTCCTGAAAAATAGTATTCGGTGGGATATTTTGGGTTTTGAACTTTTGGGCGCACTGCCCGCTGTAACTTTACTCGCTCTGGCAGCTTTTGTGCCCGGTAAAGGCGTTTTGTTTGTCGTGCTGGGATTATTGCCGTTTTTGCTTTGGCTTCCAAAGGGGTGGTTGCAAGGCGATGCGCAAAAACCGCCTCATGCTGTGTTTTGCGGGTTTTTGGTCATGAGCCTAAACCTCGTTGCCGGAGTTGCGGGCCCGGCGCTTGATATATTTTTCGTCAAAACAACGCTCACGCGCCAGCAGATTGTTGCGACCAAAGCGGTCAGCATGTTTGTCTCGCACCTTGTTAAAATCGTTTATTTCGGCCTGCCTTTACTAATGGCGTCAAAGCTTTCATCATTGCCGCCGCTGTGGGTTTTTCTAGCTGCCATTCCGTGCGTAATGCTAGGGGCCTTTGCGGGTACGCGCATTCTTCACCGTCTGTCTGATGTCGGGTTTCGTTCCTGCACTAAGTATTTAGTCACGGTGATTGGTATTGCTTACTTGGCTAAAGGGGCTTCGCTTTTGGGCTGGTTTTGACGCCGGTCAAACCACGTATAAAGCGCAATGCCGCAAATCGTCAGCATAGTGCCTAAGGCATCAAACAGCCCGAACGGCTCGCCAACCCACATGACGGCAAAGATTATAGTTGCAATAGGCGACATCATACCCAGCGCTGCGACAGCTTGCGGGCCGATCCGGCCAATTGCAATATTCACTAAAAAGGACGGCATCAGAGTGGATAAAAAAGCGAGCGCAATCCCAAGCATATAAATGCGCGGGGGCATATCCCAAACGCTAGAGAGCGTGCCGGCGTGAGTATTCTGAATGAAAAAGTGCAGAAATATCATAAAACCCGCGCCAAGCATTGCCGTACAGGTAAACATCAGGCTTCCGAGCTGACCGATCATCGGTTTTGCGAGCAATTGGAAGACGGCAAAAGCAAAAGCGCAGATCAACACCATGGCTGATCCCAACAGTACGTTTTGCCCGGTCGCAATATCGCCGCCCATAAAAATAACGGCGATGCCGCTATATGCGATTAGAATGGCTGCAATGGCTTTGAGACTGAGAGGTTTTCCGAAAAACATAGCCCCCAGCACAAACACAAATACCGGATAGGTAAACAGCAGCAAGCGCTCTAATTGCGCTGTGATATATTTCAGACCTTCAATGTCAAGCCAAGCACAGACATAGTAACCGAGCATGCCAAGCAGCGCCGTCGCAGCAAACATGCGGCGGCGCGGGAGATTATCTCCGCGCTTGCGTGCTTTGCGGATAAGAATCCATAAAATCACGATATATACCGGGGCTGAAAACCCTAGCCGCAAAGCCATGATCGTTATCGCGTCGAGCGCATTTTCACCCATGCCCTGTGTGGGCTGATAGGCTAGCTTGACAAAAATAGCCTTCATAGAAAATAAAATAGCTCCAACCGCGCCGAAGACATAGCCCCAGCCCTGCCCGCTGAGCGGCCTTTGAATAGGCGCGCTGAGCAGAGGCGCAGCGCTGATTTCGCGAAGGTTCTGGCTCATTGCGCGTCAGTTCCGATGTGCCGCCAAGGGTTTTGGAGCGTATCACCCACGGCGACGCGCTTTGAAAAACGATTTTAGTAAATCACTACACACGTCAGCCTCAATACCGCTGGTCACATTAGGGCGGTGATGACAGGCGGCGCTATCAAAGAATTGCACCCCATTATGAACCGCGCCGCCTTTAGGGTCAGACGCCCCGTAGACCACACGGGCAATCCGGGCATTTGAAATTGCGCCAGCGCACATGGTGCAAGGCTCAAGCGTGACATATAATGTGAGCCCTGACAGCCGATAGTTTTTTGCCGCTTTTGCTGCCAGCCGTATAACTTGGATTTCAGCATGCGCTGTGGGGTCAGACAGGCCGATGGGCTCGTTCCCGGCACGCGCAATAATCGCGCCGCTGTCCGGATCGACAAGAATAGCCCCCACAGGCACCTCCCCGCGCTCACTTGCCGCTTGCGCTTGGGCGATGGCTTCGCGCATATAGTCAACATCGTTCATGCCGTTTCATCGGCGCAAGCGGTTCGTAGGTCAAGTCAGGGCAGATATGCAAAATAAAATTAATAAGCCAAAATCACCGCCTCATAGCGGCGAGCGTATTGCAAAACGCCTTGCTAGGGCCGGCGTTGCCTCTCGACGCGAGTCAGAACGCCTGATCGAAGCGGGCCGGATAAAAGTCAACGGCACAGTCTTGACCACGCCCGCATTTACGGTGACAGCAAAAGATGTGATCTTGTTTGATAATAAGCCAATCGCCGCGAACGAGCCGCCGCGCCTCTGGCGGTATCATAAACCTGCGGGCCTCGTGACAACGCACAAGGATGAAAAGGGCCGCGAAACTGTGTTTGATACCCTACCAAAGAGCTTGGGCCGGGTCATATCCGTTGGGCGTCTTGACCTAACGTCCGAAGGGCTCTTGCTGCTGACCAATGACGGGGCACTGGCCAGAGCGCTAGAACTTCCATCAACAGGCTGGGTGCGCCGGTACCGCGCGCGCGCCTTTGGCAGCGTTACGCAAGAACAGCTTGATGACCTTAAAAACGGAATCATGATTGACGGCATCTCAACCGGGCCCATTGAAGCAGAGCTTGAGCGGCAGCAGCGCGGCAATGCCTGGATCAACGTAACACTCAAAGAAGGCAAAAACCGCGAAGTCCGCCGTGCTTTGTCCGAACTTGGACTGGAAGTGAACCGCTTGATTCGCATCTCTTACGGACCGTTTCAATTAGCGGGGCTACCAAAAGGCGGAACCGAGGAACTGAAAAACCGTATTTTACGCGATCAAGTCGGGCATTTGGTAGATATTCCAGCGGCCAAACAGGTTGAGAGCCAAAAGACGCAAAAAGCGCCCAAACGCGGCAGCCATGCGTCAGCGAAGCGGTTTACCAAATCCGGTAAATAATTTCGGTTTTTCGTTACTATTCGCTTGTCATACAGCAAAGCCTGTGTATTAGCACGCTAACACATTGTCACGGACTTTTATGCCATCAGATGTTCAACATATGCCTTTATCGAGTTTAGCCTGTGCCCTGTCGGGCATAAAATCCAGCGCCGAGATGGAGCGGTTTCTTGTGGACCTATGTACTCCGGCTGAACTGCGCGCATTATCTGAGCGGTGGCATGTCGCGCAAATCCTTGATAGCGGCAAAAGCTCATACCGTGACATTAGCGTCGAAACCGGCGTTTCAACAACCACGATTGGCCGTGTCGCGCGATTCTTGAAGGATGAACCTCATCAAGGATACCGGGCGGTACTGGACAGGCAAAAGGCAACAGAATGACACAACGATTACGCATCGCCCTTCAAAAAAAAGGGCGACTGGCTGATGACAGCTATGACTTGCTTAGAAAATGCGGCTTGCGCTTTGCCATACGCGGCGGCGGATTGCTGGCACGGGTCAAAAACATGCCTATCGACCTTTTACTTGTACGAGATGATGATATTCCGTCCTTTGTTGCCAATAATGCCAGCGACATCGGAATTGTCGGTGAAAACGTGCTGGTTGAAGAGCAGCTCTCAAGCACGGTAAAACTGGACGCCGAGATTGCCATGCGGCTCGGATTTTCCCGTTGCAAGCTATGTCTTGCTGCATCGGAAACATCCGGCATAAAAAGCGCAAATGACCTTAACAATACAGTAATTGCAACGACTTACCCCGGTGTTCTCGCGCAATATTTGAAAGACAACAATATCAAGGCAAAGGCGGTTGAAATGAAGGGCGCTGTCGAACTTGCCCCGTCTATTGGCATTGCCCAATCCATATGCGATCTTGTCTCTTCGGGCGCGACTTTGGAAGCCAACGGGCTACAAGCCTTTGAAACTATTCTGAATAGTGAAGCCGTCTTAATCCGTTCCGGCCGCACCTTGGAGCCTGAAAAACAAGCGATTCTTGACAAGCTTATGCGGCGCATTGACGGGGTCATAAAATCATCAGAGACAAAATATATTATGATGAACGCACCCAAGGACAAGCTCGAAGCCATCACAGCCCTTTTGCCCGGCGCAGACGCCCCAACGGTTATGCCGCTCGCCGGAAATGATGACCTTGTGGCACTTCAGGCCGTGTGTACGGAAACTGTATTTTGGGAGACTTTAGAGGGGCTCAAAGCCTTGGGCGCACGGGCGATACTGGTTCTACCGATTGAGAAGATGATGAGCTAACCATGCAGCGCTTAATCTGGTCAGACTTATCACAAGAGGCAAAAACCGAGGCGCTAACGCGCCCCAGTGGCCTGTCGGATTCCGGTATTACAGACCGCGTTCGCAGTATTATGGCAGCCGTAAAGTCCACCGGCGATAAGGCTGTATTAGATTATACGGCCCAGTTTGATAAAACGGTGCTGACAACGCTTGAAGTTCCGGCTGACGCCATGAAATCGGCGTGGGATGGCCTCCCAGACATACAAAAGAATGCGCTGAGCGTTGCGAAAGCGAATATCGAGGCTTTTCACACCGCGCAAATGCCAACAACGATCTCCGTTGAAACCATGCCCGGAGTCATGTGCCGCAGAGAAGCGAGACCCATTGAAACAGCCGGGCTTTATGTTCCCGGCGGGACAGCACCATTGGTGTCAACACTGCTGATGCTAGCGGTTCCAGCCAAGGCCGCTGGCGTGCCGCGCCGCGTGGTTGTCACGCCGCCTGGAAAAAACGGCCAAATCAACCCCGCCATTCTGGCAGCAGCTTATCTATGCGGCGTCACAGACATCTTCGCGTGCGGCGGGGCGCAAGCTGTGGCCGCTCTGGCTTACGGCACAGAAACTATTCCGCGCTGCGATAAAATATTCGGCCCTGGCAATGCTTACGTCGCCGCGGCCAAGTCAATCGCGGCACAAGACCCCGGCGGCCCAGCCATAGATCTGCCCGCAGGGCCGTCCGAGGCTATGGTTCTAGCGGACAGCACGGCCAGTCCGGCATTCGTCGCGTCTGATCTTTTAAGCCAAGCCGAGCATGATACGCTGGCGCAGGTTATATGTGTATGCAGTGACGCTGTGTCTGCTGACAGGATTTCAGCCGAAATCGAACGGCAATTATCAACATTGCCGCGCAAAGATATTGCAGAAAAATCAATAGCTACCAGCCGGATGATCATTGAAAATAACCGCGAGAAAATTCTTGATATTATCAATGCTTATGCGCCCGAACATTTGATTATCCAGATGGAAAACCCGGAAAGTTACGTGGCCGATATTCGCCACGCTGGCTCAATCTTCCTTGGCCCTTGGACGCCCGAATCCGTTGGTGATTATGCCAGCGGAACAAACCATACACTGCCGACTTCCGGCGCAGCGCGGGCCTATAGCGGCGTGACACTGGAGAGTTTTATCAAATATATTTCCGTCCAGCAGCTTACGCGAGCCGGACTAGAGACGCTCGGCCCTGTGGTTGAATGTCTTGCTGACATGGAAGGGCTCGAAGCCCATAAACGGGCAGTATCTCTCAGGCTTGAAGGATAAGATTATGACCGAATGGCCACACACAATCGCGCGGAAAACTATCGCTGATTTTGCCGCATATAGCGCGCGCGGAGGCGCGACGGATGCTTTGCATCTGGATGCTAACGAATCGCCATGGACTCCGCCGCCCTCTGATGCGTCAGTCACAGATTTTAATCGTTACCCGGAACAACAACCGGCGAAACTGAGAGCCCGCCTAGCTGGACTTTACGGCATCAATGCGAATACCCTAATGATGGGCCGGGGCGCGGACGAAAGCATCGAAGTTCTTATGCGGACATTTTGCGAAGCCGGTAAAGACAGTATTCTTATCTGCCCGCCTACATTCGGATATTTTAAGACGGCTGCACTCATCCAAGGCGCGGGCGTGATTGAAGCGCCCTTGAAGCCTGATTTTTCTTGGGATGAAGCGGACATACGACATGCTATCACAACGAACGCGCCGAAAATCGTGTTTTTATGCTCACCGAATAATCCGACCGGCAATAGTCTGCCAGACGGTTTGGTCGGCAATCTCTGCCGGGATTTTCCCGAGACGCTGATTGTTGTTGATGAAGCCTATATCGAATTTTCAGATCACGGGTCTGCGCTTTCCTTGCGGGGCACCTACCGTAATCTTGTTGTGACGCGGACAACCTCTAAGGCTTACGGACTTGCAGGCGTTCGCATGGGTGTGTGCATTGCGGACCCTGATGT
>CAYGRF010000015.1:0-15645 GCA_964352275.1 uncultured Caulobacterales bacterium
GCGTATTCGACGCGAAAATGGATGATTTTGGTCATACCGCGAAGCGGCGGGGCGCTTTTGCGCGACTTTAGCGTCACAAATGCTCGAAAGTGCAAGCACTTCCTTGCGCTTTGTTCCTAAAATTCACACAAAATCACTCCCGTCTTAACTCTACCCTAATGGTCCACAGGCCCTAAGGCTGCTTCCGCCGTTTTGATAATTGATAATCATAGAGAGAGGGGATGTCCTGCATGGGTGTGTTGATGCGCTCGGAATAGGGTGCAGGGACATAATTGACGGAAAACGGCCTATTCCCGGATATGCCGATAATGCGCGCATCCGGGCCTTCGGCCAAGCCGCGCAACTCTACGGTTTCGTCTCTGCTCGCGCCGCTTTGGACGTTTACCTTCAGGTTCCATGTGGTGTTAAAGCGGCCATGACCGGGCTGCCAATAACCTGCGCCGCTGCCGTCCCATATCGGAAAATACGGCCCGTTTTCATCGCGCTTGGCGTCAACGCGGACGGTGATGTTATCAAAGAGGTTTTGATGATTGGCCCCAGCATGTTGATCGAGCACGGGTGTTTTATTGACAATGGCGTTCTGAAACACACATTTCGTTGATTGCGTGTTAAGGCTGAGCGCGTGAACTGTCGGGTTATTCACCGTCAGGTTTGTCACCAAGACATTATGCACATTACCCGCATGGACAGAATAATGCGCTTTTCGCTTGCCTGTGGTTTCAATGTTAGAGATCGTCACATTGGCACTATTGTAGCTCAAGATGCCTGTGTCGCTATTGTGAAAGGTTACATCCCGGATCCAGCCGTTAAAGACGCTGGTGAAATAGATGCCATTATAACCCCGTTCTAAATGGTGCCCAAATGCGGGGGATTCCGGGAATGTAATGCGTAAATCCTCAATGCCGACCGTCTCAATGTGATCCCATTTGGCAAATTGCGCGGGTATTTGCGCGGAAATCGTGTGGAGGAGAGGATCGCTGATCGTGACAGTGTTGCCATTTATGGCCATGATTTTCGTTTTCTGCCGTACCAATGGCCGGTCTTTAAACGTCCAGTGGTGGGAGCCGACCTTCAGGTCTGTCTCTCCGTACATTTCCCCAATAAGCGGCCCGGTTTCGCCCTTGCGGTTAAACCATTGCAATTCCACCGCGTCGCCGACGTTTAAATTTTTGGTATTATCAACCGTGACAATCCGGGTTCCGGCTGTGCCGCGAAGCGCGCCGGATAGAACCGTAATCTTGGGATCATACTCTTCCAGGTAAGAGGCGGCGCGGGTGCCGTCTTTTTGAACCCAGATAAAACCGCCGCTCCACGAATATTCAGAAAATAGCGTGTCGATATTATGGTCTTTTTCGCGTTGTCGCTTGTCATATTTTTTTAGATATTTGCGCAGTTCATCCAGATAATCGCTCTGGTCCACCATTTGAAGGGGGCGGGGGAAGTGCAAGACTGAGCCGTCTTTGCTCGAACCCATACCGCGCAGGACGATATTACTGCGCCTGATTTTCAGGATTTCTGAGACAATGATCCTGCCTTTGGGAAGGCTAACGACAACTGGCCCGGGCGTTTCGTGCGCTGCGTTGAGAGCTTCCAGTAGCGCTTTCGAATCGTCGATGTCGTCGCCGGGAATAACGCCGTAGTCCGTGACGTCTATCACCGTTCCGGTTAGAATGGGCGGCGCGCCAACACCGTGATTGTAACCTGCATAGGAAAAATCGGGGAGACGGTGTTGCTCCATAACAGACATATCTGTCAGAATAGCGACGGGCTCGGCGGATTGTGCATGAACGCCAGCTGGATAGCCCAATGCGCTTGATAAAAGCAGGGCGATTATGAGCCCTGAACCTGTTTTGTAGCTTTTCTTTATGTCTTGACGAGTCATATTTGCCCCCACTTTTCGTTACCAATACGTTTATTATACTATTGCCGCGTGTAAAACCGCTGAAAAATAGTGCAAAGCTGCCCTAATCAGGATTTCATTGAAATTATCTGTGACTTTTCTACAACAGTCAAAATTATAATTCAATTGGTCATACCAATAATTACAAATCGGTTGCTATAACAGGTTGACACATGGGAAATTATTGGTTCATTTGAGTGCAATTAAGAACCGATGACACATTTCAGGGGAAATAAAACATGTCCAAAACACCTAATGATTCACTAACGACTCATTTTTCTGCCACATCAATCTTGCGGGCTTCGCTGCTATTGAGCGTTGGGTTGTCAACGCTCGCGTTCGCAAGCGCTGCGACGGCGCAGGAAACGGATGACGACGACGTTATTGTAACGGGTACGCGCCAAGTGATTCAAGACTCGATCGCGCTGAAGCGTCAAAACACCCAGATTGTCGACGGATTGTCCGCTGATGAGATTGGCGATATTCCCGCACTTTCTATTGGTGAAGCGCTTGAGTCGATTACAGGCGTCGCCTCTCACCGCGAAAACGGCGGCGCGACCGAAGTTTCTATTCGGGGCCTTGGGCCGTATCTGTCGTCTACGACCATCAACGGACGTTTGGTGGGTAATGGTTCCGGTGACCGTTCGGTTAACTTCTCACAGTTCCCGTCCGAGTTGATGAATAAATTGGCGGTTTTCAAAACGCAGGATGCCAGCCAGATCGAGGGCGGCGTTGCAGGCCAAATTCAGATTGAAACGCTCAAGCCGCTTGATTTCGGCAAGCGCCGTATTCAAGGCGAAATTAAGGGTAACATTAACCCTGACCAACTCAACCAAAGTGACACACAGGTTGGTGATGTCGGCTACCGCGGTACGCTTAGCTATGTCGACCAGTTTGAAGTCAAAGGCATGGGCGACATCGGTATCTCGATCGGTGGTCAGCTTAGCAAAATCTCTCAGCCCGAAGCCGAAATTCGGTCAACATCAAATTTTGAGGAATCTAGTTTTGCCTGTATCGTCCGGCGGAATAACGCGACACCTTTGGGTATAGGCTTCAACAATAATTCAATTGAAAGTAATACGGATTGTGAAGACTTCCGCGCACCAAACAACCAAGGCGGCGATAATAATAATGTTGGCGTGGTTACGCAAATTGAACCGACAGGGGATGCGCGGTTGGATGCGATTAGCTTTGGCGCGCCGTTCGTGCTTGTGCCAAGCCAGCGCCATTACCGCCAAAATGATTCACAAGATAAGCGGGATGCTCTCTTTGGGAGCGTTCAGTGGCAACCGAATGACCGTTTGGACGTCAATATTGATGCCCAATGGTCAGAGCGCATTCAATCAGAAGAGCGTAATGATCTAACCTTTAATGGTTGGAAGAGAAATGATAGCTCGCTGCCTGGAATTCCCGGCTTTACCTCTAATCCGGCCTCCGTCGATTTGCTTGAGTTTACGAGCTCGGGGGCAATTACGCGCGCAGTGACTGATAACACGGTTGAGGTTCAGGGCGGTAATTGGCAACGTGCCGAGACATTTATCGGCGGCGGGGTTGCCGGTTCATATGAGGTCACTGACCGCCTAACGGCTTCCGTTGATGTTGCCTATTCAAAGGTTGAGCGTAACGAGCAAGCCATTGAATTCCGTATTCAGTCCGATGCAACGCCGACAATCCAATTTGATACATCGTCCGGCATTCCGCTCTATACGCTTTATGACGGAACATTTGATGTTAATGATCACGACAATTATGTAGACCGTCTGCGTGTCCGCATTGATAATGATCTGGAACGTGAAAACTCGTTCACATCCGGCCGTTTTGACCTGGATTATGACTTTAACCACAGCATATTCACCAATGTTCAAGCGGGTGTGCGTTATGCATCGCAAGAATATATTGATGTTCCTGGCGGTTCAGAGGGTAGCAGCCCTCTCTTTAATGACCGTGGTCGTTTTTCTTTTGAAATCGAAAATGATGGTGAGTTGACAATCAACAACCGTGAGATTTTGGACGATTCTAATGAAGGCTCTAATGATCCTGCGTTCGCGCAGCAGCTAGCATTGCAGAACAGTCTTATAGCTATCATAGGGGATACCAACCAAGCCTGCCGAGGTGCATTTCCAGAGACAGATTTCCTCTCTAACCTTCGCGGCGATAACGATCTTGTGACGAATGTTGCGTCTGATGGTACGGTTATCGGGTCTACCAGCAGTTGGGGCGTTTTTGATGCGCAATGTGTGGCAGATACATCTGTCGGCGCCTTGAATTCGCTTCTGTCGGCCATCAATGCCTATTCTTTAAACCCTGATGCGACTGAAAATAGTTTTGGGGCGGCCTTGAGTGCATTTGCAACTGGCATTCCTAGTCTTGATCCGGATACGCCGAGAACAACGAATGTGCAGGAAGACACGCTCGCTTTTTACGCCATGGCCAATTATGAAACAGCGTTTGATGGGCTTCCTTTGCGCGGTAATGTTGGTTTGCGTGTGGTCAATACAGAAGTTACTTCCAGCAGTTTCCGTCAAGGTTATGCGATAACGGAAAGCGGTGGTGAGTTTACCATTGCTGAGGTTGGCGCGCCCATTCCGGTAAGCACAAAATCTGATTACACAACGGTTCTGCCGAGTCTAACTGCAATTCTCGACTTGTCTGACAATCAATTGCTTCGCTTTGGCGCATTCCGGGCGATTTCCCGGGCTGACCCTGCTGATATGGGTTTTTCTCGTAGCTTTACCACGCAAAACACTGATGAAGATGGCAATCCAGTAACAAACCCGGATGATCTCGTGCGGAATGTTGATGCGAACGGCAGTCCTGCAATTGGCCCTCTGACCTCATGGAATGTCGATCTTGGCTTTGAATGGTATCCTAATGATGACTCTATTCTCGCTATCAGCACATATTACAAGCAGTTTGCGGGCGGCTTCCAAAATGTAATCGAAAACGAAACATTTACGGTTGATGGTCAAAGCATTACCCGTCCGGTCAGCGGACTTCAGCAAGTGACCGATGAGAAGAGCGGTTTATTCGGTGTGGAAATTACCGGATCGCACCGCTTTAGCTATCTGCCGGGCTATTTGAGCGGCCTTGGTGTGAAAGCCAGTTACAACCACGTTACGTCTGATTTTGAGTTTGAAGATAGTCTCTACGGTGACCGCTTTACGCGTCAGCTTGACGGCACTGTTGTTCAAACTCACGAGGGCATTGTGGCCCCGGGCGGGCTTCCTGGTCTTTCTGAAAATGTTTTCAGCGGAACAGTGTATTACCAAATAGGCGGATTTGATATTTCGGCCATCTATAAGTACCGCGATAACTATTTCCAGCCAGCCACGTCCAATGGCACACGCTTGCGTTATATTGGTGATGTCGGAGTTTTGGAGGCGCGTGCGTCGTACAAAATCAACGATAATTTCCGTGTTTCCGTCGAAGCCATCAACTTGCTGGACGCTGAAAAAGAGCAATTCCAGTGGGTACAAGACAACCAATATGAGGTGAACTCATATGGCCCGCGTATATTCTTCGGAGTGCGTGGCCGCTTCTAGGGCTTATTCCATACGCTGAATTAAAGGCGTGACTTTCTTTCGAAAGTCGCGCCTTTTTTATTTTTAAAATTGGTATGGACAAAGGGGGCGTAAAAGCCGATATTGGTATAGTGTAGTTCCTATTTGGTCGGAATCAGAAATTTGGCTTTATGTGCCCATTTTCCGATACTTTCGTGAGTATGACTAAACAGGAAATGCACTAGAGGATTTTAAGGGGGTTTTCGTGGCAGATCAGCGTTTATATCATAAAGTGGCCAATCAGATATTAGAGCTTATTGACTCGGGTGTGTTTCCGCCGGGCAGCCGGTTACCCGGCGAGCGGGATCTGGCCGAAAAATTCGGTGTCAGCCGTGTCTCTATTCGCGAAGCCGAGATAGCCCTTCAAGCGCAGGGCAGGATTGACATTAAAGTCGGGTCGGGAGCTTACGTTCTCGACGGTGCGGGCCAACTCGGACGAGGAATGCCCAAAGTCGGGCCATTTGAACTGACTGAAGCGCGCGCTTTATTCGAAGCGGAGTCTGCTGGATTGGCTGCGTCCATCATCACGGACGAAACTCTCGAAGAACTTGACGGTTATATCGAGATTATGACGGGTAAAACCGGCGCGACCGGTAAGGCTCTCGAGCAGGCGGATAAGCTTTTTCATCTCACCATAGCTAGGGCCACAAATAATGCCGCGATTATCTATACCATAGAAAATATGTGGAAAATGCGGTCAAAAGCTATGGAGGTGCAAACGGTCTACGAGTCCGTATGTCACAAAGATAATACACTTTTGGAAAAAGAGCACCGTAGAATTCTGGATGCGCTTAAAGCCAGAGATAGCGCCGAAGCCCGCATTGCGATGCGCGCGCATTTTACGCGGATGATCGAAGCTCTCCTGGTGGCTTCCGAAGAAGAGGCCTACCGAGAGGTCAAACGTAAAGCCTCTGAGAGCCGCTCGCGATTCTTATTGAGCGCGCAAATGGAGTAAACGCGCGAGCTTTTTACCGCCTGTTTTGTTAGAAATAGCGCCGCGCTACACCCCGTAGGCATGAAATTATGGGTGTTTCGAAATCTTCATACCAATAACGCGTAATTGGTTATATATATTGGTTGACAATATTGGGCTAATTGCTGATATTTACCTATAATAAAGTTGGGCTTAGCCTGAATGGGGATGAATATCATTATTGTTAGCAAACAGCGCCGAGCCGTGTCGGCCACCATGAAACGTATTTCGGCTATGGCCGGGATACTTGCTTTCGTCTGTATTTATGGGGTGGGTCTTGCTGCCGCCAAGGAATACCGCGTTGCCGATCAAAAATCCTATGCAAATGCGGTCAAGAAAGCCAAACCCGGAGACGTTATTAAGCTTGCGAACGGGACGTGGCATGATTTTGAAATCCTATTTCATGGCACAGGCGAGAAAGACAAACCGATCCGCTTAACCGCAGAGACAAAGGGTAAAGTTATTTTGTCGGGGCAATCCAACCTGCGGCTGGCTGGTGACTATCTCGAGGTGTCCGGATTGGTTTTCAAAGACGGCTACACGCCGACGAGCGAAGTGATAGCATTTAGGCGCAATGCTAAGCACTTGGCCAACAATTCACGGGTTACTGAAGTGGTGATCGATAATTACAATCAGCCAGAACGCCAAGAAGTCGATTTTTGGGTGATGATGTATGGTAAGAATAACCGGTTCGATCACAATCATCTTATCGGGAAGCGCAATAAAGGCGTGACCATGGCGGTGCGCCTGAACACCGAGGCCAGTCAGGAAAATTACCACCGTATCGATCATAACTATTTCGGCCCGCGTCCAATATTGGGGTCCAATGGCGGCGAAACCCTGCGTATAGGCACAAGCCATTATTCACGGACAGATTCCTACACAACCGTTGAGAATAATTATTTTGACCGCTGCGACGGCGAGCTTGAAATTATTTCTAATAAGTCCGGCAGAAACGCTTTCCTGAATAATACATTCTATCAATCCCGGGGTACGCTCACTATGCGCCACGGGAATAATAATGTGGTCGAAGGGAATGTATTTTTTGGCAATGACGCCGACCATACGGGCGGGATTCGCGTTATCAATGCGGGGCAAACGATCCGCAATAATTATATGGAAGGCCTCAAGGGCACACGGTTTGGCGGCGCATTTGTCGTCATGAACGGGGTGCCGAACGGGCCGATTAACCGCTACGACCCCGTCAAAAATGCCTTGATCGAGAATAATAGTCTGATCAATAGCGATAATATTCAATTAGGGGCGGGGAGCGATGAGGAGCGCAGCGGCCCGCCGTCAGATAGCCGTTTCGAGGCTAATTTGATTTACAATGAAGATGGCCGTGATGTGTTCACCATCTATGATGATATGTCTGGGATCGATTTTAAGGGCAATGTTCTTGGCTCGATGGATCCGCCGAGTTTTGCGCTGGGCTTTACCCGTAAATCTGTGGCTTTAAGCCGTGTTAACAATGGATTGATGTATCCGCAACCGGGTATAGATGCGGGCGTAAAGCGCGATTTGGTCGTAACTACAAAAGACATGACCGGGGTGTCTTGGTTTCCTAAAACCGAGCCCATAATTCCGTTCCAATCAGGCGTCAAAACATCGGTCAGCCCAAAAGAGGGCGCGTTATATGAGGCCGTTCAGGACGCGGGTGCTGGTGATATATTGGTTCTGAAAAGTGGTACTTATGTTGTGCGTAAGTTTTTGAAACTGGATAAGCCACTAACCATTAAAGCTAAAGGTGAAGTCAACCTTAGCTTTGAGCGCTCGGCTTTGTTTGAGATTTTGGACGGTGGAAGTCTTCAAATCATGGGCCTGAATATTTCCGGCAAAGACGCGCCTGATAATGCCGGGAACTCGGTTATCCGGACGTCGCCTTATGCGATGTTGGAAAATTACCGCTTAGAGATAAAAAATACTAACTTTACTGATATGGATGTGAACCATTCTTTTAACATTATCAGCGCCGCCAAAGGCACGTTTGCAGACAATATCGTCATTGAAAACGTCGCATTCCAAGACGTTACGGGCGCGATTTTGAAGCTGGATAAAGAGAGCGATGATTACGGCATTTATAACGCCGAATATGTCACGATCACAAATTCCCGCTTTGACAATGTTCAGGGCGCGCTTGTCGATTATTACCGCGGCGGTACAGATGAGAGCACATTTGGTCCGCATTTCACGCTCATTGGTTCAGATTTAAAAAATGTTGGCGACGGCAAACGCAATAAATCCAAAGCTTCTATTCATCTCCACGGCGTCCAAGTCACGTCTATGATGGGAAATACTTTTGAAAACAGTCAGCCTTTCTTGATCAATCATACTGTGGGCGAGCCGAAAACGAAAATATATGACAATGTGTTTATCAACACACAGGCTCCGATTGTCACCGAGCTCAATAGCGGCTTGCCGCCCACCGCCAATATCGAGAATAATCAAGGGCTAAAACCATGATGAAAGCTGCTTTCATAGCGATTGCCGCCGTAGGCGCGACGATGTTATTATCAGCCTGTGCCCCGGCAGAGATGGCTCCGGGCACCATTCAGGCGGCGCAGAGCAATGGTTTCACATTAACGCTAGAGACAGCAAAAGCGCGGCTCGATGCGCAAATGGCGCTAGGGATTACTGTACCAGTCCCATTGGATGCGGGCGGCGGATATACTCATGAAAAGCATAAGCTGAATGCAAAGCTGACTTATGATGCGGGACAGCTTTACGCCCTGACGGGCGAGCAAGTCTATGCGGATTTTGCAGGGCAAATGATGCTGGCTTATGCGGACGTTTATCCCGGATGGGGTCTGCATCCTGCGCAGAAAGAGCAATCGCCGGGCCGTATGTTTTGGCAAAACCTGAACGAAAGCTGGTGGTTGCTTCATGTTTCTCAAGCTTATGGAAACATCAAAAAGACGCTGCCTCAGGATGACCGCGACGCAATAGAAAACGACCTTTTGCGCAATATGGCGGAGTTTCTGTCCGATGGATCTCCGGAAACATTTAATAAAATTCATAACCACGGCACATGGGCAACGGCGGCTGTTGGCTTGACGGGGTACGCGATTGGCGACCAAGATTATGTGCAGCAAGCGCTCCTTGGATTGGATAAGTCCGGCGACGCCGGGTTTCTCAAGCAAATGGACCGTCTGTTCTCGCCTGATGGATATTATAATGAAGGCCCGTATTATCAACGCTACGCGCTCATGCCATTCGTCATTTTCGCGCAAGCCGTTGAAAAGAATGACCCTGATCAGAAAATTTTTGAACGCCGGGACGGTATCCTCAAAAAAGCTATTCTAACGACCATTCAGCAAAGCTATGGCGGGCTGTTTTTCCCGATCAATGACGCACTCAAAGATAAAGGCATTGCCACGGCTGAGCTATTGCACGGCGTTGCGATTGCCTATGATTTGACTGGTGATCCGGGACTTTTATCCATTGCAAAAGCGCAAGGGCAATTTGTCCTCACGCCTGAGAGCCGCGCAGTGGCTAATGATCTTACAGCCGGAAAAGCAGAGCCATTTGCCTATCAAACCATGCGTCTTAACGACGGTGCGGACGGTACAGAAGGCGCGCTTGATATTTTGCGAGCCTCATCCGACCCGAAAGGGTCGGCGGTTGTTATGAAAAATACATCGCAAGGTTTGGGTCATGGTCATTTCGATAAACTTGGGTTTATCTTTTACGATAATGGCAACGAGATCATAAGCGATTACGGCGCGGCGCGTTTCCTTAATATTGTGGCGAAATATGGCGGGCATTACCTGCCGGAAAACAATGCCTACGCAAAACAAACGATTGCTCATAATGTCTTGGTTGTAGACGGGAAAAGTCATTTTAACGGCGACACAGACACGGGGAATATGCATGCGCCTACAGTAGGGCAGTTTGTGGATACTGAGAATTTAAAGCTCGCATCAGCGTCCATCGATACAGCCTATGACAGTGTTACGCTTAAGCGAACCATGGCAATTGCGCAGGACGCGGCCTTTGAAAAACCGATTGTTTTTGACCTCATGCAGGCACGCAGCGCTGATCGTCATGACTTTGATCTTCCATTTTATTATCAAGGTCAATTGATCGAAACCAATTTTACAATTGATGCCGATACGCAAGCGCGAACGCCTCTGGGCCAAGATAATGGCTATCAATATTTATGGAAAACCGGTAGCGCGAAGCCTGTCGGTGGTCTCTCGCAAATCACATGGCTTGAAGATCGGCGCTTTTATACATTGACAACCGCATTGCCTGAAAATTCAGATATTATCCTTGCGGAGTTGGGCGCTAATGATCCAAATTTCAATCTACGGCGGGAACCGGCTGCGATTATGCGCACGCCACAGGCACGCAATGTTAGCTACGCATCAATTATTGAGCCCCACGGGGAGTATAACCCGATTGCCGAGTTTACGCTCAATAGTCAAAGCCACATCAAATCTGTCCGGCATTACGCACAAGACAGTCTGGATTATATTCATGTTGAAACCGGCGATGGTCAATCCGTTGGTCTTGGCATAGCGCAGGATGTTTCACCGGACGCGGCTCATGTGGTCGAAACAGATAAAGGGTCTGTTTCATGGACAGGGCCCTATAAACTTTTCCATTCTGAAAAACACATTCACGGAGATACGCATGCAAAGCCCTAATTTTCTATTTGGCGATAAAGTTAATGTCGAGGACGTAGATCCGGGCATTAAGCGTCAAATTCTCGGCCATAATGACGACGTTATGCTTGTCAAAGCGATCTTTGAAAAGGGCGCCGAGGGTTACCAGCATAAACACATCCATTCGCAGGTTGCCTATATTGAAAGCGGCGTTTTCGACGTCACCATAAACGGCGTCACAAAGCGCCAAAAGGCTGGCGATTGCTATTTTGTCGAACCCAACGTGATGCACGGCGCGATCTGTATTGAAGCTGCCGTTCTGCTGGATATGTTTTCACCGATTCGTGAGGACTTTTTTGAAAATTACAAAAAGGGTAATTTTTCAGAGTAGGTTTTGCGGGGCGCAGCTTCGCATCGTGACCCCCGAAATATAAGCAGCAACCGAGTAAATTAGGAATTATGCATGACGAACCTTGCAGGAAAAACGGCAATTGTAACCGGCGGAACCCGCGATATTGGACGTTCTTGTTCTTTGAAACTTGCCGCTCAGGGCGCGAGGGTTGCCGTGAATTATCACAGCAATAAGGCCGCCGGCAAAGAAACTGTTGCCGCGATTAAAAAGGCTGGCGGTACGGCAATTCTTGTCAAAGGCGATATGACGAAAAAGGCAGATGTCGATAATTTGGTTGTGGAAACCCGTAAGGCGTTTGGCGATGACATCCATGTGCTTGTCAATAATGTCGGCGGACTTGTTGCGCGTAAAAAGCTACATGAAATGGACGAAGTATTTTTTAATCACGTTATGACGCTGAACATGAACTCAACATTCCTGACGACGCAGGCTGTGGTTCCGCACATGCCTGCGGGCAGCGCTATCGTGAACCTTGCCTCTCTCGCTGGCCGGGACGGCGGCGGCGGCGGCGCGAGTGCTTATTCTGTCTCCAAGGGGGCTGTCATCACATTTACGCGCAGCATGGCCAAAGAGCTTGGCCCACAAGGCATCCGCGTCAATGCGCTCTGCCCCGGCATGATTGATACGACATTCCACGATACTTTCACGCCCGATGCCGCGCGGCGCGGTGTTGAGGCTTCCGTTCCGCTTCGCCGCCAAGGTCACCCGGATGATTGCGCGAATGCGGTTGTCTATCTTGCATCTGATGCGTCGGCCTATATTACGGGCGCAAATATCGACATCAATGGCGGTATGTTCTTTTCATAAGGGTATAAAATGAGCGAATTATTGCAATCATTAGAAGCCAAGCGCGTTGTCCCGCTTGTACAGTCTGACGACCCGGCAACGGCTTTGAAGATTTCAGAGGCTTTGCTAGGTGGCGGGCTTGACGTTCTTGAAGTGGTGCTGCGCACGGATGCTGCATTGGATTGCTTAGAAGCGATTGCGAAAGAGTTTCCGCACGCCCATGTTGGCGCAGGAACGGTTCTGAGCGCAGACCAATCCAAAGAGGTCATCCGCAGAGGCGCGAGCTTCATTGTTTCGCCCGGGCTTGACCCTGCATCGGTCGATGTCGCCAATGCGGCAGGCATTCCGATCCTGCCCGGAATTTCTACAGCGACAGAGCTTCAGCAGGCTTGGAACCTAGGTTTGAAAACAGTTAAACTTTTCCCAGCGAGCCTAGTTGGCGGGCCAAAAATGCTCAAGGCACTCTCATCGGTATTTCGCGATGTGCGGTTCATGCCCACGGGCGGGGTGAGTCCGGCTAACTTGAATGAATATCTCGCAGTGCCTGCAGTCTTGGCCTGCGGCGGCTCTTGGCTGACGCCAGCGGACGCCATTGCCAAAGGTGATTTTGCTGCGATTACGCAGTTAGCAAAAGAGGCGATTGCGATCGCCCAAGAGACATAGAATAGGAAAATAAACATGGCTGATTTTCTCAGTTTCGGCGAAATTATGCTCCGCCTTCGCACAAACGGTTATGAGCGCTTTTTTCAAAGCCCGAGTTTTGAAGCGACATTTGGCGGCGGCGAAGCTAATGTGTCTGTCTCGCTGTCTAATTACGGATTTGACGCAGGCTTTATTTCAGCCCTGCCGGATAATGATATTGGGCAAAACGCTGTAAACTCTTTGCGCGGGTTGGGCGTTGACGTCTCAAATGTTAAGCGCCAAGGCGAGCGTGTGGGTATTTATTTTCTCGAAACAGGCGCTAATCAACGCCCGTCAAAAGTGATCTATGACCGGGCGCATTCCTCCATCAGCCAATGTAAACCCGGTGACTTTGATTGGCCGGAGATATTTAAAGGGGCAAAGTGGCTCCACATTACGGGCATAACGCCGGCGCTATCGCAAGATTGTGCGGATCTGTCTCTGGAATGCGTGAAAGAAGCACAAAAGGCCGGGGTGACTGTTTCTTGTGATTTTAATTTCCGGGGTAAGCTTTGGAAATACGGGAAAACCGCGCCTGAGGTCATGCGGGATCTGGTCAAATATGTTGATGTCGGTATCGCCAATGAAGAAGATTGCCAAAAATCCCTCGACATTTCTGTCGATGTCGATGTTGAAAGCGGTCATTTAGATACATCGAAATATGAAGCGCTTTCTCAAAAAGTTCTCGATATTTATCCCGGCATGTCGACCATTGCGATTACGCTGCGCGAGAGCATAAACGCCAATAAAAATGGTTGGTCAGCCTGTATGCGCGATCGCGAGAACGGATTTTTGCTGTCCAAGCATTATGAGCTTTCCGACATAGTTGACCGGGTCGGCGGCGGGGACAGCTTCGCGTCGGCATTTATCGCCGGTATGAACCTGTATGAAGATCGTCAACAGAGCTTGGAGTTTGCAGTCGCAGGCTCAGCACTCAAACACTCAATTCTTGGCGATTATAACCGCGTTTCAAGAGCCGAGGTTGAAAACCTTATGGGCGGCGACGGATCCGGGCGCGTGCAGAGGTAATTCAGGCAGTATAATTGATACCGCTAACGCGACAGATCAATTGATGCCATAAGGGAAATTGGTATAGCAATGACATAAGAATTGGTATAGCAAAAATATCGAAATGTGTAACACCACCTCTTTAGGAGTAAAAGAATGTCAAAACCAGTCATAGGCTTTATCGGCCTCGGCCTCATGGGCGGAAATATGGTCGAAAACCTACAGAAAAGGGGTTTTGAAGTCATTGTCATGGACCTCAATAAAGACGCCGTCGAAAAGGTCCTCGCTCGCGGTAATGCGCGCGAAGCGAAATCGCCGAAAGAATTAGCTGAAAATTGCGACATTGTTGAGCTTTGCCTGACAACGTCCGCCGTTGTTGAAAAAATCGTTTATGGCGAAAATGGTATTCTCGCAGGCATCAAAGAGGGTTCGGTTTTGATCGATTTTGGCACGTCAATCCCGGCGTCTACGAAAAAAATCGGCGCGGACTTAGCCAAAAAAGGCGCAGGCATGATTGATGCACCGCTCGGCCGCACACCCGCGCACGCCAAAGACGGATTGCTCAACATTATGGCGGCCGGTTACAAAGCTACATTCGATAAATATGAGCCTGTCCTTACAGAACAGGGCGAAAACGTGTTCTACCTCGGCGCGCTTGGCGCGGGTCATACGACCAAGCTGATCAACAACTTTATGGGTATGACGTCAGTCGTTGCTATGTCGCAAGCTTTCGCTGCGGCAGAGCTTGCGGGCGTTGACCGCCAACAGCTCTATGACATCATGTCATCTGGCCCCTCCAATTCACCCTTTATGAAATTCTGCAAAAACTACGCCGTTGACGGCGTAAGCGATCTGGGCTTTTCCTTGAATAATGCCAATAAAGATCTCGGCTATTTTGTCCAAATGGTCTCAGACTTAGGCTCACGCTCTTTGGTTGCTGAAGGCACATCAACCAGCCTCCAAGCCGCAGTCGATGCGGGCATGGGTGACGGCAATGTTCCTGAAATTTTCGACTATTTCGTGACGCTCAAAAAGTAGGTGACTATAACGCCTTGCCTTGCGGTCGGCGTATTTAACTAAATTCTGTTTCTAGGAGACATACGTGTTCAATAAAACTTACCACGCTACCCACCCTGATATGATGGAAGGCGTGAGCAACGCGCAATTACGCGATCGATATATCGTTTCCGGCTTTTTCAAAGACAATGAGATCAATCTCAATTATTCGCATAATGAGCGTTTTGTGATTGGCGGGGCAGCGCCCGTGTCTAAGCCGGTGGCATTGCCCGTGCAATCCGTACCGGAATCGGCAAAAGGCCACCCATTTTTAGAGCGCCGCGAATTGGGCGTTATCAATATTGGCTGCGGTAGCGGCTCTGTTTCCATTGACGGCACAAAGCACGCGCTTAAAAAACTCGACGGACTGTATATACCCATGGGCAGCAAAGATGTTGTTTTCACATCTGATGATGCGTCCAATCCGGCGAAATACTACTTGCTGTCTACCCCGGCTCACAAAGCCTATGACCTTGTCAAAATCTCGATTGATGAAGCGGTTCCCCTAGAGCGCGGATCTCTGGCCGAGAGTAATGAGCGCATTATCTATCAGTATATAGTGCCAACAACGGCCAAGTCATGTCAGCTACTCTTGGGCCTGACAATCCTGAGCGAAGGCAGCGTTTGGAATACAATGCCCCCGCATTTGCACGACCGCCGCT
>CAYGRF010000015.1:15745-32070 GCA_964352275.1 uncultured Caulobacterales bacterium
CTGAGCGAAGGCAGCGTTTGGAATACAATGCCCCCGCATTTGCACGACCGCCGCTCGGAAGTTTATCTCTACTTTGATCTGGATGAAAACTCACGCCTGTTCCATTTTATGGGCGAGGAAGACAAAATCCGTCACATCGTTATGGAAAATGAAGAAGCGGTTATTTCCCCGCCTTGGTCGATCCATATGGGCTCCGGCACCAAAGCCTATTCCTTTATTTGGGGCATGGGCGGAGAAAATCTTGATTACACAGACCTGAGCGTCTGTGATATTTGTCAGCTTCAATAGGGCCGTAAATGTTTGACCTTAGCGGAAAAGTCGCACTTGTCACAGGTGCCAATACCGGCCTCGGCCAAGGTATGGCGCTGGCTTTGGCAGAGGCGGGCGCGGATATTGTGCTTGTTGGACGTTCTGATCCCGCGCAAACGCGTCAGCTCATCGAAAAGACCGGGGTTAAAACGCACTCAATCCTGACGGACCTTGGCGCGATTGACGCGGTTTCTGATATTATAGCCGAGTCCGTTTCCGCGCTCGGCGGCGCCGATATTCTGGTTAATAATGCTGGGATTATCAAACGCAACGAAGCTTTGGATTTTACGCCGGATGAGTGGGATGCGGTCATGAACGTGAATTTACGCACGTTGTTTTTCCTCTCACAAGCCTTCGCCAAACACTGCGTTGCAAACAAAAAAAGCGGGAAGATCATCAACATTGCGTCCATGCTTACCTTCCAGGGCGGGATCCGCGTCCCGTCTTACACAGCGTCAAAAAGCGGTGTCGGCGGGCTAACTAAGGCCCTCGCCAATGAGTGGGCCAAACACGGCATCAATGTTAACGCCATAGCGCCGGGATATTTTGCCACAAATAATACGGCAGCACTACAGGCGGATGAAAAGCGCAATGCGGAGATTTTGGGACGTATTCCGAGCGGGCGGTGGGGAAAGCCGTCAGATATGGCGGGAGCTGTGGTGTTCCTCGCCTCAGAGGCGTCCGATTACGTCCAAGGGATTACCCTGCCTGTCGATGGAGGCTGGTTATCACGTTAGGCTTGAAACACCTTTTTGGCGCTTTGGGCCTTGCGGCCTTAGTCGCTGCCTGTTCGGCTGAAGACCCTGTACGCATCAGCGCAGATGAGGTCACAGAGATAGATGTCGCAGACGCGCCTGAGAGCGTGATAAATATCATTATGGCCACGCAGCCCGGATTTCAGCCCGAAGAAATTCAGAGAAAAGTTCGCGGCGATCGGAGATATTACGATGTTGAAGGCGAGTTGCCAAATGGCGAAGAGATTGAATTTGATGTCTTAATGACAGATGCAGGGCCGCAAATTGTGGAAATTCAACGCGATATAGGCTTGAGCGAAGTGCCGCCCGCAATCCGCGCAATCGTCGATGAAGCCAATGCTGACGGCCAAACCATCGCGCGCATTATTGAGAGCATACAAACAGACAAAGCTATCATTTACGAGGTTTTTGTCAAAGGCTACCCATCCGATCCCAAATTCGAAGTCTGGGCGAAGGATGGAGACGCTAAACTTTTACCAACCCGCTGGAAGCATTAGAGTATGATATGGTAGCGACGAGACGACAGGTTTTAGCAACAGGTTTAGCCGCCTCCATATTGCCCGGGTGTAGAAGCGCCGATGCAAACCGGCCTTTATTAGCCGCAGATATTTTGCCCGAAGGGTTTCCAACCGTTGAAGCGGTGAAATATATGGGCTCGCTCATGAGTGAGCGCACAGACGGGCGGCTGAGCATTAAAATGTTTTCCGGAAGCCAGCTTGGATCAGAGCGCGATACGCTAGAAATCACCACCTTTGGCGGCCTTGATATTAACCGCATCGCGATTGCGCCGCTCAATACGTTTGAACCACTGACTATCATTCCGGCTCTGCCGTTCCTGTTTCGCTCAACCGAGCATATGCGGCAAGCCATGGACGGCGCGCCGGGACAGATGATTTTGGATGCGCTGAACCCGCACGGGCTTGTCGGTTTGTGTTTTTACGATTCCGGCGAGCGTAGCTTTTACAACACCAAACGCCCGATATTAAAACCGTCCGATATGAAGGGCATGAAAATTCGGGTGCAAAATTCTGATCTCTATGTGTCGATGATTAAGGCGCTTGATGCCGATCCGACGCCGATGTCGCTCGGCGAGGTGTATCAATCGCTTGTTCAGGGCGTGATTGACGGCGCAGAGAATAATTGGCCCTCTTATGAAAGCGGACGGCATTTTGAAGCCGCGCCATATTACAGCCTGACCCGTCATGTGATGGCGCCGGAAATCCTCGTCATGTCGCTAAGTCGCTGGAATAAATTATCCAATGCAGACCGCGAGATTGTTCGTCAATCCGCGCGGGATTCGGTTCCGATGATGCGCGAGCTTTGGGACAAACGAGTGGATGATGCGAGACGGGAGCTTTTGGCTGCGGGCGTCAAAGCCAATGAGGTTGAAGACCAATCCGCCTTTAGCGATTTGATGAAACCGGTTTGGGACAAATATCTCGTATCCGACCAACAAAAAGCACTGGTGAAATCTATCCAGTCCATGGAGGTATAATGTCAGAGAATATGCTCGCGCGCGTTACGCATAAAGCGGCAGACGCCTTATTAGTCGTCTCGGCTATTGGCCTGCTGTTAATGACGTTTATCGTCGGATGGCAAGTGTTTGGACGTTATGTCTTGGGCTCCAGCCCGTCTTGGTCAGAGCAAAGTGCTTTGACGCTTATGATCTGGTTTATATTTTTAGCCGGCGCCGCAGGCGTCCGCGACGGTTTCCATATTCGCATTATTGCCATTGAGAACATGGTTAGTAAGTCCAACCGCCGGAAAATGCGGATCGCTTCAAACGGCGTTGTCGGATTATGCGGTCTTGCCATGCTGTGGTGGGGCGGCGAACTTGTTGTGCGCACATGGACCCATGTCATCCCGTCGCTCGGTATTCCGCGAGGCATGGCTTATATGGCTATCCCAATTGCAGGCGCGTTAATCGCGCTATTCTCAATTGAACGTATTTTAGACGATCCGGCGGAGAAGGCCGAAATTGGCGAAATAAAAGCTTTCGACGGAGACGCATAATGGAAATCCTTATTCTTCTTGTCGTTCTTATTATTCTGCTCGCCATGGGCGTGCCCGTAGCGTTTGCGCTTTTGGGTTCTGCCATGGCAACATTTATGGTGCTGGATATTCCTCTGATTGTCGCATTTCAGCGCATGGCCGCCGGGGTTAGCGTTTTCTCTCTCATGGCGATCCCGTTCTTCATCTTTGCCGGGGATCTGATGTACCGATCGGGGATAGCAGAGCGGCTTGTGCAAATTGCCGAAGGTACTTTTGGCCGTCCGCGCGGCGGATTGGGCCTCGTGAATGTAGGCGCGTCGTCATTATTTGGCGCGGTATCCGGCTCAGCGATTGCCAGCGCGTCTGCTATGGGTTCGACCTTGATGCCGCTAATGAAAGAGCGAGGCTATGATGGTGACTACGCGGTCAATGTGACGGTCACAGCGGCGATTGTCGGACTGTTGATCCCGCCCTCTCATAATATGATTATTTATTCGGCGGCGTCCGGTATTGGCGTCTCCATAGGCGATTTGTTTCTCGCCGGTATTGTGCCGGGGATTTTAACTGCTGGACTTCTGATGATTGTGGCATGGCGTGTCGCGATTAAGCGCGGCTATGCGCCGGGCAAGTTCCCGGGGTGGAGAACATTCCTCAAAGCGATCCTGTTTGCGATTCCCGGTTTAATGACCGCGGTGATAATTATGGGCGGCATTCTATCAGGTATTTTTACGGCCACCGAAAGTTCGTCTATCGCAGTGATATACACAATGATTATCGGGATGTTCGCCTACCGAACGCTCGGTCTGAAGGCCTTGTTTAAAGCATCAAAAGAGTCTGTGAAAATCACGGCCATGGTGATGCTCATTATCGGGGCGGCAACAGCGTTCGGTTATGCGCTGGCTATTCTTGAAGCACCGACGCAGCTCGCAAGCCTGATTACGTCTGTTACAAACAGTCCCATTGGCGTGCTTTTGATTGTGAATGTCATCCTGCTTTTGCTCGGTACTTTCATGGATATGTCGCCCCTGATCGTCATTATGACGCCTATCTTACTGCCAGTAGTTATGGCTGTCGGTGTTGATCCTGTTCATTTCGGTATCATTATGATGATCAATCTTGGGATTGGACTTGTAACGCCGCCAGTAGGCGCTGTGTTGTTCGTCGGTGCGGCTGTTGGGAAAATTCCGGTTGAGGATGCTGTGAAGTCAATTTGGCCGTTTTATTCAGCGCTTATCGTGGCCTTGCTGCTGATTACATTTATTCCGCAAATCTCTTTAGCACTGCCGAACATGTTTTAAAGAGATCTGCTTGAAACCACCCCGATCAATGTTGTTATGCCATGTTTACGGGGTAAAACCTTAAGGCCAATGAGCCGCAGCAAGGCCGCCGCTCGGTTTTGCCCTAGGGTGATTTGCAGGGCGGCGCTCCAGCTTTATTCAGCCGGGGCTGCCGCCGTTCCAGTTTTCTGGTTTCTCTCTTCTTCCAGCTTGCGGGCGACATCACCCGTTGACCCGGATCCGCGTGCGATGAGAGCGTACATGGGCGGTACGAACAATACGGTCACGATCATCGCTGATAGCACGCCAAACAGGATCACAATGCCAATGGCGGAGCGGGTTTCTGCGCCAGCGCCGCTAGACAATATCAAGGGCAATGTCCCGGCCATGGTTGTCAGGCAGGTCATTACAATGGGCCTAAAACGGGCGAGGGAGGCTTCGCGCAAAGCGGCGTCAAACGGTCGTCCTTGATCCCGGAGTTGGTTAGCAAACTCTACAATCAAAATACCGTTTTTCGCAGCAAGTCCAATGAGCATTATCAATCCGATTTGTGTGTAGATGTTCAGCGTGTTTCCAGTAAGCCAGAGACCCAATAGCCCCCCGGCGAGTGTGGCGGGTACGCACAGCATGATGATGACCGGGTGCCGGTAACTCTCAAATTGTGCGGCCAAAACTAGGAAAACAATAATAAGCCCAACCGCGAAAACAAACAGAATAGAACTGCCGGATGTTTTAAAGTCCAACGATTGGCCTTTAAAATCAATCGTGGCTTCCGTGGGCAGTGACGCGCGGGCGATCCGCAGCATATCGTCAAGAGCTGCGCCTAATGACACGCCGGGCTGCAAGCCTGCTTCTATGGTGATTGCTCGGACACGGTTATAGCGGTTCAGGGACGGACTGTCGGCAATTGCTGTGATCGAGATTAAATTTGACAGAGGGACGAGTTGTCCTGATCGGTTGGAGCGCACATAAATGTTCTGTACATCATTTGGCGTATTTTGATCGGACCTTAGTCCCTCTAGGATCACATCATATTCCTCGCCATTATCAATATATGTCGTAACTCGGCGCGAACCGAGCATGGTTTGCAGCGTATTGCCAATATCAGCCACGGTGACGCCCAAATCAGCCGCCCGGTCGTAATCGACTTGAATACGGTATTGCGGCTGCGTTTCTTTGTAATCCCAGTCAATATCGACAAGGCCCGGATTATATTGCTCCAGCGCGGTCACAAATGTATCCCGCCATTCGGTTAATACCTCATAGCTTGGCCCGCCAATCACGAATTGTACAGGTTTGCCCGTGCCCCCGCCGAGGCCTTGACGCATTATGGCAAAACCAACAACGCCAGGTAGGTCTGAAAGCTTTCGGTTAACATCTCCGATAATTTCATTGGCAGGTCTACGCTGGCTCCAATCGTTCAACACCACGATGACAAAGCCCCGGTTAAACGACGCTCCGCCAAAACCCGGCGCGCGGATGAGCAGGCGGTTGACTTCGGGCGGCTCTCCATTGGCTCCTGGTTCTGTAAAGGGGATAAGGCGGCGTTCAACCTCATCAAGATAGCGTTCCATGTAGGCATAAGATGCGCCTTGCGGGCCGCGTATTGAGACAAAGAATGCACCGCGATCTTCACGGGGAACATATTCCTGTTCAACGGTTTGCGATAATTGATAGGCTCCGCCCAGCAAGCCGACAAGTACAAGACCAACCATTAGCGGACGCGGAATGATCCGGTCTAATACCCAGCCATAAATATTGCGCAGATGTTTAAACATACGGTCAACAGCGCGGGGGAGGAAGGAGATGAACCGGTCTTTTTTCTTGGTTCTCAGCAATTTGGACGCCATCATGGGCGTCAAGGTGAGAGCCAAAAGGCTTGAAATACACACGGCCGCCGCCATTGTTAGTGCAAATTCCGTGAACAAACGCCCGACATCGCCCTGTAGGAACGTAATCGGCACAAACACAGAAATCAGAACGAGGGTGGTCGCTACCACGGCAAAGCCGACTTGGCGCGTACCGAGATATGAGGCAACAAGCGGCGTTTCGCCTTCTTCGTCTATGCGCCGTGAGACATTTTCAAGCACAACAATGGCATCATCCACGACCAGACCGATGGCGAGAACAAGCGCCAAAAGCGTGAGTAGATTGATCGACAGTCCAAGCGCAAACAACAGAGAAAATGTTGCTATGATGGATATGGGTACTGTGATTGCCGGAATAAGCGTAGCTCTGACGCTCCCTAAAAATAAGAAAATCACCAATGTGACAAGAGCAACGGCAATGGCCAGAGTCACATAAACTTCGCGAATTGAGGCAGAAATAAACACGGAACTGTCAAAACTTCGCGCAATTACCATGCCTTCGGGGAGGGTATCGTTCAGGCGATCTGCGAGCTCGCGGGCGGCTTTTGCAACATCCACAGTGTTCGCAGTTGATTGTTTAATAATACCGAGTCCCACCATGGGAACGCCGTTCCCGCGAAACATGTTTCTGTCTTCGGTCGTGCCGCGTTCAACGCGGGCGATGTCGCCAAGCCGTACAAGATAGCCACCTTCGCCTTCAGCGATGACCAGATTCGCAAATTGCTCGGGTGTTTGAAATGTCCTGTCGATACGAACGGTATATGAGCGGGTCGTGGATTCGATTGAGCCTGCCGGCGCTTCGATGTTTTCCTGCCGCAGGGCCCGTTCTATGTCGGTTACTGTCAGATTACGTGCCGCGAGTTCCCTGCGGTCAATCCAAACCCGCAAAGCATAATTGCGCGCTCCGCCCACCCTGACGCGGGCAACACCATCAAGGGCAGAAAAGCGGTCGACCAGAAACCGCTCGGCATAATCAGAAATCTCCGGTGTGGTCAGGTCTTCAGCCGCTAAATTCAGCCATATAATCACATCGTCGTTCGAGTCGGCTTTTTCTACTTCCGGCGGGTCGGCGTCTTCCGGAAGGTTATCCAATACGCCTGATATGCGGTCGCGAATATCGTTGGCAGCGACATCAATATCCTGATTAACGCCAAATTCGACTGTGATGCGTGAGCGTCCATCAGACGAATCGGAGTCGATTGAGCGTATGCCTTCCACCCCGGCGATGCGGTCCTCTATAATTTGCGTGATGCGCGTCTCCACAACGGATGCGGACGCCCCGGAATATCGCGTGTCGATTGACACAATTGGTGCGTCAATATCGGGATATTCGCGCAAGCTGAGACGCTCGAAAGATACGATCCCAAAAATCACCATCATTAGTGCAAGCACAGTGGCAAAGACCGGGCGTTTTATGGCAGTATCGGACAGTATCATGCCGGGGCCTCTTTAGGTGGGTTGACGTGAGGCGGGGCTGCCAGAGTTTGATATTTGTCCGCCGGGCTCCAACATGGATTTCTCCCTGATGACTGCTGGCGCGCCTTCTCGCACGCGGATGATGCCTTCGGTGACAACTTTGTCGCCGCGCGAGACGCCGCTAACGATTTCCACATAGCCATCGCTCCGTGTGCCAAGCTGCACTTCTGTGCGGCGCGCGATATTTTTACCGTCTTCCCCAACCAAACGCCAAACGTAGGTTTTAGGGCCGAGGGGCTGAATGGCTTCTTCAGGGACGGCGAGGGCGCGGCGCGGCGCGGCGCGAACCGTCACGCGCATAAACATGCCGGAGCGCAATATCCGCTCATCATTGGGCAGGCTAGCGCGGGCGGTAACGCTGCGGGTAACAGGATCAATCCGGTTGTTCAGATTGGCAACCGTGCCGCGAAATATTTCTCCGGGCAGATCATCCGTCTGGGCCGTTATTTCAGTACCCGGAACAACTGATCGTAAGAAAATCGATGGGACATCAAAATCAAGATTCATTTCGCTATCATCAATAAGCGTGGCAACAATGTCGCCTGCGCGTACAAATGATCCGACGCTGACCTGTCGGAAACCTAAAACACCGTCAAAAGGCGCTACCAGCACCCGGTCACGTTGCCGGGATTGCAGAGCTCTGAGTGTAGCTTGAACGCTATTTAGACGCCGCTGCGCTTCGTCCAGTTCCGCCTTAGATACGGCTTGCGCGGCTTGCAAGCGCTCAATCCGCTCAAATTGTTGTAGAGCCTCCTCAACATCGGCCTCTGCGGCTTCGACAAGCGCGGCTTGCTCACGTTGGGCCAGTGACAGGAGTGTTTTGCCCTCGCGGACGCGCTCCCCGTCATCAAAATAAATTGAGCGCACCCGGTCAGCCACATTCAGTGTCAAGTCAACCTGCTCATTGGGCTCTAATGTGCCAAGCGCTTCAATCTCGCGGGAGAACTCTCGTTCCGTTACTGGTTCGGCGAAAACATTGGCCGGGCCGCGCTGAGCGAAGGCGTCAATCGCTGGCACAAACATAGCCGCCGCGATAAGTGTCAAAATGATCCGTTTCATTGATCTTGTCCTTCTTCGGCGTGCATCATAGCGTCGAGCCGCTCCGTATTCCATATGCCGCCCAATGTTCGGTAAGCAGCAATAGCGCGCCGCGCGATTTCAAGCCGGCTTCGCTCAAGTGTGTCTTGGGTAATGAGCAGAGTGCGCTGCGCATCAATCACGTCCAAATAATCATCAAGCCCTTCTTCAAACCGAAGCCGCGCTAGTTCCACTGCCCTGTCAGCGGACTCTGCCGCGGCGATGAGGTCTGATTGGCGGGCGCGTTCTTGTCGGTAATTCGTTAAAGCAATTTCTGCTTCGCTCAAAGCCGTTATAACAGCCGCCTCATACCGGGTTACTGCCGCGCGGGTGCGCGCATCGGCAACATCAATATCTGCGTAAACTTGGCGTAGATCGGGCCCTTCCCAGCGGATAGACGGGCCAAGCCCAAAGCCAAGGCTATCCCCGATGCTGATACCGTCGCGAAAAACAGCCGATATATCAGCGCCGAGCGTAATCACGGGAAACAGCCGTGCCCGTTCGGCCTCGCTCAGTGATAAAAGCGCGCCAATTTCTGCCTCGGCCGCTCGAATATCGGGACGGCGGCGTATCATTTCTTCGGGTGCGCCGGTCAAAAGCGGCTTTTGAAGCTGAGGGATCATGCCGGGCTCGCTGAGCGCTTTGGATATGATGTCTTCGTCATTGCGGAAGGACTGACCCGTCAGCGCGGTCAACCGGGAGGCAGCATTGCGAATGTCGGCTTCAAGCGGGGGAAGGGCGGCGAGGGTTGTGCGAAATTGCGACTGGGCGCGTTCGGTGTCGAGTTTATTAGCGCGTCCATTATCAAAAAGGGTGGTTAAAAGGTCCAGTCCTTCGCGCTGAATTTCAACATTGCTTTGCGCCACGCCCAGACGGGTTTGCGACCCGCGAAGATCAATGTAGGCGGCAGCGGTTTCAGCCGCAATCGTGACAGCGATGTCGCGCCGGGCTTCTTGCGCGGTTTTTACGTCAAAATCTGCGCGTCGTATCAAGGCTGCGATGCGTCCAAAACGGTCATTTTCCCAATTTGCCGCGAGCGAACCTGATGCTGCTAAGTTTGGATTTCCGCCTTGCCCCGATCCCCGCCCGAGATCCAGGCCGCCTATGGATTGCGTACTAATCTCGCCTGATAAGGTTTGAGCGCGCAGTAAAGCCTGAGCGGTGTTTATGTTGGCTTGCGCGGCCGCGATGCTTTTATTGTGCCCAAGCGCTTGATTGATAAGACTGGTCATAAAAGGGTCTTCAAAATCAGCCCACCAGTTGGCAACCTCCGGGTCGAAATTTAAGTTTTCGGCTTTAAGCATATCAGGATCATCAAACCTGTCAGGTGTTTCAATTCTGGGGGCCGTGCTGGGCAATGGCGGAACCACTGTGGCGCAGGCACTCAAGCCAAGAGCCAGTGCAAGGCATAAGTGCCGTATATTGAAGGCGAATGGTGTCATTGGAGGGCGCTAAAACTAACTTGTAAACAAGGATTCTATATTAAATATAGTACGAATGTTGTGGGAAACTAGATTGATATTGTGCAATGATTCAATAGCTTTCGTTAAAAACGCACCGGCATGCCATTGTACTATGATGCAAGCTTAGTGTGTGGCCCCATCTAAGGGGTGTTTTCATATGACATCAGTTCGTTACGCTTTCCGCCTCACGCCCTTCGCTGGCGGGGTTTCGGGGCTGCCTGCAAAACATTGCGCGATTTCCATCCACCGCGTCGCGGCTTCGCCTGTGGTGCATAGGGACATATCACCGATATTCCGGCATTGCGTGACGACTTGGCAAAATTCCGTAGCGGTGCCTTCGACGATATTATCGTCTTGCGGCTCGTTCCATTCCCAAATGTCGCCGGACGGCGCGGTTAGTCGCACATAGGGTTTGGGCAATATTGGCGCTTCGCCTTTGACCTTGAAAGACCAGCTATAGGTTGTGACGCCGATATGGGCGACATTTTTAAGCCGGTCTGCATTTACCCGCTCAAGGCCGAACACATCAAATATGGCTTGCGCGTGGGCCCAATGTTCCATCTGCCGGGCAATAATGCAGGATTGTACCGACATGTCGGGCCCGGCCCATTTTACCCGCGCGTCAGGGTCAGCGGTTGCAAACCGCTCCGCCATAGACGGGTAATAATCCCGCCATACCTCAAACAAAGCCCGCCCTGACTTGCCGCCTAAGAACTGTTTTTGCATTTCCGGATGAGATTTTCCGGCAAATAACTGTTTCATCGCATCGATAATGAAGGTTTGGAACGCGTCGGGCTCATGCAGGGTTTCATCGGCAGCGATATTCCAAAGGTGCAGGTGTCCAATAATATCATTGACTGTCCAGCCTTTGAACAGGGTTTCGGTCTGGAAATCCGCCTCTGATTTGTCGTCTAAAATAGCCGCAATAGAATCGCATTCGTCTTTAAAATCAAAGGCTGCTTGCATCCTAAATTTCTCCTGCGCAGATTTCGATCATGACCGTATCCGCCGCAATTTGTCCTCCGGCCTGAACGTGTACCTCTGTCACGGTTCCGTTAATTTCAGCCAAAATTTCATGCTGCATTTTCATGGCCTCCAATATAGCAAGGCGCTGACCTTTTGTGACCGTGTCGCCGGGTTTAACAAAAACTTCCAGCAGAGCACCGTGCATAGGTGCGGTAATCGAGCCTGCTCCTGCGGTCTCGTCCTGACTGTCCATCATGGCAATTTTATTGGAGACATTGAATGTCTTAGCTTCCACCGAGAACGCCAAATGCGCTGGGCTGTTGGTGTAAAACCGCGCGGCTCGGCGCGCTCCATTGATAGACAGTTTTATAGATGAGCGATCCCAATCCAGCAGCGTGAGCGCATAGGTCTCATCCCCAATAGAGGCTATGAAATCGGCGCCTCTTTGGGGGGTAATCAAAACCGTCCAATTGTCATACGCAAACGGGGTGCTGATTTTCGTGGCGCTTGACCAGTTCATTAGCTCGCACGGGACAGAAAGGCTGTTGTTGCGCGCCCGATCACTGGCGAGCATAAATTGAATGAGCGAGGCCGTAATAGCGTCCTGCGCCGAGAGTGGATCCTGCGTTAGTGCTGCCTTTGGGAAATTCTCACCGATAAAGGCTGTGGTTGCTTCGCCGTCCGCAAATACGGGGTGGGAGAGGGCGTCCACCAAAAATGCTTTATTGGTTTTCAGGCCGAATAAAGCGGTATTGTTTAAAGCTGCAATAAGGCGTGTACGCGCCTCTTCGCGGGTTTCGCCGTAGGCAATGATTTTCGCGATCATAGGGTCATAATAGGGCGAGACTTCTCCGCCTGTTTCAATGCCGCTATCAATGCGTATGCCGTCTCCGCTGGCCGGATCAAACAGATGAACCGGGCCTGTGGCCGGGAGGAAATCCGCCGCCGGGTCCTCGGCATAAAGCCTGGCCTCAATCGCATGACCCGTCAGGGTAATATCGTCTTGACTCAAATCCAATTTATCACCGCGCGCGGCGCGAATCTGTAGAGCCACTAAATCCAACCCTGTCACCATTTCTGTGACCGGGTGCTCAACTTGCAGACGTGTGTTCATCTCAAGAAAGAAAAATTCGCCTGCCGCGTCCAGCATAAATTCAACAGTGCCCGCTCCGACATAACCAATATCTTTGGCCGCCTTAACCGCCGCTGCGCCCATGGCAGCGCGTAGCTTTGGCGTCATCACAGGGCAGGGCGCTTCCTCTAAAACCTTCTGGTGGCGTCTTTGTACGGAACAATCGCGCTCGCCGAGATGCACAGTATTGCCGTATCGGTCAGCAAAAACTTGAATTTCCACATGGCGGGGCTGCTGCACGGCGCGTTCTAATATCAGGACATTGGAGCCAAATGCGTTAGAGGCTTCAGAGCGCGCATCTTTTATCGCGTCAGCAAGCTTTTTGGGATCATCGACAAAGCGCATCCCGCGCCCGCCGCCGCCTGCTGCGGCTTTGACCATAATCGGAAACCCGATAGATTTGGATTCGTTCAGCAATGTTGCGTCGTCTTGCGCTTCGCCCTGATAACCGGGAACACACGGAACGCCCGCTTCGATCATGCGGCGCTTGGATTTGGCCTTATCGCCCATTAAATCTATTGCGTCAGGCTTCGGCCCGATGAAGATAATTCCGGCCTTTTCACACGCCCCGGCAAAGGCTGCGTTTTCCGATAAAAACCCATAACCGGGATGAATGGCCTGCGCGCCCGTCTCTTTGGCGGCGGTAAGGATTTTACCCATGTCCAGATAGCTTTCTCCTGCGGGAGACGCTCCGATATGCACGGCTTTGTCGGCCATTTTCACATGCGGCGCATGTATATCCGCATCAGAGTAAACCGCAACCGTGGTCAATCCCATGGATTGTGCTGTGCGCATAATGCGGCAGGCAATCTCGCCGCGGTTGGCAATAAGGATAGAGGTAAAAGGTGTTTTCATCTGATTTGACCTTTGCATCTCACACTGCCCATTTCGGTTTGCGCTTCTCAAGAAAGCTTGCAATGCCCTCTCGGCCCTCTTCGCTCAAAATGCACTGCGCGAACTTTTCTGCTGCAAAATCTTTTTGCTGCTCCCGGGTTAAATGCGGTGTGGCGATCAGGATTTCCTTGGTCACGCCCACGGCGCCCGGCGCGCACTTTATTACGCCTTTTTTAATGTCTGCTTGAACAGCCATAAACTCTTCCGGTGAGGCGACAACGAAATCCGAAAGATTATAGTCCGGCGTTTGCGCCCCCAAAAAGCGCGCTCCCGTCAGCATGAGCCGCCTTGCCTTGGGCAATCCGGCCCGCGCAACAACGATCGGCGCGATTTGTGCGGGAGCAATGCCAATCATGGTCTCGGTCAAAGCAAATTTAGCGTCCGCGTTCACAACTATAACATCTGCGCAACACATCAATCCAAGCCCGCCCGCAATCGCCGCGCCCTCGACATAGGCGATCACTACTTGCGGCATGGACATGATCAGATCAAACATATCGCCAGCTTTGCGGTTCATGGCGTAAAACATATCTTTGGCCGCGCCGGCGGATTGCCCGGCATTAAAGCTTTTCAGGTCGCCGCCTGCGCAAAATATGCCGCCCTTGCCGCGCAGTGTAATACCGCGCACAGATCGGTCATCTTTAACGGCTAGAAGCGTGTTCGTCAGATCAGCGGTTAGAGTTTCGGATAGAGCATTGCGGTTCTCGGGCGAATTAAGCCAAATGGTCAGCCATCCGCCGTCAAGCTCATTCATGATTTTCGTGGTTTCAGGTAACTGCGCCATCACATCCTCGCTATGCCGAAGCTGTTTTCTTTTACGCGGCGATTACGGCCTTCCCAGACTGTCGCTAGTAGAAAGCCGAGGACATGCCGCGTGTCACGCGGGTCGATCATACCGTCATCACAGAGGTGCCCGGATGTGTAAAACGCACCGGCTTGGCTATCAAAGACATGCATGAGCATGGCTCGTCTTTGCGCTGAGATTTTTGGGTCAATCTCAATCCCGGCGCGCTCCGCTTGTGCGCCCGCGACGATTTCCATCACGGTGGCCGCCTGTTCGCCGCCCATAACGCCGGTCATGGCATTGGGCCATGTCATCAGGAAATCGGGATCATATCCGCGTCCGCACATACCATAATTACCAGCGCCAAAGCTCGCACCAATCATCATGGTGATGCGGGGCACGGACGTGTTCGTCACGGCTTGGATCATTTTGGAGCCATGCTTGATCATGCCGCCTTGCTCATAGGCTTTGCCGACCATGTAACCGGTTGTGTTTTGCAGGAAAATCAAAGGCGTATCCGCTTGGTCCATCAATTGGATAAACTGTGCAGCTTTGGTCGCGCCGTCCGGATCAATCGGGCCGTTATTGGATATGATGCCGCATTTCTGGCCGTATATTTCGGCCTGCAAACACACGGTGGAGACGCCGTATCGCGGTTTAAAATCTGAAAAATCAGACCCGTCCACGATGCGCGCAGCCACTTCGCGAACATCATAGGGTTTGCGGTAATTTATCGGTACTATACCTGCGATTTCGTCCGCGTCATATACCGGCTCAGCCCAAAGCCGTTTGGGCGGCGCGGGGCAGTTATCATTCCATCCTAGGCGCGCCACGACTTCACGCATCATGAGCACCGCTTCGCCGTCATGTTCGGCGAGATATTCGACAAGGCCGGAGACGCTCGCATGCATTTCAGCTCCGCCAAGCTCTGCGTCTGTGGCAATTTCGCCTGTAGCGGCTTTAAGGAGAGGGGGTCCAGCCAAAAAGGCTTTGCCGCCGCCTTTCACCCCGACCACATAATCCGACAAGCCCGGCATATAGGCACCGCCCGCCGTCGACGAGCCATGCAGGATCGCCAGAACGGGAATGCCAGCCTTGGATAGGCGCGCCAGATTGGCAAATAATGTTCCGCCTTTCAGGAAACCTTCGACGGTGTAATTCATCAAATCACCGCCCGCGCTTTCGACCAAATGCACGAAAGGCAAGTTTTGCGCGAGCGCGATCTCTTGCGCGCGGCCAAGGCGGTACCCGCCCGCCGTTGTCAGAGACCCGGCTTTGATGCCGCTATCATCGACAACAATGACTGTGCGAACCCCATTGATAAAGCCGATGCCCGCCATAATCGAACTGCCGGGAATGGACTTTTCTTCCTTGGATGTGTCGAGCATGTAGCCCGCCAAATTACCAATTTCGAGATAAGGCATGCCGGGATCTAAAAGGCGTGCTAGACGCTCGCGCGGCAGGATTTGCCCGCGCTTATCAAACTTAGGCTTTTTTGATGCCGATAATGCGGGTGCGCGGGCGTTTAGCTTGTTGAGTTTATCGATCAAGCCCAGCATATCCGCTCGGTTTTCTTTAAAACTATCGGAGCTTGTATTCACTTTGGATTGAAAGACAGCCATTATGTGGTTTCCAATGCGTTGGCTATGGTTTGAGATACCGGAATGGGTTTTGCGAGCAATATTTGCGCAAATCCCTTGCCTTGCGCGTCATTGCGCAGTGAGGCCGGGCCGCCGCCGCCAAGCACATTATCCATGAGAATATTGATGGCATTTGACCCGGGTAGATAAAACTTTTCTAGGGCCGCTGGATCATCGGCAAAATGAGAAAATGTCTCCCCGATCATATCCGGTGTTAATGCGGCCCAAATATAGGGCACATATTCCGGTTTGCGGGCAATGATACCGATATTGGCTTTATTACCTTTGTCGCCGGAGCGTCCCCAGGCGAGCTTGATGAGCGGTACTTGGACAATTTCTTCTTCTCCCCGCTTGCGGGGGGAAGTGGGTCCTGTGTTTTGTAAAAACGCGGGAGTCGATGGGGGGGGATGAGCCATCTTGGCCGAAGATTGCCCCCCATCCCCGCCTTGGGCGGTACTTCTCCCCGCATGCGGGGAGAAGGGGATTTCAATCCCGTCCAAATCAATGGACGCCGTAACACCACTCTTAGGCGTCAGGTAGGAAAACAGCCGAACCACCGGAGATGGCCGCGCGCGTCCGCCGCCCGTAAATCCTGAAAGTCCCGGCGGCGTCGCAAGACCCAGCCCGGCCAGTTCTTTTAGGAAAATACCCGTACCGCGCATATCGGGATGTTTGACCGCGAGCTTCATCAC